>JANOCQ010000194.1:0-17398 GCA_031412255.1 Paracoccaceae bacterium | reverse complement strand
GGTCGATCAGCGACTTCGGCGCTTGCAGGAAGTAGCCGTGCCAGATGTCGCCATCCTGGATGTACCAGCTGTCCCAGAGCCAGCGGTCGGATAGTTTGAAGGACATGTTCGGACTCCTCAGCCCTTCACGCCCGTCGAGGCGATCGACGCGATGAAGGCTTTTTGCAGGTAAAGGTAGAAGGCGAGAACGGGGACCGTGATCATGCTCAGGTAGGCCATGACCTCGCCCCAGGCGACGTTGAGCTGGAAGAAGTACTGCAGGCCGACCATGACCGGGCGGTAGCCTTCCTCCTGCGTGACCATAAGCGGCCAAAGATACTGGTTGTACATGACAAGAAACTTGAGGATCGCCGCCGTGGCGAAGATCGGCCCGGACAGCGGCATGACGATCTTGCGGTAGATCTGCCACCAGGAGGCACCTTCGACGCGGGCGGCCTCGATCAGCTCGCCTGGCAGGTCCTTGAAGTACTGCACGAACAGGAAGACCGTCAGGCCGTCGGCGATGAAGGGGATGATCTGGACGCGGTAGCTGTTGAGCCAGCCCCAGGAGACGCCGTCGAAGCCGACCCACGGCAGGTGTGCCACCATCATCAGCAGCGGGATGGCGATGGTCTCGAAGGGCAGGATCAGCGTGGCGAGGAGCAGGGCCAGAAGCGTGTTCCGGCCCTTCCAGTTCACGAAGACGAAGGCGAACCCTGCCGCCGAGCAGATCAGAAGCGACAGCGCCACCGTGACCCCGGTCACGAGGACGGAGTTGAAGACGAAGGTCGCCACAGGCGCGCGCTGGAAGGCGTCGGTATAGTTCTGCAGGCTGATGTCGCCCACCGGAAGGAAGGCGCGAAGGTTGCCAGAGTCCTGCAAAAGCTGCTGGTCGGGCTTCAGGCTGGACATCAGCATGAAGACCAGCGGGAAGATAAAGATGATCGCGATCAGAACCAGGACGGCGTAGCGCGTCACCAGGCGCAGGCCGCGGTTGTCGGCAGCTATCATGGCCATCAGGTCTTCTCCCGCGTGAGCCAGCGTTGGATGAGCGATATCGACAGCACGATCAGGAACAGGATCACCGAGATCGCCGACCCGCCCGAGATGTCCTGCTTGCCGTAGCCGCGCTCGATGGCCTGGAAGACGATGGTCTGGGTGCTGTCCAAGGGGCCTCCGCTGGTCATGACGTCGATCTGGGCGAAAAGGCCGAAGGCTTGCATGGTGATGACGATCAGGATCAGGACGGCGGTGTTCCGCAGGCCGGGCCAGGTGATGTAGCGAAAGACCTGCCATTTGGACGCGCCCTCGATGGCGGCGGCCTCGTAAAGGGTGGGCGAGATGGTCTGCAGGCCGGACAGCCAGATCACCATGTGGAAGCCCACGGCCTGCCAGATCGACATGGCGATGATCGACCCCAGCGCGGTGGAGGGGTTGCCCAGCCAGTCGACGGGCGGGATCACGCCGAAGCTGATTGCGCCGAGAAGGTTGTTCAGAAGGCCCGACTGGCCATCATAGATCAGCCGCCACAGAAGCGAGACGACGACGATCGAGACGACGACAGGCATGAAGTAGATCGCGCGGAAGACGTTGATGCCGCGCAGGCGCTGGTTGATCAGCAGGGCCAGGCCCAAAGCAAGGCCCGCCTGCACGGGGGCGACGATCAGCACGAAGATGAAGGTGTTGACGACTGCCGTCAGGAAGACGACGTCGCGGGCGAGGACATAGGTCCGATCCTCGCCGCCGAGGGAGAAGCTGAACCACTCCCTCATGCCGGCAAGGTCGGGGCGGTCGGGGTTGTTGCGCGTCAGGGTGCGCAGCGAGGGGTATTCCGGCGCGCCGTCCTTCATCGTGATGGCGCCCGCATCGTCGCGGACCGGCTCCAGCGTCACCGTGGTGACGTCGAGAAGCTGGCGGTAGTTGGAAAGGCCCACGAACTCGGTCGCGTTCGGAGAGATGAGGCGCTGGTTGGTGAAGGAGAAGGCAAAGGCCAGGAAGAAGGGCAGGATCACGAACCCGGCGATCAGAAGGACCGCAGGTCCCGCCATCAGCCAGCCCGTCCGGTTGGACACGGTGAACTTCGACGCCATGATCGCCTCGATGCGTGAAGGGGAAAGGCAGCTGGCGGCACAACCGCCAGCCGAGGTTCTGGGGAGAACCCGGCCCCGGATTGCTCCGGGACCGAAGGCCGTTTAGTGGCCGTAGCCGCCGTTCTTTTCGATGTCGGCGTTGATCTCGTCGACGGCGGCGTCCAGCGTTGCGGCCACGTCCGCGCCGTTGGCGATGTCAGCCAGGGCCTTTTCGAAGACCTTGGCCTGGACCACGTAGCCCGGGGTCACCGGACGGACCAGCGCCTGCCCCTCGGTCAGACCGAAGAAGACCGCCATCGGCCCGCCGTCCTTGTAGTTCTCGGTCATCGCCGCAGCGGTCTTGGTCGCCGGGATCAGGCCGATGCCGTTCGAGAAGTCGGCCAGATACTTGTCCTGAAGCGCGAACTCGATGAAGGCGGACGCGCCCTCGGGATGCTTCGAGGCCGCCGAGACGCCGAACTGCCAGCTTGCAGCACCGATCTTGGGGCCGTTGCCGAAGTCGGGCGCGGGCAGGAAGACGGTATCGGGAAACTGCTTCAGCGTATTCAGCGCCGCCCAGTTGCCGTTCCACGAGAAGGCATATTTGCCAGCCGCAAAGCCGCCATCCCGGTCAGCCGGGTCCTGGGTTGCAGGCGCATAGCCGTTCTTGAAAAGACCCTGCCACCATTCGCCAAAGGCCAGAGCCGCCTCGCCGTTCAAAGCACCTTCAGCGGTCTTGTAGGTCGAGCGGTCGACGATGTCGCCACCGAAGGACTGCAGGAAGGGCGAGAAGGCGTAGGGGTACCATTCGCCGGTCCAGGCCATGCCCGGATCAAAGGCGTATTCGAACTTGCCCGAAGCCTTGGCGGCGTCCAGCGCGGCCATGAATTCGTCCTTGGTCCAGGGCTGCTCCAGCGTGGGCGTGCGCAGGCCCAGTTCGTCGAGGTAAGCCTGACGGGTCACCAGGGCGACGGCAGCGTCCCAAAGCCCGATCGAATAGAGCTTGCCGTCCCAATAGCCTTTGGGTCCGGGCAGGAAGGCCTCGATCTTGGCTTCGTCGATCTGCAGCGGCTGCATGTAGCCGGCCCAGGCCCAGTTCGGCATTACCGGACCGTCGACGTCCAGGATGTCGGGCAGGTTGCCCGCCAGTGCACCCGCAACGACCGAGTCGTTGTAGGCGGCCTGCGGGAAGCTTTGCAGTTCGACCTTCCAGTCGGCCTGGCTGGCGTTGAAGTCCGCGATGATCTGGTTGATGATCTTGCTTTCGACCTCGTTTCCAGCACCGTGATACCACATTGACAAGGTCTGCTGCGCCTGGGCGGCAGAGCCCCACGCCAGGATCGCGGCCGAGGCCGCGAGAGTGAACATCTTCATTGCTTTTCCTCCCTGAGGGTTTTGAAACTTATCACATTTTCAGGGCGCAGCTCGGTGACCGAGCCGCGCCAGTGCACAGGGCCGGCCACCAGGACCGGGCTGTGATCATCCCGGCCCACGCCGGAAATCAGTTGCATCAGCCGCTCGCCCGCGCGCGCGCCGATGGCATTGTAGGGCAGATCCACCGTGGTCAGCGGCGGATAGAGTGTCTCGGCAATGGCGCGGTAGTTGTCGAAGCCCGCCACACTGATTTCGTCGGGCATCCTGCGGCCCATGCTGCGCAAGATGCCATAGACCATCATTGCCATCTGGTCGTTGCCGCAGCACAGGACGGTCGGCGGCTGGTCCAGGTGCAGCATCCGGTCGATGGTGTCCCACAGAAGCTGCGGTCCGATCTCGGGTTGGTCGAAGTCGACGTGCTGGAGGAGGGCGGGGTCCGGTGTCAGGCCCGCCTCTTCCAGAGCGTTGCGATATCCCAGCGGGCGCAAGCGCCCTGCCGCCATGTCGGGACGCAGCGACAGGTAGGCGATGCGCCGGTGCCCGGCGACGATCAACCTTCGGACAAGGTCGCGCTGCAGCCGCCGGTCATCCGGGACAACCGCGGGGGTTCTGCGGGCATCAAAGCAGTTCGCCAGGACAATCGGGGTGTCGTCGGGCAGTCGCGGCAGCTTCACTTCCTGGTGGTATTCGGCGACGTAGATCAGCCCTTCGACCCGATGCGACAGAAAGGTGTCGATCAGATGTGGCACCCGATCATTTCGCCCGGCCGTGTCGGCGATCATCACCGTCATGCCCGAGGATTCCAGGGCTCGCTGAATACCCTGAACGATGTAAAGGTCGGGAAGGCCCTGCTGCGTCGAGGGCTGGTTCTTGGTCGAAATCGCCCCGGTGATCAGACCGATAATGCCGGACTTCTGCGCCCGCATCATCCGCGCTGCGTTGGAGCGGACATAGCCCAGCTCGCGCATGGCGGCTTCTACCGCCTCGCGCGTCTTTTCGCCCACGGGACCGTCCGAGTTCAGAACACGGCTGACCGTCTTCGGCGAAACCCCGGCACGACGCGCAACATCGTAGATTGTCGACATGCCCCCTCCCCGAAAGCTTGCGACCGCACCGTGACAATGACATCGGTGTCATGACATCGGTGTCATAATTTGGCCGAGTCTGTCAAGCACTAAAGAGGACATGGACTCAGGCGCGCCTGTCGACCAGATCGGGCTGCGAGGCTTCGGCGCATCAAAGTAACGCCGTCCGTCACGGGCCGCACGCCACTTCTGATGGGAACGACTGCAAGAATCTCCTGTCTGTGCGAGCCGATAGTGCAGTTGCGTTGCTCAAACGGGGGAACTGTGGCATCGTTCTGATGCAGGTGTTTGCGTCGCGTCGCATTTTCAGCAGTCCGCCGATGGTTCAACCGATGGGGTCCCAGATGCTCGGCACTTTTTCCAGACGACTTTTCCTTATTGTGGCTCTTGGCGGTCTTGGTGCTTGCGACATGCTGGACGTTCCTGCTGACGACGCTCCTGCCGCCAAAACACCCGTAGCAGCAGCGGTGCCGGTAAAGAAGGCTGCCAGCCCGGCCCCTGCTCCGGTCAAGAAGAAGCCGCCCGTCGTGATCGACTTTGACGATGGCGGTTCCGGCAGCGGCGGCTGGGGCTAAGCCGTGCCGGGGCGGCTCATCCTGGCCAAAAGCTCGGTCGCCGCCTTGCTTCTGGCTGCCGCGGCGTCGACCGCTGTTGCACAGGAAAGCACATCGGGACCTTTCCCGGAAAGCCATGTCCCAGCCAGCACGCGCAAGTTTGCTCCCGACGACGGACCCCGGCAGAAATACGCTATAGTCATCGGCAACCAAAGTTACGCCCATGCGCCGCAACTGCCCAATGCGTGGAATGACGCGCTGGACGTGGCCGACCTTCTGGCCGACCAGGGATATGACGTCACGCTGATGAAGGACGCCTCGAAACGCGACTTCGAGGCGCTGATGCAGCGTGTGCTCTTTGACGTCGATCGCAACACCGAAGTTCTCTTCTACTACGCCGGACATGGCGTGCAGATCGGTTCCGAGAACTACCTCATCCCGACGGACGCAGACCTGGATCAGGCCGACGACCTGCCGTTTGAAACCGTGTCGGTCGGCAGCCTTGTCTCAATCATCGGCGCAAGGGCGCGCCTTCAGATAGTCATCCTGGACAGTTGCCGGAACAACCCCTTCGCCGGCGTGAATCTGCAGGATTCCCTCGGCCCGGACGTGCGTGAGGTGGAGACGGGCTTTGCCTCGCTTGCCGCCCCGGTGAATTCCTACGTGGTTTTCTCGACATCGCCTGGCGAAGTGGCTTTGGACGGGGCGGGCGAAAACAGTCCCTTCGCCGCAGCGTTCCTGGATGCGGCTTCTGCCGCAGCGGTCCCGGTGACTGACGTGTTCGAACAAGTTCGACGCGATGTCTTTATCGAAACACAGGGTGTGCAGGTGCCCTGGGACAGCTCTACGATGGTGGAAACAGCTTCGATCTCGCGGGTCAGCGCCGCCCCAGAGGAGAATGGCCCGAAGGTCAAGGCGGGAGGGTCGCTTGAACGTGGTCTGACACTCTTTGCCAGTTCGGCAGAAATTCTGCCCATCGACGCTGCGCTTCCGATACCCGACATCCGCATCGCCGCGCCGCTTGCCCCTGCTGTTGCAATCGGAGCAACGCTGGCGAAGGACCTTACCCTTGGGCCCGACGACACTTTCGGGCTGGCCGAGCCACCGCGCGGCGGCCGCCTGGTCCTTCTGGACGACCAGGGTGTCCAGTCGGCTCCTGTCTTTCCACTTTCCACCACCGAACTCCAGCGCCTGGCTTTCGCTTATGTTGGCGGCTCCGCGGTGCAGTTTGCACAGGACCCTGTGCTGAAAGTCCAGTTTACGGTGGAACAGAATGGCGCACCCAAGGTCGTTCAGATCGACCTGACGCCCGACCCTTGCGATCTTGCTGCTGCAGACCATCTTGATCCAGAAGGTGTCGGCGTGGCGCGCTTTGCCAATGAAATCGAGCCTGAGACAGCACTTCAGGCGTGTCAGGCTGCGGTGGACCGCGAGCCGCAGAATGGCCGTTTCCACTACCAGCTGGGCCGGGCCCTTACTGCGCTGCGTCGTTACGATGAAGCGCGCGCGGCATGGGACACCGCCCGGCAACTGGGTCATTCACGCGCTTCCTATGCCATTGGCAATGCCATCCTGAACAAGGCGCGCGAAACCGGCGGCTCGGTGGTCCTTGCCGCGCCGGAAGAGGCCCTCGCCTTCTTTCGCGAAGGCACAGAGCTTGGCGATCCCTATGCCTTCTACGCTTTGGGCCGCCAGATGGTGCGCTTTGGCGAAAGCTCGCAGCAGCGGCTGCGCGGGTACGACCTTCTGATGCGTTCGCTTGAGGTTGGCCATACCTATGCAATGAATGAACTTGGCTATTTCTACCTTGACGCCGAAAGCGAGTACTACGATCCGGCCCGCGGCTTGCGATACCTGAACGAAAGCGCGGCACGTGGGGATATCTACGGTTACAACAACTTGGGACTTGTCTACATGAACGGCCTCGGCGGCCAGGAGAAGGACGCAAAGGTCGCGCTGGACTGGTTCACCAAGGCGGCGGACGGGGGCCATCCGAACGCTCCCGGCAACATCGGTCAGCTGATCGCCACCGGGGCGCTTGGCAAGACGGCTGACCTTGGCCAGGCGGTTGAATGGCTGGACAAGGGCCTGGAACGGGGCGATGCCAACGCCGGGGCCTATGCCGCCTATCTGATTCTGACAGATGGCGCGGGGGGCCTTTCGCTTACCGATGCCGCATACCGCGCGGGTCGCGCTGCCTCCCTGCGTGATCAAAAGTCAGTGGAACGCTCCCGAAAGGTACTGGACGCCCTCCCGACCGAGGCGGTGGACGAGGCCGCTCAACGGCTGCTGCAGGCGCTTGGTGCCGATGTAACACCGGATGGAACGTTCGGCGAAGCCAGCCAAGTGGCATACAAGGCACTGGCGGATCAGCACTCCAGCAAAACGGTGGAAACGACCCCCATCGAGCGTCTGATCGACATCGCACGCATTCACTGGTCGACAACACCGTTCCGGGTTGATTTGTACTAGCGATCCTTGTGACCGGGATCCGATCCTCTGACACGTTGTTCCTCCGCGCCACTGTTTCGCCCATCGGATGAACACGTCCTTCATACTGGAAGTGGAGGAAAAAACGCGATGCGTCCGGATCGAGATCGCTGACTGGCTCTCAAATTTCAAAGTCCCCTGTTCTGAGCCTGCGGGCAAACCGAACGGAGGCGGTGGGCAGCGCAGACGCAGGCCGCAAAAGACGCGATCCGGGAAGGGATATGGCGCCTCTGGCGGGCGGCCAAGGCGCGAAAATCGGAAGAAAATCGCGACCGGGACGGAAGTAGGGATAGTATCAAGGGGTGATGGCGGAGACGAAGGGATTCGAACCCTCGAGACCCTTTCGGGTCTGCGCCCTTAGCAGGGGCGTGCCTTCGACCACTCGGCCACGTCTCCGCCTGTCCGTTTATCGGGGCGTCAAAGCGGGGGCAAGTGGAAAGGTTGCACCTTCGCGGGGACGGCAGAGAGGACTTCTGTTCCGCGACGGCCCGCATTAACCTGCGTGAAAGGCCGACCAACCCCTCCGCTTCTGACCGGCCCGACGCCAACACGGGATATCGTCATGTCTCTTCCAGCCCAGGCCCAGATCGTCGTCATTGGTGGCGGCATCATCGGGTGCTCCACCGCCTATCACCTCGCCCGCGACCACAGGGCAGATGTGATCCTGCTGGAGCAGGGCAAGATCACGTCGGGTTCGACATGGCATGCGGCGGGACTGGTGGGGCAGCTTCGCTCTTCGGCGTCCATCACCAAGGTGCTGAAATACTCGGTCGAGCTTTACAAGGGCCTGGCCGCCGAAACCGGTCTCGACACGGGCTGGAAGATGTCGGGCTGTCTGCGCCTTGCCACCACACCCGACCGCTGGACCGAGTTCAAGCGTCTGGCCACCACCGCAAAAAGCTTTGGCATGGAGATGGAGCTGATCGGGCCGGACGAGGTCAAACGAATGTGGCCGCTGATGGACACCTCGGACCTGATCGGTGCGTCCTGGTTGCCGACCGATGGTCAGGCAAGCCCCTCTGACATCACCCAGTCGCTGGCCAAGGGCGCGCGGATGCACGGCGCCAGGATCGTCGAGGGGGTGCGGGTCACGGGTTTCCGGATGGACGGACGCCGGATCACCCATGTCGAGACCACCCAAGGTGACGTCGCCTGCGACACCGTGGTCAATTGCGGAGGGATGTGGGCGCGGCAGGTGGGGGCCATGGCCGGGGTTGCAGTGCCACTTCACCCGGTGAAGCATCAGTATATCATCACTGAAAAGATCCCCGGCCTTTCCCCCGAGGCCGCCACCCTGCGCGATCCCGACCGGCGGACCTACTTCAAGGAGGAGGTCGGCGGTCTGGTCATGGGCGGCTATGAGCCGAACCCGCAGGGCTGGGTCACCGGCGACATCCCCGAAAACTGGGAATTCCGGCTCTTCGATGACGATTACGACCACTTCGGCCAACATCTGGAGCAGGCGATCGCGCGCATCCCCTCGCTGGCAGAGGTTGGCGTCAAGCAGATGATCAACGGCGCGGAAAGCTTCACGCCGGACGGAAACTTCATTCTCGGCCCGGCTCCCGAATGCGCGAACATGTATGTGGGCGCTGGTTTCAACGCCTTCGGCATCGCATCGGGTGGCGGCGCGGGGTGGGTGCTGGCCGACTGGGTGATGCGGGGGGAAGCACCGCTTGACCTCTGGGCCGTCGACATCCGCCGGTTCTCGGAGCTGCACCGTGACCGCACTTGGGTGGCAGAGCGCACTCTGGAAGCTTATGGCAAGCACTATACCGTGGCTTTCCCGCATGAGGAATACACCTCGGGCCGACCGCGCATCGTCTCGCCGCTGTTTGATCGGCTGACGGCGGCCGGGGCTGTCTTCGGGTCCAAACTGGGCTGGGAGCGGCCAAACTGGTTTGCACCTGCAGGGTCAGAGCCGAAGGACGTCTACTCGATGGGTCGGCAGAACTGGTTTGCCGCGGTCGGGGCCGAGCATCTGCATGTCCGCGCCCATGCCGGGGTCTTCGACCAATCCTCCTTCGCCAAGTACGAACTGTCCGGTCCGAACGCCGCCGAGGCGCTGGAGGCGATCTGCGCCAACCGCGTCTCCCGTGATGTGGGCCGGCTGACTTATACCCAGCTTCTGAACTCGCGCGGGGGGATAGAATGCGACCTCACGGTGGCAAGGCTGGCGGAGGACCGGTTCTACATCGTCACCGGTACCGGGTTCCGCACGCATGATCGTGGCTGGATCGCCGACCACCTTCCCGCCCAGGGAACCACCCTGCGCGACGTGACCGAGGACTGGGGCACACTCTCGCTGATGGGGCCAAGGGCGCGCCAGATCCTGGCGCGGGTCACGACTGCGGATCTGGCCGACAGCGCCCTGCCCTTCGGATCGGTCCGGCAGATCAGCCTTGCGGGCGTTCCGGTCCGCGCGCTTCGCGTCACCTATGTCGGCGAACTTGGTTGGGAGCTTCACGTCCCCATCGCGACTTTGCGGACGGTCTATGATGCATTGATGGCAGCCGATCCGGACCTTCGACCCGTTGGCTACCGCGCGCTGGAGTCACTGCGGCTGGAAAAGGGCTACCGTGCCTGGTCATCTGACATAACGCCCAATGACACCCCCTTCGAGGCGGGCCTTGGCTGGGCGGTGAAGCTGAAATCCGGCCTGCCCTTCCTGGGCCGCGACGCACTGGTCGCCGCGCAGGCACGACCTCTGGCGAAGCTTCTGGTCGGGTTCACGGTCGATGATCCGGACGCCGTCCTTCTTGGCCGTGAAACGATCCTTCGCGACGGCCACCCGGTGGGCTACCTGACCTCGGGCGGCTATGGCTATAGCGTCGGCAAAAGCATCGGTTACGGCTATGCCCGCAACGAGGCAGGCGTGACGCCGGACTGGCTTCGGCAGGGGCGGTACAGTCTGGTCGTCGCAGGCGAGGAGTTTCCGGCCAGGCTTGCACTGCACCCTCTGGTCGACCCAGAGGGCGCCCGAATTCGCGCGTGAACGCCGCCTTCTCAGGCCGGATCAGGCCGGACGGCCGACCGCCTCCAGATGTGCAACCAGGTCCAGGATCACCTTGGGATCGAAGGCCACCGGCCCGGCTTGCTGGGGGTCAGGCATGAACAGGATGACCTCGTCGAAGGCCATCGCGGTGTCGACCGCAAGCTTCGCGGTGGCCCGGTCCTGGTCGCGGGACAGCAGATCCAGCTCTCCGCGTGCCACCATCAGCATGGTCCAGGCCGACTGATACGCGCCGGGCGGGGTCAGGCCGGAGGCATCGATCCCGCCTGCGGCCGTCCGTGTCATCTCGATGACAGCCTCCATCACCTGCCCGGAGGAGGGAGCCAGCGCGACGCGGGTCTTGAGCATCGCCTTTTCGGCGGCATGATAGGCCTCCGTGATCGCCTCCTCACCCGCCGCCCGCTCGAGTGCCAGAAGCAATGGTGCCAGCTCTTGCCCTCCGACGCCCGTCAGGCCCGGGGCGATCTCTGGCAGCACGGTTGTCCGCGCATGGCCGAAGTGGTTGGTTCCAGCCCTATTCTGCTGCAGCGCCAGAAGGCCCAGCTGCAGATCCACGCGGATCTGGGCCAGTCCAACGATCAGTCGAACGGTTTCGTCCCTGGTGGTCTCGACCTCGACCTCGACGGCCAGCGAACCGGTCGGTGCTACGGGCTGCAGGATCCAGGCCTGAGCGGCGGGGGCCAGAAACAGGCCGGCGACAAGAACGGGAACAGGCAGTGCGGCGCGGTATTTCATCGGGGACTCCAAGAATCTTTGCCCGGAAAAGGGCGACCGTGCGGCAGCGCGGGACGAAGCGGTGCAGCACGAGCTTCACTTCCTGGGCGAATGTGGCCATTTTTTGGAAAGGATCTGACAGCACCGCGCAACGCCCGGATTAGTTTCTGAAGCATCTTTCGCGCTAAGGGAGAGCACCACATGATTTCGAACTGGGTCGACCGTTTCCCCGGACTGTCGGGCATTCCGCCGGGAATGGCGCAAGAGATCGAGGTCCGCAGCCGCACCGTCCGACTGCCTGCGGGAACCCGTGTCTTCACACCAGGCGACCGGGCCGAGAACATGCTTCTCCTGCTGTCGGGAAGCGTCCGGGTGCAGCAGATTTCCGACACCGGGCGCGAGATCTTCCTTTACCGCGTCCACGCCGGGGAAAGCTGTGTTCTGACGACCGCCTGCATGCTGGCCGACGAGGCCTATTCCGCCGAAGGCATTGCCGAAACCGAGATCGAGGCCGTTGCAATCCCCCGCGCGGTCTTCGACGACTTCATCGGCCGCTCCGTCGGCTTTCGCAGTTTCGTCTTCCAGACCTATTCGCGCCGCATCGCCGATCTTTTCGGCTTGATCGACGACATTGTCTTCCAGCGCCTGGACGTGCGCCTGGCCGAGCGCCTGCTAGCGCTTCAGACCGACGGCCAGCTATCCATCACCCATCAGGCGCTTGCGGTCGAGCTTGGCACGGCGCGCGAAGTGGTCTCGCGCATACTGGGCGAGTTCCAGCGCCGTGGCTGGGTGGAACTGGCCCGCGGCGAAATCCGGATCGCCAACCGTTCCGGGCTGGAGCATCTTTCACGCTCTGTGACCTAGTCACCGACAGCAGGGCCTCCCATCTGTCATGATACCCGTGGACATGACTCACGGAGGTTCGACATGGCCAGAAACGTTGGAACAATGGATCGCGCAGCGCGTGCGCTGGTCGGCATCTTGGCCCTGATGGGGGCATTCGTGCTTGGCTGGTTCTCGGGCTGGATGGTCTGGGCAGCAGCAGCGGTTGGTGTCATCATGCTGGTGACCGCGGCGGTCGGATTCTGCCCGCTCTACCGCCTGGTCGGAGTGAACACCTGCAGGATTTGAGGATCTCATGGCAACAGACTTTACCCCCTGGGCCTCGCTTGCGGGGGGCGCACTGATCGGGCTGGCAGCGGTCTTGCTGATGGCCCTGCATGGTCGCATCCTGGGTGCTACCGGCATCCTCGGGGGTCTGTTGCGGTTCGACGATCCAGCCGACTGGTCGCTGCGCGCAGCCATCATGGCCGGAATGGCCGCAGGGCCACTTGCCTGGTTGATCTTCGCCGGAGAGCTTCCCGTCATCGGCCTGCCGGTCTCCAACACCGCTGTCATTCTCGGCGGCCTGGTCGTCGGGGTCGGCGTCAGCTACGGCGGCGGCTGCACCTCGGGACATGGGATCTGCGGCATCGCCCGCTTCTCGCGCCGGTCGGTTGTGGCGACGGTTTGCTTCATGGCCACAGCAATCGCCACGGTCTTCGTGATCCGCCACCTGCTGGAGTTCGCGTGATGCGCCTGATCTCTGCCTTTGTCATCGGCCTTGTCTTCGGTCTGGGCATCACCATCTCGGGGATGATCAACCCGGCCAAGGTGCTGAACTTCTTCGACATCGCCGGAACCTGGGACCCCAGTCTTGCCTTCGTGATGGCCGGAGCGCTTGGCATCGCGCTCCCCGGCTACCGTCTGGCCTTCCGTCGCCAGGCCCCCGCGCTTGCACCAGCGTTCCAGCTTCCCGACACCCGGGTCATCGACCGGCGACTGGTCCTTGGCTCGGCGACCTTCGGGATTGGCTGGGGAATCGCCGGCTTCTGCCCCGGCGGGGCGCTGCCCGCGCTTGGCACCGGCAATCCGTCCGTCTTCCTGTTTGTCGCCGCCCTGATCGGCGGCCTGCTCCTTGCGCGCGGACTTCAAGCGCGCTTCCCGGCCCGCAAAACGGCCTGACCAGCGGAGGTACCAATGTCCGTAACGGTTGACCTGTCCGTGAAACCCGAGGTGACGGGTTTTTTCGATCCAGCCACCAACACGATCAGCTATGTGGTCAAGGAGCCGGCGTCCAATGCCTGCGCCATCGTCGATTCGGTGATGGACATCGACTACGCCGCCGGCCGCATCACCTATGACCACGCCGACGAGTTGATTGCCCATGTCCGAAACAAGGGCCTGCGGCTTGACTGGTTGATCGAGACTCACGTCCACGCCGACCACCTTTCAGCCGCGCCCTACATCCAGCGGGCATTAGGTGGCAAGATCGGCATCGGGCGGAACATCACCGTCGTCCAGGACACGTTCGGCAAGGTCTTCAACGAGGGGACCGAGTTCCAGCGTGATGGCTCCCAGTTCGACAGGCTATTCGACGATGGGGATACCTACACGATCGGTGGGATGGCCTGCTTTGCCATGCACACCCCCGGTCACACCCCTGCCTGCATGACCCATGTCATGGGCGACGCAGCCTTTGTCGGCGACACCCTCTTCATGCCGGACGGCGGCTCGGCCCGCGCGGATTTTCCGGGTGGCGATGCGGGGCAGCTTTACGACAGCATCCAGAGGGTGCTTTCCCTGCCAGATGCGATGCGGCTCTTCATGTGCCACGACTATGGCCCGAACGGCCGCGAAATCCGGTGGGAAACGACTGTTGGCGATGAAAGAACCCACAACATCCACGTCGGCGGCGGCCGAACGCGGGAAGAGTTCGTGGCGATGCGGACGGCGCGGGACAAGACGCTGGCGATGCCAAAACTCATCATCCCTTCGCTGCAAGTGAACATGCGCGGCGGCGACCTGCCCCCCCCGGACGAGGACGGCAAACGCTACCTGAAGGTTCCGATCAACGGGATCTGAAAAGCAGACGGCCCCTGCAAGCCGCAACCGGGCGCAGGGGCCGAAACTTAGCTGGGCCGAAATCAGCCGCCCGTCGAGTCGTCGTCGTCGTTGCCGCAGGCGATGGCGCAGACCAGAACCAGGCCAACGATGACCGGGACGATCCAGCCCGAGCGCGGGCTTTCGGCCATGACTTCCGGCTGGGCTTCTTCAACGACGACAACGGGGCCGCCAGCCGAAACGGCCGAGCTGAAAGCCAGGGTAAGGGCGAAGATGCTCGATGCGATCTTGTTCATTTTTTCTTCCTTGTGCAGTGACGCGCTGAATGCCCGTCTAGGCACCTGCTAGCACAAGTAGCGTTTCAGGGTGAAACGACGAAGTCGGCCTGCGGCCAAAGCAGGACGCGAATGTGCCAAAGATGCATCAATCGCGGCCAGAGAAAAAGAAACGGCAGCACAAGGTGCTGCCGTTTCCAGATAGGTTAGGCCGTAGATCAGCTTACTGGATCGTCGTCGTCGTTGCCGCAAGCGATCGCGCAGATCAGAACCAGGCCAACGATGACCGGAACGATCCAGCCCGAACGCGGCGAGGACGCCTCGACCATCGGCTCTTCCTCGACAACGACCGGGCCGCCGGCGAAGGCGGAAGAAGCGGTCATGGTGACAGCGAGCAACGGTCCAAGAAACTTTTTCATGGCATTTCCTTTCTATTTACCGGGCAGCCCGGGGGAACACAGCTTTTGACGCTAGGCATGTCGCAGGGTCGACACAACGGATTCGTGTAGAACTGTGATCAATGAGTCCGCGGCTTTGGCTTTATTGCAACAGGGAAGCTGACCCTAATCTCGCTTCGCCTCAGAAACTTGCCAGCCCGCTGCCCGGTCAGATCGTTACTGGCAGCCGCCGGGGCATTTTTCAGGCTCTTCCTCCGCTGGTGCCGGATCGTCGTCCCCACCGCCGCAGGCGATCAGGCAAACCAGAACCAGCGCGCCGATCACCGGGAGAATCCCTATACGGCTTCCGGGGTTCTCGGCGATCAACGCGTCGTTGCCTTCTTCGATGATGACCGGGCCGCCGGCATAGGCGGTCGAGGCAGACAGGGCGGTTACCGCCACCAGCACTGCCTTAAGGGTATTCAGCATGTCTTTCTCCTCATCTCGCAGTGATGCGACGTGGATGCCACAAAGCTGCCCAAGTCCCTTAGTGCGCCCGAAATCCACAGGCAATCAACCCGTGTCTCGCGAAACAGTTTCTCCACAGGAATCCGCCGACGTTCTACCACAGGTTGTGTTTTCAGAACATACCCGGCACAACCTGATCCGGCGGACGATGCCCGTCGGCGAAAGTCTTGATATTGATGATCACTTTTTCGCCCATCTCGACCCGCCCCTCGATGGTGGCCGATCCCATGTGCGGCAAGAGCACGACATTGGGCAGCTCCAGCAGTCGCGGGTTGATGTCGGTGCCGTGCTCATAGACGTCCAGACCCGCCCCCGCCAGTTCCCCCGCCCGCAGCGCGCGGGTAAGCGCGTTCTGGTCGATCACCTCCCCGCGCGAGGTGTTCACCACCACCGCCGAAGGCTTCATCAGCTTCAGCCGCCGTGCGTTCAGCAGATGAAAGGTCGAGGGCGTGTGCGGGCAGTTGACGCTGACGATGTCCATCCGCGCCAGCATCTGGTCCAGGCTTTCCCAATAGGTCGCCTCCAGCTCGGACTCGATCTCGGGGCGCACGCGCTTGCGGTTGTGATAGTGCACCTGCAACCCGAAGGCCTTGGCGCGCCGCGCCACGGCCTGGCCGATCCGGCCCATCCCAAGGATGCCGAGGCGACGTCCCCCCAATCGCCCCCCCAGGTTGGCCATCGGCGACCAGCCCGTCCAGCCACCCGCCTGCATCACCTGCAACCCCTGCGGTATCCGCCGCGTCACCGCTAGCAGCAACGCCATCACCATATCGGCCGTGTCCTCGGTCGTGACACCCGGAGTGTTCGAGACCAGGATCCCGCGCTGCCGTGCGGTCGCCACGTCGATATGATCGACGCCCGCGCCGTAGTTCGCGATCAGCTTCAACGTCTCGCCCGCCTGCGCCAGAAGCCCGGCGTCGATCGTATCGGTGATCGTCGGCACCAGTACATCGGCCCGGCGCATCGCCTCGGCCAACTCTTCGCGCGTCATCGCCACGTCCGGGTCACGCAACTCGACGTCGAACAGCTCTTTCATCCGCGTTTCCACGGCCTCGGGCAGCCGTCGCGTCACGACCACAGTCAGGCGGCTGGCAGGCATGCTTTTCTCCCCGACACTTCCAAATCCGGCGTCCTTGGGGCAAGGTGCAGCCAAGCGGGGCGATGCACAAGACCCAGGTAGAGCGGTAACGGCACGGATGCCCTGCGCGGCGTCCCGGAAGGCGGCAAAATGAAACGATGGGTCAGCGTATTGGCACTTTTGGGCGCTCTTCAAGGGACGGCCCTTGCTGCGCAGGAAACCGCCGTGCCAAAAACGGACGCCCCCGAGACCGAAGCCCCGAAGATCAGCGAAAGGCCCCCCGAAAAGCAGTGCCAACCCGATGTCGGATGCGTCACGAATCTTCCCCTGCCGCGCTTTGTCTCGCTGAAGGGATCCGAGGGCAACGCACGTCGCGGGCCGGGCCTGACCCACCGGATCGACTGGGTCTTCACCCGTGCGGGGATGCCTCTCAAGATCACCGCCGAATTCGAAAACTGGCGCCGGGTGGAGGATTTCGAGGGTGCCGGCGGCTGGGTGCACTATTCCCTGTTGTCAGGCGCGCGCAGTGCCCTTGTCACCCTGGACATGGCCGAGCTTCTTGATGCACCCGACGATGACGGGACCGTCGTCGCGCAAGCCGAGCTTGGAGTGATCGGACGGATCCTGGAATGCAATCCCGCCTGGTGTCGCGTCTCGCTGGACGGAACACGGGGCTGGGTCAGGAAGACGGCAATCTGGGGCGTGAAGGACGATGAAGTTGTCGAATAGGCCGAAAGCCGGCATCAGCCTGGCCATCTCGGCCGGGCTTGCCTCGGTACTGGTCGCAGCGGTTCTGGTCGCGCTGAAGCTCTGGGCGCTGGCAGAAACCGGGGCGCTCTCCATCGCCGCCTCGCTGACCGATTCCGCACTGGACCTGATGATGTCGCTCGGGGCCGCCGCAGCCATCGTCTACGCCGCCCGCCCCGCTGATGAGGACCACGCCTTCGGCCACACCTCGGCCGAGGACTTGGCCGCCCTG
>JANOCQ010000193.1:0-3418 GCA_031412255.1 Paracoccaceae bacterium | reverse complement strand
CGCCCGACAGCTGGTGTGGGTAGGCGTTGATGATCCGGTCGGGGTCGGGCAGACGGACATCGGCCACGATCTGCCGGGCAAGCGCCCAAGCCTCGGACTTGTTCATCCCGGAATGCAGCATCGGCACTTCGGCCAGCTGCGCACCGACCTTCATGGCGGGGTTCAAGCTAGCCATCGGTTCCTGGTAGATCATCGCGATTTCCGAGCCACGGATGTGGCGCAGCTCTTCGTCGCTCATCCTTGCCAGGTCACGGCCCTTGAACTTGATCGACCCAGAGACGATGCGCCCGTTCTTGCCCAGCTCGCGCATCACCCCCAAAGCTACGGTGGACTTGCCGCAACCGGATTCGCCGACCAGCCCCATCGCCTCGCCCGACATGACAGTGCAGGAGAAGTCCATCACGGCGGGAATTTCCCGCATCCGGGTGAAAAAGGAAATCGAGAGATGCTCGATCTCCAGTATCGGCTGCGACGGATCCCAAGCGGTATCGGGTGCGGAGGCTGTCATGGCATCAATCCTTCAGGCTTTCTTCGCGCAGGCCGTCGGCAAGAAGGTTCAAACCGAGGACGAGGCTCATGAGGGCGAGGGCTGGCGCAAGTGCGGGATGCGGGAAGAGGTTCAGAAGCTTCCGCCCGTCGTCGATGGTCGAGCCCCAGTCGGGGCTGTCGGGCGACACGCCCAGACCGAAGAAGCCGAGCGTACCAAGAAGGATCGTGGTGTAACCGATGCGCAGGCAGAAGTCCACGATCAGCGGACCGCGGGCGTTGGGCAGGATCTCCCACAGCATGATGTACCAGGGACCTTCGCCTCGGGTCTGACCGGCCGCCACATAGTCGCGCGCCTTGATGTCCATCACGAGGCCCCGGACGATGCGGAACACGCCGGGGGAGTTCACGAAGACCACTGACACAAAGACGTTCAGCATGTTCGGCTCCATCGACCAGACCCCCAGGGGGTCGAGGTTGAAGGCAAGCCCGGAATAGGCCCAGAGCCCGATAAGCAGCGTCAGGCCTACGTACAGATTCCTCTGCGGCGGGTTTGTGTAGTAGCGGCTGTTCCACAAGGTGCAGAGGAAGACGATCGGAAAGACGAACAGCAGTGCGGCCAGGACGATCGGAATCCCGGTGTCGCGGATTTCCGGCGTGACCAGCAGGTAGAAAAGCAGGATGACCGGGAAGGCAAGGACCAGGTTCGCCAGGAACGAGATGAAGGTATCAAGCTTTCCGCCGAAGTAGCCGGCCGGTAGCCCCAGCGTGATGCCCACCATGAATGCGAAAAGCGTGGCGGCAGGTGCGATCTTCAAGACCTCGCGGGCACCCATGACCATCCGGCTGAAGACGTCGCGGGCCAGGTGGTCGCCACCGAGCAGGTACCAACCATAGGGGCTCTCCGGAGCGGCAATGCCTGGGACCTTGTTCTTGAGTCCCGAGAGTTGGATGAAGGGGTCCTGCGTGATGATCACATCGGCGAATATCGCGGTGAACACCCAGAACATGACGATGGCAAAGCCGATCATTCCCACAGTTGAATCAAAGAGCTTGCCGTAAAGGCCGAGATGGCGCCGGAAGCGGATGGAAAGGACAAAGGTTGCCGCAAGAGACAACCAGACCGGCCAGAACCGCACTGCCATGGACCCCAGGATCCCTGCCTCAAGCGGTGATGGCATCACGGCGCCGGCGGCAAGGGTCAGCAGGGTAGCGCCCAACGCAGCCAGAAAGCCGTAGCGGATCGCAACACTTGCATAGAGCCCGGGTGATCGCACCGCGACAGAGCCGTCGGGTCCTGGCAGACGAGGGCCATCAAGGCCCGCCAGCACGAACAGTAATTTGGCCAGCAGGGCCAGCGCCAGCACCAGCAGCGCGATCTCGAAAACGGGCACAAGCACGGTGCCCGCCGATCCCGTCCAGGTCAGTTGGTCCATGACGCGCCCTCCCTCAGGCCAGCCGGATACGGGGATTCAGGAAGACATAGCCGATGTCCGAGATCAGCTGCGTCAGAAGCACTACGACCACCGCGACGACCGAGCAGGCCAGCAGCAGTGGGATGTCGTTGTTCGAAGCCGCCTGCACCAGCGTCCAACCAAAGCCCTTGTAGTTGAACAGGCTCTCGACAATCACCACGCCGTTCAAAAGCCATGGAAACTGCAGCATGATCACCGTGAAAGGCGCGATCAGCGCGTTGCGCAGCGCATGCCGCATGACAACGGTGCGGAAGGGAACGCCCTTCAGCCTGGCGGTGCGGATGTATTGCTGGGTCATCACCTCGGTCATCGAGGCGCGGGTCATGCGGGCGATGTAGCCGATGCCGTAAAGCGCGATGGTCATCACGGGCAGGGCAAAGTTCCAGAAGGTTATGTCATCCATCGCCGAAGTGGCCGAGGCAAGAAATAGGGTCTTCTTGGGCTCGATCAGTCCATATTCGGCCAGAATCGGAGAAAGTCCGGTCGCAGCAGTCGCAAAAAGCGCGACCAGAACGACCCCGGACACATATTCCGGCGTCGCCGTCGAAGCGATGGAGAAGGTCGAGAGTGTCCGGTCGGTGGCCGATCCTTCACGCATTCCCGACAGCACGCCCAGCAACAGCGAAGTCGGGACCATGACAAGCATCACCGCCAGCATGAGCCATCCCGTCGCGGCCAGCTTTTCGCCAAGCGAGTCCATCACCGGAGTCTTGAAGAACGTCGAGTAGCCCCAGTTTCCCTGGAGCAATCCGCAATAATTGGGTGCCGCTGCGGGGTCCTGGCCAATCTCGAAGCAGCGGCCGCGCATCTGGCCCTTTTCGTCGGTGTAGGTCCAGCCCGGGACGACGCCCAGCCACTGGCCATAACGCATGAAGACCGAGCCCGAGTGTCCGTTCTGGACGATCCAGTCCTGAACTGCCTCTTCGGTCATGCGGACCGATCCCTCGGTCCGGGCGAGCTTTTCCAGGTTGGGTTGCAGGTTCGTCAGGTAGAAGACCACAAAGGTCAGGGCGATGGCGGTCAACAACATGACCCCAAGACGCCGCAGCACGAACAATCCCATGCCGGTCCCCTCGATTTTGGAAAAAGCCCCCGGGAAGGGGCGCGACAGGCGCGCCCCTTCTTAGTTCTCGGCGATCTAGGCTATCAGACCATCGACCACTTGTAGTGGTGGTGTTCGAAGGACGGGTGATGGGCCAGGCCGGCATAACCCTCCTTGTGGTGGCTAAACAGCGACCGCGAGAACGGGTTGATGATGTAGCCCTCTTCCTGAAGGATCGTTCCCATCTTTGCCGCCAGTTCGCTCCGCTTGTCCGCGTCCGAGTTCGACGCGCTGATGACCGAGGCGCTGTCGATCGCGGACGCGGACAAGCGGAGCGAACTGGCGGCAAAGATGGGAACGATCCTTCAGGAAGAGGGCTACATCATCAACCCGTTCTCGCGGTCGCTGTTTAGCC
>JANOCQ010000192.1:0-5670 GCA_031412255.1 Paracoccaceae bacterium | reverse complement strand
CCACCTTGCCGGTGTAGATCTTGCCGTCTTCGGGTTCGGCCACGATCGACCAGATCATGTCATAGGCCTTCTTGATGGCCTTCTGGTCGTTCGTGGCCGAACCCGAAGACGGCAAGATCTACACCGGCAAGGTGGTCAAGCTGGTCGACTTCGGCGCCTTCGTGAACTTCTTCGGCAAGCGCGACGGTCTGGTGCACGTCTCCCAGATCGCCAACAAGCGCCTGAACCACCCGAACGAGCTGCTGAAGGAAGGCCAGGAGGTCAAGGTCAAGCTTCTGGGCTTCGACGACCGCGGCAAGGTCCGCCTCGGCATGAAGATGGTCGATCAGGAGACCGG
This sequence comes from Paracoccaceae bacterium, assembly GCA_031412255.1. Lineage (GTDB taxonomy): Bacteria > Pseudomonadota > Alphaproteobacteria > Rhodobacterales > Rhodobacteraceae > Tabrizicola. The sequence continues at coordinate 5,333 of JANOCQ010000192.1, read as the reverse complement.
TGAGGAAATCACCGAGAAGAAAGAAGAATCCGCCGAGGGCTGACCCCTTCGTCTGGCGTGAATGTGAAGGCCCCGCAGGAAACCGCGGGGCCTTTTGCGTCTTGTCTCACAGCTTCTTGTGGTGCGCGTGAGCCCGCGTTGCCGCAAGGATCAACCAAGAGGACAAGAGCATGACCATCACCCGTCGCCACTTAATCGCCACCGGCCTTGCCACAGCCCTGCCGCTGCGCGCCTTCGCCCATAGCGAACAGTCAGCTGCGGACTGGATCATGCCCGAGGAATTCCTGCCCCGCCCGGTCAGGTTCTCCGAGCCACAGGCACCGGGTGCGCTGATCGTCGACCCGGATTACTTCGCGCTGTACCACGCTCTGACGCCCGATGAGGGGATGCAGTATTCGGTCGGTGTGGGCCGCGGAACCCTGTATGAGTCCGGGGTTTTCAGCGTGGGTGCCAAGAAGGAATGGCCAAGTTGGACCCCGACCGACGACATGATCGAACGCAATCCCGAGCAATATGCAAAATGGGCCGACGGCATGCCCGGTGGCCCCGAAAACCCCCTCGGCGCGCGGGCGCTTTACCTGTTTGACGATTCTGGCGCAGACACCTTCCTGCGCATCCATGGCACACCAGAGCCTTGGACCATCGGCTCGGCCGTGTCGAACGGTTGCGTGCGCCTTGCCAATGAGCACATCGGCGCGCTTTACGACCTCGTCGAACTTGGCGCTCCGGTGCTGCTGCTTCCCAAAGTGGAAAGCGTGTAAGGGGCGGTCGAAGCCGCCCCCGCCCGGTCAGGCCTTGGCGAAGCGCAGGTACGGCAGCTTGATGTCCAGCTCTCCGAAGCGTTCCTTGGCCTGGTCGTTGTTCAGCGCAAGAGCGACGATCACATCCTGCCCCGGCACCCAGTTGGCAGGGGTCGCCAGCGGCACGCCATCGGTCTTCTGCACAGCATCCAGCGCACGCAGGATCTCGGCGAAATTGCGGCCCACCGACATCGGATAGGTCATCGTCAACCGCACCTTCTTGTCCGGCCCGATGATGTAGACGGTCCTGACCGTCGCGGAATGGGCCGGGGTGCGGCCCTCGGTCGGAAGGTAGAACTCGGCCGGCAGCATGTCATAGGCCTTGGCGACCGTCAGCGCGGTATCGTCGATGATCGGGAAATCAGCCGGGGCGCCACCGAACGCCTCGATGTCGCGCTTCCACTTCTCGTGGTCAGAGACACCGTCCACCGACACGCCAATGACCTTGGTCTTGCGCTTCTGCCATTCGGACGCAAGTTGCGCCACTGCGGCGAATTCCGTGGTGCAGACCGGGGTAAAATCGCGCGGATGGCTGAAGATGATGCCATAGCTGTCGCCCAGCCACTCATGAAAGCGGATGGTGCCGGCGGTGGACTCGGCTGTGAAATCGGGGGCGATGTCATTGATGCGGACGGCCATGTGTAACCTCTTTCGGTTGGACTCTGTCTGACGGCGAACATATGCCTAACGGAACAGGGTTTCATCCCCCTGCATGATTTGCCGGTCAAATAGGAAGGCGGTTCCAACCTGATCCGCTACACCAGCAAGAACGTTCTGCTGCTGCTGCCTCAGTCAAACGTGCCCGTTACCCGGCCAAAAAGCATGAACGCCCGCGCGGTACGCGTATCGGCCAGATCGGCCAGTTCCGCATCGGTCGCGTTTGGCTCGAACGCTGCGAAGGTCTTGTCGAAGGCCCTCAGGAAATGGTGCGCGGCGTCTCGGAAAACCGGGTCCGATTTCATCCGTGACGCTGTCAGCGCCAGCGAGGTCCTGTCGCGAATGCCGCCCAGCGCCGCTATCGAACGACCGCGCTCGCCACCCGAAAACCGTCGCCACAACTCGGGGTGGCACAGGTCGGGCTGCAGATCGTCCATGTAGATGCCGTCCTGGCTAAGCAGGGTCAACACATCCTGCGCCGCGCGGATCAGCTTGGACGAAGTCCGGTCCTCCAGCGCCAGCCGCAGGGCGCGAAAACCTTCCTTGTCCTCGGGAGTCTCGGGAAACTGCAAGGCGCGGATGAAATGCCCAACCGACAGCGGCGGCCGAAAGTCTTCCGCCGGCGTTCCAAGTGCCAGGGTCGGTTCCTCCACCGTCGGTTCCTGCCGTGGCGTCACCAGCGCTGCCTTGCGATCAGCGGAAGGCACCGACAAGGCGGTGTCCCGGCGCGACGTGAACGTGGCGAGTACAGTCTGCGCTTCACGTGTCGAAGCAGCGATCTCGTCGATTTTCCGCTCGACCGAGGTTTTCAGACCGTTGCCCTGGGACTGGGCCTGCACATAACTGGACCGCATTGCGTCCACCGTGGCTTGCAACCGCCCGGCCTCGGCGCGCAGTTCACGGATCGAGCGCAAGGTGATCACCACGGCCCAGATCAGCGCGATGGGCAAAAAGACCATCAGCAATGTCATCACCAGCCCAAGCGTGCGCGTCTCGCTGCCCGGCGGCGTGATCAGCACATAGACCAGGATCAGGGTGACCCAGACCAGGCTCAAGCCTACTCCAGCGATCTCCATCCCGCGGCGAGGCGGATCGTTCAACTGCGCCAGCGGACCCTGGCCCAGGCCAGCGTCCCCTTTTGGCAGATCCTTCACTGGCGGTTTCACCAGGGCATCCCCTGATCAGAGATATCGGATCGACAGGACTTCGTAGGACCGGGTCCCACCAGGGGTCTTCACATCCACGCTGTCGCCTTCTTCCTTGCCGATCAAGGCACGGGCCAGCGGCGAACGAAGGTTGAGAAGCCCATTTTCGATGTCAGCCTCGACTTCCCCAACGATCTGGTAAGTCTTTTCCTCGTCGTTGTCCTCATCGACCAGGGTGACGGTCGCGCCGAACTTGATCGAGCCGGTGAACTTGCTGGGGTCGATCACGTCGGCCAGCGACAGAACGCCCTCTAGCTCCTTGATCCGGCCTTCGATGAAACCCTGTTTTTCGCGGGCTGCATGATACTCGGCGTTCTCTGACAAATCGCCGTGTTCGCGGGCTTCCGCGATATCCCGGATGATCGCCGGACGGTCCACCGTCTTCAGCTGCTTCAATTCGGCATCCAGCGCATCAAAGCCGCGCCGGGTCATCGGGATCTTTTCCATCGGCATTCCACAGTAAAAGAAGAAGCCACGGGCCGGGGTGCGACCCATGACTTCGGACAACTCCCCTTCACCACACCCGATGGAGTGTCCAAATGCAAGGGGTGATGCCGCCCACGCGTGACAGGCTGTCGCCCGGAAGACAGAAAGTTACCCGCCGCGATGTGCCTTTGGCGTGATGTTGCGTCACGGTTGACCTTGTTGCTCGGCTGCGGCAACAGGGGAGCCGCGAAACGGCAGTGTTTCAAGACCGGGTTGGCCGCTCGGGGAAGGACAAAGCGATGACCGCCATCCAGCGCGAGAAGATGGATTATGACGTCGTGATCGTCGGTGCAGGACCTGCTGGCCTGTCCGCGGCGATCAGGCTGAAGCAACTTGACCCCGAGCGGTCGGTGGTCGTACTGGAAAAGGGCTCCGAGGTCGGGGCGCACATCCTCTCCGGCGCGGTTCTGGACCCGTCGGGACTGGACGCACTTTTGCCAGACTGGCGCTCGATGGATGCGCCGATCAAGACGCTGGTCAAGGAGGACAACTTCTACCTCCTCGGCCCCGCCGGCCAGATCCGCATCCCGAACTGGCCGATGCCGCCCCTGATGACCAACCACGGCAACTACATCGTCTCGATGGCCAATGTCTGCCGCTGGATGGCCGGTGTGGCCGAAAGCCTTGGCGTCGAGATATTTCCCGGCATGGCCTGTTCGGAACTGGTGTTCGAAGACGACACCGTCGTCGGCGTCGTCGCGGGCGAATTCGGTCGCGACCCCGAAACGCGTGAGCCTGGACCATCATACGAACCGGGGATGGAACTCCGCGGCAAGTATGTCTTCCTCTCCGAAGGCGTCCGCGGCAGCCTCGCGAAAGAGGTCATCGCCAGGTACGACCTGTCGAAAGGCCACTGCCCGCAGAAATACGGCCTCGGCATGAAGGAAATCTGGGAGATCGACCCCGAAAAGCACCGCGAGGGAACCGTCACCCACACGATGGGCTGGCCCCTGGGCAAGAACGCGGGCGGAGGGTCGTTCATCTACCACCTGGAGAACAACCAGGTCTACGTCGGCTTCGTGGTCCACCTGAACTACGAGAACCCCCACCTCTACCCCTACATGGAGTTCCAGCGCTTCAAGCACCACCCGATGGTGGCCGAGCTTCTGAGGGGCGGCAAGCGCGTGGCTTACGGCGCGCGGGCGATCAGCGAAGGCGGCTGGCAGTCGATTCCGAAGATGGTCGCCCCCGGCGTGGCGCTGCTCGGCTGCACGGCGGGCCTCGTGAACGTCCCCCGCATCAAGGGCAACCACAATGCCATGCTTTCGGGCAAGGCGGCAGCCGAGGCCGCCCATGCGGCGATCACCGCAGGTCGGCAGGGCGATGAGCTGACCGCCTACGAGACCGACGTCCGCACCGGCGCCATCGGCCGTGACCTCAAGAAGGTCCGCAACGTCAAACCGCTGTGGTCGAAGTACGGCCTCGTCGCCAGCCTGATGGGCGGTGGCGTGGACATGTGGCTGAACACCATAGGCCTCACGGCCTTTGGCACGATCCGCCACGGCAAGTCCGATGCGGCGGCCACGGGCCTGGCCAAGGACCACAAGCAGATCGACTACCCCAGGCCCGACGGCAAGCTGTCGTTCGACCGGCTGACCAACGTCGCCTTCTCCTTCACCAACCATGACGAGGCGCAGCCCGCCCACCTGGTGCTGAAGGATCCCTCGATCCCCATCGGCGTCAACCTGCCGAAATACGCCGAACCCGCCCAGCGCTACTGCCCGGCCGGCGTCTACGAAGTCCTTGGCGAAGGCGACGCGGCCACCTTCCGGATCAACTTCCAGAACTGCGTCCACTGCAAGACCTGCGACATCAAGGACCCGTCGCAAAACATCGTCTGGACCACGCCGATGGGCGGCGGCGGTCCCAATTATCCCAACATGTGAAGGCTCACGAAAGCTTGTCCCATTCTCGGGGGCCCGGCCGCAAGGTCGGGCCCCACTGCATTGCGCGCGGCCTTGCGCCGGGCTACCTTCTCCGCGTCCCAACCGGAGAGGCCGATGCGCCAGATCATGTCCCGCACCCTGACCGCGCTCCTGCTTGCGGCTGCCCTCGGCTCGCCCCTCAGGGCCGACGAGAGCATGGACAGCGGAGCTTACCTTGCCGCCCGCATCGCCGAGTCCGAGAATGACTTCCGTGCCGCCGCCACCTGGTACAGCAAGGCAATCATCGCGGACTCCGGCAA
>JANOCQ010000191.1:0-2926 GCA_031412255.1 Paracoccaceae bacterium | reverse complement strand
GGAAGGCTGGTCCGAGACCACCGCCGGTGCGCGCAGCTGGGCCGAACTTCCGGGGGCCGCGATCAAGTACGTGCGGCGGATCGAGGAGTTGATCCAGTGTCCGGTCGCCCTATTGTCCACCTCGCCGGAACGGGACGACACCATCCTGGTGACCGACCCCTTCGCGGACTGAAAAGGGGCGGCTCATCGTGCGGCTTCGCCTTCTCTTCGCGAGGGCGAGGAGCGACCGAAGGCAGCGAAGAGCGGTCCGGGGAGAGACGAGATGGCACTAAGCTACAAGGCGCGTCGCCGCTGGGCGCTGGTCATCCTGCTTGTCGGGATGCCGGCTTATGTCGTGGCGGCGGTCACGCTGGTCGGGCTTTTCGAGCGGCCGTCCTTCGTGCTGGAGCTGGTGGTCTACGTCGCGCTGGGCTTTCTTTGGGCGCTGCCGTTCCGCTTCATCTTCCGGGGGATCGGCCAGGCCGACCCGGACGCGGAAAAGACGGACGGACCAGGCCCATCCGTCTGAAGCTGCTGAAAAGGGACTTGTCAAATCTCAGGACAGGCGGCGCGCCTCGGCGAGGTAGGGTGAATTCTCGGCCAGACTGTAATGGCCGCGGGTCACCTTTTCGATCCGGCCAGTGCGCAGAAGGGTGCCAAAGCTGCGCAACCCGTCCTCGCGGCTGACCGGCTTGCCACCGGCCGACGCCATCATCCGCCGCATCAGCTGCGGGCGGGTGAATTGGCTGCGGTTCTCGATGCAGGTGGCATAGGCGGCTGCGGCTTCCAGCATCTCGGCCATCGACCGGGCACCGACCTTCTCGGCGAAGGAGGCAAGACCGGCTTCGTTGATGTCCTTTGCGTCCTCGGCCAGTTCCTCGTCCTCATCCGCTTCGGCGGCGGTGCCGTAGGAGGGCTTTTCGAGCACCAGGTTGCGGGCAGGCATGCCGGAGGCCGCGACAGCAGCACCGGCACCGATTGCGCCGGACAGGCGTCCGGTGCGCAGCGCGACCATGGGCTGGCCTTCGTTGGAGGGCGGCGAGGCGGGCGAGGGTGCGGGCGCCGCAGCGGGAGCTGGGGCCAGTTCGGCGGCAGGGGCCACGCGGTCGATGCGCTGTTCGGACACCAGCACCAGAGGCGGCGGGCTGATCATGCCGGGGCGGATCGTGCCAGGGCGCGGTTCCGCGGGACGGATCACCACCGACTTGCGGCGCGTCGGCTTCACCTCGGGGTCGGGCTGCGGCTGGGGTTCGGCGGTGGGCTGGATCGCCTCGGCCAGGTCGTCGCGGTAGGGGTCGAGATTGGCATCGGCCTTCGGTGCCTCGTAGTCGATATCGGCACGGTCAGCCTCGGTCGCGGCAACGGCGGCCTTCAAGCGCGACAGTGCTTCCTGGCGACGCTGGTTCTCGGCCTCGGCCATCACTTCGTCGGCCTGCTGCATAAGCCGGGCGATTTCGCTTGCTTCTTGCCCGGAGCCGAGCACGCGGGTTGCACCGGAGTCCTGCGGTTCGCTGGGATGGATGCGGACCACGCGGGAGTTGACGCGGCGGGTGCGGCTGCCGGCCTTGCCATTTCCGGTATCGGGTGAAGGAGCTTCGGTCACCGGTTCGCGGGCCAATTCTTCGGGCAGCGCTTCGGACAGTTCTTCGGGCAGCGCTTCGGGCGAAGTCTCGGCCCCGGCCTCGGGTAGCGGGTCCTCCAGCGCGGCCTGGGTCAGGTCCATTGCCTTGGGCTGGTCCTCGGGGAGGGTCTCGTCCAGCGATGCGGCCAGGCTTTCCTCGTCGAAGACAGTGCCGTCCAGTTGGGCAAGCAATGCCACGTCGTCGGCGGTAAAATCGTCTTCCATCGGGTGGTCGGTGGTCGCGGCAAAGGCGGCGTCGTCCTCGATGGCGACCAAGCTATCGTCGGCCTCGATTTCGAAGGGAAGCGCGGCATCCTCGTCGATTGTCGGAATTTCGGCGACGTCGGGCGTCACGTCTTGCAGGTTCAAATCCGCAGCGCCGTCGGTCCAGGTCCGTTCGGTGGTGATCTCGTCCACGGGTACGGTGACAGGCTCGGACGAGATGAGCTCTCCGAGACGCGCGGCGACGTCCGAAACATGGTCTGCCGGCTGTGCGGTTTCCGGTTCGTATGCAAAGTCCGCGGATTCCACGGTGTCGGTAGCAGGCTCCCGCGGTGCGGGCTGGGAGATTTCGGGATCCGCGGCAAAGGGCGCTGCGGCCACAGGTGCTGCGGGGTTCACCGCCTGGCGGATGCGGGCCAGCTTGGCGGCGACGCCATCCGGGATCACGTCGGTCAGCGAAGGTTCGGGCGCGGCACTGTCAGCATCGGTCTTCGGGTCAAGGTCGACCGGAGTCTGCGCAGGGCGACGCAGCACGGGATTGATCTGGATACGCGGAGACGCGGCGTCGGGCATCCGGGGGGTGGCGAGGCGGGCGGACTCGTCTGTCCTGGCCGCAGCCATGCGGGAAACCTCACGCTCGGCCAGCCGGTGCAGCATGGCGGCGTCGGGCGGCGGCGGCTCGGCACCGAAGTGGCGGTCCTGCGCGGCAAGGTCACGGAAATATTCTGCAATCGCCTTCATCGTGTCGAAAGGATTGTCGAACCCCTCCAGCGTGCAGCTGAAGGTCCCGTATGAAACGGTCAGGATCTTGCTTTCACTGGTCATTGTTGGACAGCCTTTCGTCTTGCTCGTAACCACATACTACTCTGACAAGGTCCTAATGCATGGACATACAGGGGTAATTTGATGGATTGATTGTGGCCGGACCCCGGGAATCCTGCCTTAATTGGATACAGTCTTACATGAATTCGCCGATTGTCCAGTCAACCCACGGTGTAACCCTGGCTGGAGGGGGACCGTTTACCGCGCGCGACCTGAAACTAGCGCTGGCCCGCGCGCCCTTGGCGGTGGCGGCGGACAGCGGGGCAGACCGGCTCTTGCGAC
>JANOCQ010000190.1:0-2263 GCA_031412255.1 Paracoccaceae bacterium | reverse complement strand
CATCCTGGCGAGCAGTTCCGGAAACACCTCCGCCGCGTTCCCCAGCAACCCCACCGACTTCGCCTCGCCGCGCGAGGTCCAGTCCACGATCATCGCCAGCGCCTCGTCCAGCGTGCGCGCCTTCGCGTCGACGTAGCGGGTGCGCAGGCGGAAATCGATGCGGGTCTCGTCGACCTCCACCGCCAGGCAGCAGGCCCCCGCCATAACTGCCGCGAGGGGCTGCGCACCCCCCATCCCGCCAAGCCCGCCGGTCAGGATCCAGCGGCCCTTCAGAGAGCCCTCATAGTGCTGCCGCCCTGCCTCGGCAAAGGTCTCGTAGGTCCCCTGCACGATCCCCTGCGTCCCGATGTAGATCCAGGACCCGGCGGTCATCTGGCCGTACATCATCAGGCCCTTGCGATCCAACTCGTTGAAATGTGCCCAGGTCGCCCAATGCGGCACGAGGTTGGAGTTCGCGATCAGCACCCGCGGCGCATCCACATGCGTCCGCACGATGGCGACAGGCTTGCCAGACTGGACGACCAGCGTCTCGTCCGCCTCCAGGTCCTTCAGGCCTGCGACGATCCGGTCGAAATCCTCCCAGGTCCGGGCGGCGCGGCCGATCCCGCCATAGACCACCAGCTCATGCGGGTTCTCGGCCACGTCGGGATGCAGGTTGTTCATCAGCATCCGCATCGCCGCCTCAGCGCCCCAGGTCTTGGCGGTTTTCTCGGGGCCGGTCGGGGGGTAGATGTCGCGCTGGTTGTGGCGGGGGTTCGTCATGGTCGGGCTCCATCGCTGGTGGAGACCCCGGGGGCGCTTCGCCCCCCGGACCCCCAGAGGATATTTGTGGGACAGATGAAATCAGAGAGCTGGAAGGGCGATACCGGTAGCTTGGGAAAGGGAGCCTTTGGCCACGAGGGCGGCGGCGCGGGCGAGGTCGGGGGCGAGGTAGCGGTCGTCGGTCAAGGCGGGGACCTCGGCCCGGAAAGCCTTGAGGGCGGATTGCAGGGGGGCGGAGGTCTTCAGGGGCGCGCGGAACTCCAGGCCCTGCGCGGCGCACATCGCTTCGACGCCGAGGATGACGTTCAGGTTTCGGATCATCGGCTGCAGCCGCCGCGCGCCGTGGGCGGCCATGCTGACATGGTCCTCCTGGTTGGCAGAAGTGGGGGTGCTGTCGATCACCGCCGGATGGGCGAGGTGCTTGTTTTCGGACATGAGGGCGGCGGTCGTCACCTCGGCGATCATCAGGCCGGAGTTGAGGCCGGGCTTCGGGGTCAGGAAGGCCGGGAGGTCGAAGCTCAGCGTCGGGTCGACCATTAAGGCCACCCGCCGCTGCGCGATGGCACCGATCTCGGCCAAGGCTAAGGCGATCATATCCGCAGCGAAACCAACGGGTTCAGCGTGGAAGTTGCCACCGCTGACGATCTGGCCATCCGACAGGACGAGGGGGTTGTCAGTGGCCGCATTCGCCTCGATTTCCAGCGTCCGGGCCGCCATGCGGAGGACGTCCATCGCCGCCCCGGTGACCTGCGGCTGGCAGCGGATGCAGTAGGGGTCCTGAACGCGGGTATCGCCCTCGCGGTGGCTTTCGCGGATCGCCGATCCAGCCAGCAGCACTCGCATGAAGGCAGCGGCGTCGATCTGGCCGGGCTGGCCCCGCAGGGCGTGGATCTCGGGTTCCAGAGGGGCGGTGGAGCCCATGATCGCGTCGGTCGTCAGCGCGGATATCACCAGCGCCTCCTGCGCCGCGCGCCAGCCGTGAAAGAGGCCGGCGAGGGCGTAGGCGGTGGAAAACTGGGTGCCGTTGATCAGCGCGAGGCCCTCCTTCGCGCCAAGCGTGAGGGGAGAAAGCCCCTTCATCGCAAGGGCTTCCGCACCGGGCTTGATGATGCCGTCAACCGTCGCCTCGCCGTGGCCGATCATCACGGCAGTCATGTGGGCCAAGGGGGCGAGGTCGCCGGAGGCTCCCACTGACCCCTGGTCAGGGATCACGGGCGTGATGCCGTGGGCGAGCATGTCTTCGATCAGGGTGACGATGACGGGCCGAACGCCCGAGGCCCCACGCCCCAGCGACAGAAGTTTCAGAACCATCATCAACCGGGCCACGTCTTCCGGCATCGGCTCACCCACGCCGCAACAGTGGCTGAGGATCAGGTTTCTCTGCAAGGTTTCAGTATCTTCCGGCGCGATCTTGATGCTGGCGAGTTTGCCGAAGCCCGTGTTCACCCCATAAACCGCAACGCTGCCGCTGGCCGCCTTCGCGATATGGGCAGCGGCCTGT
>JANOCQ010000189.1:0-26933 GCA_031412255.1 Paracoccaceae bacterium | reverse complement strand
CGGTTGCCCGACGCGCCCGCCTGGTCGGTCTGGAGAGACCTTAGTTGACCTGCTCGGGCTTCGCCTCGATCACGTTGGTCGCACCGTTGGCATGGGCGATCTCGATCCGGCGGGGCTTCATCGCCTCGGGCACTTCGCGGACGAGGTCGATGTGCAGCATCCCGTGTTCATGCACGGCGCCCGCCACGCGGACATGATCGGCCAGGGCAAAGCGGCGCTCGAAGGCGCGGGTGGCGATGCCGCGGTGCAGGTAGGTGCGGTCGGTTTCTTCCGCCGCCTTGCGGGCGGTGACGAAAAGGCTGCCGTCCTTTACCTCGACGCTGAGATCGTCAGGGCTGAACCCGGCGACGGCGATCGAGATGCGGTAAGCATCCTCGGCGGTCTTTTCGATGTTGTAGGGGGGATAGGTCGGCTGGGCGACGTCCGTCGTCAGCACCCGGTCCATCATGTCGGCGATCCGGTCAAAGCCGACGGTGGCACGGTAAAGCGGTGCGAAATCAAGGTTGCGCATTGTCATCCTCCTGGAAGCGATGTCAGGGGCCTTCCCTTTGCAAGGGCAAGGCAGTTGCCCGGGCCCGTCATGGCACCCGGATGACACTCAGGTAGGTAGGGGAAAACCCGGTTTCAAGACGCTCAGGGCGAGAGGAACTTGGCCCCACCTGTGGAAGCCTCGCCCGAGGTAATGCGCTTTGGCAGCTTGCCGGGCATTCCCTTCGCGTTGACTTCGGGGGCAGGAACAGCGGCACTTGCCGCGTCGCCCCGGCGCAGCGCCGCCCTCAGCCGGTCTACCAGATCAGGCAGCGCCATTCCGAAGGAGATCGGTCTTCCGTCCATCTGTCCCCCGGCCGATATGATTGACACGATCTTCGCACGGTAGCCCGAACGGTCCAGCACGGGCGCACCCGAAGAGCCGTGAGTTACATCGCAGTCGACGGCAATCACGCGGTCCTTCCGCCCGACAATTCGACAGCGGCGTTGCCAGGATAATGCCTCTGCGCGACCCTCGGCATAAGAGACGACGCTGACCTCGTCGCCGTCGGAGGGGCGCGCCACGACAAAGGGGGAAATCAGCGCCGTGGGGATCGGCTGCGCCAGTTGCAAAAGCGCCGCATCCCTCTCGATCATCTCGAAAGGCGAAGGCTCGATCCGGCGATAGGCGGGGTCGACCACGGTCCGTTGCACCTGCGCTTCGATGATGGCAGCACCATTGACAAGGCCGGCGCGGAAGGTGATCCGGCTGGCCGCAACAGGGCCCGTCGCGTCCATCACGCAATGCGCCGCAGTCAGCACCAGATCGGGTGCGATAAGCGCCCCGGTACAAAAGCCGCCGTCTTCGATGTCGACGCGACCCACCGGCTCGAAGCCGCGCAGGTCGTCACGGGTGATCAGCGTGTCCAGTCCGGAGTTATCCTGCGCCGCAGCCTGACCCGTGAGCAGCAGAAGGACCAGCAGCGTTTTGATCATGGCTGGACGAACTTGGCCCCCGCCCCAGTGCCGCCCGAAATGACGGTCACGGCCCTGGTCCCTGCAGCCATGCCAGAGCGGCCATCCTCGAGCGCGGCACGGAGCGCTTCCAGGGGTTCGGCGAGGGGGACGGCAATGGCAACCTTGCGGCCATCGACCTCGGCCTTGGCAGAGATCACCGACACGACACGTGCCACCCCGTTCTCGAACGCAAAGACCGGCGCACCGGAGGAACCGAAATCGACGCTACAGGTCAGGATCAGGGCATCGCTGCGGCCCGCGAGCACCTCGCAGGCCTCCTGGATCGTGGGTGCCTCTTCACGGTATTGGGCATAGGAGACGACGCCGACGGGATCACCCTCGACCGGGGCGGCGCCAATTTCAAAGGGTTCCAGCGAAGGCAGGCGGATCGGCTGGTTAAGCTCCAGCAGCGCCAGGTCGTCGGTGACGCGCTCCAGCTTGTCCTGGGCCCCGTAGCGGTAGTCGGGATGGGTCACTGCACGGCTGACAGTGCGGTAGGCCACGGCACGACCGTTCCGAAACCCCGCCTGGAACTCCATCTCCTCCGGACGCATCTGCACGCCGGTGGTCTTGTCGTAAAGACAATGTGCGGCGGTCAGCACCAGCTGCGGACCGATCAGAGCGCCGGTGCAGAAGCCGTGCTTGCCCATGACCAACTTGCCGACGGCATCCCAGCCACGGGCATCGTCCGCCGTTTCCAGCTTGACCATCCCCTCATCCAGGGGTTGCGCGCCCGCCTGGCCCGCAATGGCCAGAGCAGCCGCCAGTAGACCGGGGAACAGGCAACGCATGGAACCTCCCCTTTTTTTCCGCACGGTCTACAGAGCTATGCCGGGACTTTGGCGGATTTGGGGCCGGTTGCGCAAGCCCCTCACATCTCCAGCGCCTTGGGTTTCGGCCCCCCTGTGGCCCAGTCGAGCAGTTCGACAGTGTGGACCACCGGAACTGCCGTCCCCGAGCCGATCTGCATCATGCAGCCGATGTTTCCCGCGGCGATGACCTGGGGGGATTTTGCCTCCAGGGTCCTGACCTTGCGACGTTTAAGGTCGGCACTGATTTCCGGCTGAAGGAGGTTGTAAGTTCCGGCGCTGCCACAGCAGAGGTGGCTGTCGGCTGGCTCGACCACCTCGAACCCCGCGCGCTTGAGAAGATCCTTGGGTGCGGACTTGATCTGCTGGCCATGCTGCAGGCTGCATGCGGCGTGATAGGCGACCCGCAATCCCTTGGGCGCACCTTGCGGCAGGCCCAGCATAACCAGCACTTCGCTGATGTCCTTTGCCAATCCGGCCACAGTCGCCGCATCCTCGGCCAGGGGATCGGTGCGGAACATGTGGCCGTAGTCCTTCACCGTCGTCCCGCAGCCCGAGGTGTTGATGACGATTGCATCCAGCCCCCCTTCCCGCTTCTCGGCTATCCAAACGCGGATATTGGCGGCGGCGGACGCATGGGAGAGGTCCTCCTTGCCCATGTGATGCGTAAGCGCCCCGCAGCAGCCCTGTCCCTTCGCCACGACGACCTCGCAGCCCAGCCGGCGCAGAAGTCGGATCGTGGCATCGTTGATGTCGGTGTTCAGCGCCTTCTGCGCGCAGCCGGTCATCAGCGCGACCCGCATCCGTCGCTCTCCGGTCGCGGGAAAGACCTGCGGATCATCGTTGCGGCTGACGGGGGGGATCGTCTTCGGTGCCATCCGCAGCATCGCCTGGACCCGTGCATCGGGGATCATCCAGGCAAAGGGCCTGCCGATCTTGGCCGCCAGCAGCGCCAGCCTGAAGCGGCCCGGATAGGGGATCACCCGCGCCAGCACCGCGCGCAGCAGCCGGTCCATCACCGGCCGCCGGTAGGTCTTTTCGATATGGGCGCGGGCGTGATCGACAAGGTGCATGTAATGCACGCCCGACGGGCAGGTCGTCATGCAGGCGAGGCAGGACAGGCAGCGGTCGATGTGCTTGACGGTCTTTTCATCCGCCGGGCGGCCCGCCTCCAGCATGTCCTTGATCAGGTAGATCCGACCCCGGGGGCTGTCAAGTTCGTCGCCCAGCACCTGATAGGTCGGGCAGGTCGCCGTGCAGAACCCGCAGTGCACGCAGGAACGCAGGATCTCGTTAGCCCGCTGGATGCCGGGGTCGGTCAGCTGTTCGGCGGTAAAATTCGTCTGCATCAGCCCATCATCCCGGCATTGAGAATTCCGCGCGGATCGAACTTCGCCTTGATCCCCGCAACCAGCGCCGCTACCTCCGGCGCTTCCGCTGGGAAAACCGGCCCGCCATGCCCCCGGACCAGCGTGGCATGGCCGCGCCCCGCGACGACCGCCGCGACGTTAGCGCCCCGGCCGGGGTCCACCAAAAGCCAGATCAGCCCGCCGCCCCAGTCCCAGACCGCCTCGCCCTTGAGCCTCGCCGCGATTTCGGCAGCAGCCGTGGGAAGCGTCGCAATCCGCCAGACGTCGCCCGGACGACCGTGGAACGGCGCCACGTCGCGCACCTGCCGCCAAAGCGCCGCCGAAGGCTCGCCCTCGACCACCGAGACCTCCCCGCCGATCTGCGTCGTGAGTGCGCGGACCCGGTAGCCGACCGACCCCGCCATTCCTTCGATGCGGATCAGGCTGCGCCCGGAGTGGCGCGCGGCACCCGAGACATCGAAGGGCGACCCCAGCGCCTTGCGCAAGGTCGCCAGCCCAGCTGCATCATCCAGCCCCTCGACCACCAGCGTCGCCTCGGCTTCGGGCAGGGCTTGCACCTTGAAGCTGACCTCGCTTAGCACCCCCAAGGTCCCCAGGCTGCCGGCCAGAAGCTTCACCAGATCATAGCCGGTCACGTTCTTCATGACCCGCCCGCCGTTTTTCACAATGGCCCCGGACCCGTCGACAAAGCGCACCCCAAGCGCTGCATCGCGGGCCGCGCCCACTTGCACCCGGCGGGGACCGGAAGCATTGGCGGCAAGCACGCCCCCGATGGTCGATACCCCTTCGCGGCCCAGCAAGCCCCGCAGGTCCGGCACCTCGAAGGCCAGCCGCTGGCGTTCACCCGCCAGCACCGCATCGACCTCGGCCACCGGGGTTCCGGCCCGCACCACCAGCGTCAGCGCGCCGGGCTCATAAAGCTCCACCCCTGACAGGCCGCCCGTCTCCAGCACTTCGCCCACCGCATGGCCCAGTGTCCGCGTGCCCCCGCCGCGCACAAGCAAGGGTCCTGAAGCCCCCGCCACGGCTTCCGCCAGTTCCGCTTCAGTCACAGGCCGCATCGCGCTCTCATTCTATGTCCACAAATATCCCGGGGGTCCGGGGGCTGGCCCCCGGGGGTTCAACCCGCGCGCCGTTCGGCACTGAGGCCCAGAGGAAACACCTTCGCCGGGTTCAGCAGCCATCTCGGATCGAACACGTCCTTCACCCGCATCTGCGCTTCCATGTCCTCGGGCGCGAACTGCACCGCCATCAGGTCGCGTTTTTCGATCCCCACGCCATGCTCGCCGGTCAGGCAGCCCCCGACTTCGACGCAAAGCTTGAGAATCTCGGCTCCGAAAGCCTCGCACTTTTCCAGATCGCCGGGCTTGTTCGCGTCGAACAGGATCAGGGGGTGCATGTTGCCGTCGCCCGCGTGGAAGACGTTGCCGACGTCCAGCCCGAATTCGCGGCTCATCTCGCCGATCCGTTTCAGGACATGCGCCAAGGACGAGACCGGGATCGTGCCGTCCAGGCACATATAGTCGTTGATCTGCCCCATCGCCCCGAAGGCCGACTTCCGCCCAAGCCAGATGCGTTTGGCCTGATCCTCGTCCGCGGCTTCGCGGAACTCCACCGGGTCACGGGCCAGGGCGATCTGGCGGATGCGGGCAAGCTGTTCGCTGATCTCGGCCTCCGACCCCTCCACCTCGATGATGAGAAGCGCTTCGCAATCTGGGTATCCGGCCTTGGCAAAGGCCTCGGTCGCCCGGATGCAGGGGCGGTCCATGAACTCGATGGCGACGGGCAGGATTCCGGCCCGGATGATGTCGGCCACGCAAGCCCCGGCGACCTCGTTCGAGTTGAAGCCGACCAGCACCGGCCGCGCGCCCTCGGGCTTGGGCAGGATGCGCAGCCAGGCCTCGGTCACCACGCCAAGCTGGCCTTCCGATCCGCAAACGACGCCCAGCAGGTCCAGCCCCGACGGCTCGCCCCAGGGTCCGCCCAGCGTCACCACCGTTCCGTCCATCTTGACCAGGGTCACGCCCAGCAGGTTGTTGGTCGTGACGCCGTATTTCAGGCAATGCGCCCCGCCCGAATTCATCGCGATGTTCCCGGCAATCGCGCAGGCTAGCTGGCTGGAGGGGTCGGGCGCGTAGAAGAACCCCTCCGCCTCGACCGCCGCGCTGACCGACAGGTTGGTCCGGCCGGATTGCACCCGGATGAAGCGGTTGTCGTAATCCGTCTCGATCACCGCATTCATCCGCGCGACCCCCAGGATCACCGAATCCGCTGTCGGCATCGCGCCCCCGGCCAGGCTGGTCCCCGACCCGCGCGGCACCACCGGCACGCCCTCTTCCCAACAGATGCGAAGGACGGCCGATACCTCCCCGGTCGTTCTTGGCAGGACAGCAGCCAAAGGCGGGCAGCGATAGGCGGTCAGGGCGTCGCATTCATAGACGCGCAGCTCCTCAGCCGCGTCGATCACCGCGTCGGCGGGCATCAGCGCGCGCAACCGCGCCACGATCCGCGATTTGCGGGCGATCACCCCCTGGTCTGGCGCTGGCATGTCCATCGGCGATCCCCTGCTGACTGGTAAAGAAATATAACCAATTTCACCTGCTGACAAGAAAAAACCCTGCTCCTAGTGTTCTGGCATGACAATGGACCTTGGCAGCCTTCCGACCTTTGACCTTATCCTGTTGGCGGGGCTGGTTCTGGCCTGGATGGCCTCGGGATGGCTGAGCGAGCATCCGACCCAAAACCGGCCCTCGGTCTCAGTCCTGATGGAGGAGTATCGCCGCGACTGGATGCGGACTTTCGTCACCCGCCAGCCCCGCATCTTCGACGCCACCTTGATCGACAGCCTGCGGCAGGGAACAGCGTTCTTCGCCAGCGCCTGCATGATTGCCATCGGGGGCGGGGTCGCGCTGATCGGCAATGCGGCTGCGGTGCAAAGGCTGACCGACGAGTTGCCGCTGGCCGGGGCGGGGCCGGACGTGGCTCTGAAGATGCTGCCGGTGATCGGGTTTCTGGCCAATGCTTTGCTGAAGTTCGTCTGGGCGCATCGGCTGTTCGGCTACTGCTCGATCCTTATGGCAGCCGTTCCGAACGACCCCGAAGACCCGCTCGCCTTCCACCGCGCAGGCCAAGCCGCGGAAATCAACATCACCGCCGCGCGCAGCTTCAACCGGGGCTTGAAGTCGATCTACTTCGCGCTTGCCGCTTTGGGCTGGCTTCTCGGTGCCTGGGGGCTGCTGGCAGGCACGGTGCTGGCAACCGGCATCCTGCTTCGGCGCGAGTTTGCCAGCCACTCACGCCGCGTGATCCTGATGCGAGAGCCATAGGGCCACCTGCCCTGCCACCGCCTCGCCCGAAAGCCGCGCCCCGGCGGCGGTCTGCTTCAGGCCCCCGGCCAGCGCCTCGCCAGCGAACCATATCCGCTCGCCGACCGGGTCTTTCAGCACCTCGCGGGCATGGGCCTTGCCGGGGCGCGCAGCCGCATATGCGCCCCGGACATGCCGCTCGGCCGACCAGTTGGTCATGCTGCCATGGGTGACAGCCTTGCGAACATCGGAGCCGAAGATGTCCACCAGCCGGTCGGTGACAAAATCGACGGCTGCGGCGCGCCCCGCCGCCTCCATTTCCCAGGCAAAGTCGCCACCCACGAAGCCGACCATCAGATCAAGATCGAAGGGGAAGGCGAGGAAATACAGGTCATGGCGCGCGTGGCGTTCGATCAGCAAGTCGTCGAAGGCTTGCAGACCTAGTCGCGTGCCTTGGATCCGGACGGGGATCTTGGTCAGAAGCCCCATCGGAAGGTCGCAGATAGCTTCCAGGTGGCTGTCTGGAAGGTCCGGGGTAAAGGTGATGTCTTCAAAGGCCAGCACCCCGGTCGAGACGGTGACGATGACCGCAGCCGCACGGACCGTGCCCTGCGCCGTCTCGACCTCGACACCCGGTCCGTCCCAACGGATGCGCTTGACCGGCGTTGCCAGCGTCACCGGCACGTCCGCGCCCCAGCGGTGGATCAGCGCGCCGAAGCCTTCGCGCGTGAAGTAGTTCGGGTTGAGGTCCGCGGCCGCGCGGTAGTCGGTGACACTGATCTCGTCATCATCGGCGCCGAAATCCATCGGACCGGCAAAGGTCGCGCTGACGCGAAGACCGTGGCAGGCCTCGACCAGGGTGGACAGCCGGTCGCTTGACCCCTTGTGGCGTTCGATGCAGGCGGCAAGCTCGGCCTCTGCCCGCTTTTCACGCTCCATCTCGGCGTTGGTGGCCTTGCGGCGACCGAACCAGAGGTGGTCAAGGCCCATGTCGTGATGCTGCAAGGTCCAGCCCGCGGCGACGGCCTCGGGGAAGAAGGGATTGCGGTCGGCGGCATGCAGCCAGGCACAGCCGATGTCGAAGGGCACGCCGAAGTCGGTGGTCGAGGTCAGCGCGCGACCACCGATCCGGTCCATCGCTTCGACCACTCGAAAACTCAGCCCTGACGCCCGAAGCCGTTTGGCTGCGGCCAGACCGGCACAGCAAGCGCCGACGATGACGACATCCACATCCGACATTGCGGGGTCTCCCGTCCCTCAAGTACGGAAAGGATGCGGGATACGGCGATTCGTGTCACGGAAACCCGATCCTGCCCCCGACCTCAGTCCGGAGCGGCAGGTCCCTGACCTGGGCCGGGGGCTTTACGCGGCCTTTGCGCCTTTGCGGCCCTCGACCAGCCAGGCCACGACGGCCAGACCGGCGGCAATCAGCAGCCAGGCCCAGGCGGGCAGGAAGGGCACCACGTTGACTTCGGTGGTAAGATAGGCCTCGCGGGGGGTGATACCGATCCAGCCGCGACCCACGGCCAGGCGGCCCTCGGCCACGGTGCGGATGTCGGGGTTGCCGGGTTCCAGCCGAGTGACGCCGCCCCTTGTCGCTTCGGCCACCGGTGCCAGATCCGCCCCCGAGGCGATGGTTTCCACAAATTCCCGCGGCGTCGCCGGGCCAACGGCGATCACGCGGGTCAGGTCCCCTTGTTCCAGCCGGTAAAGCCCCAGCGCAGGGGCCTGGTAGGCCGTTTCATACCGCCCCGGAGCGGCCAGCGGCATGGCAAGGTCCAGCGCCGTTCCATCCGGCCCTGTGACCGTCACCGGACCCGGCTCCTCCTCGGCCAGAGTGCGCCGGGTGATCGTCATTGCTTCGCCCTTGACCTCAGCGGTAAGGGTCTCTTCCTCGAGCTCCGGCTCTTTCAGCATCCAGTGCGCAAGACGGCGCAGAAGTTCCAGCTGCGGTCCGCCGCCTTCGTAGCCCCGGCCCCAGAGCCAGGCCTGATCCGAGGCCAGCACCGCAACGCGGCCCTGATCGACGCGGTTCAGCACCAGAAGCGGCAGGTCACGCGGGCCGGACATCAGCACCTGGCCGGCCACCTGCTCGACCTCGATCAGGCGGAACCAGCGGCCCCAGCCACCTTCTGGCGCCTCGCGCTCCAGCCCTTCGGTGACCGGGTGGCGGCGACCGAGGTCGGTGAGCTGCGGGCGGAAGCCTTCCTCGATCACCTGCGCTGTGGGGGCCACCGGCAGGATTTCGGCAAGGGGTGAGCGATAGAGACTGTCGACGGCGCCGAACTCGGGTCCGGCGGCCACAAGCACTGTGCCACCGTTCCGGACATACTGAACCACATTCTCGATGTAGGACATCGGCAGGATACCCCGCATCCGGTAGCGGTCGAAGATGATCAGGTCGAACTCCTCGATCTTCTCGATGAAAAGCTCACGGGTGGGGAAGGCGATGAGGCTCAGTTCGTCGACCGGCACGCCGTCCTGCTTTTCCGGCGGGCGCAGGATGGTGAAGTGGACAAGGTCGACGGCCGCATCGGATTTCAGCAGGTTGCGCCAGACGCGTTCCCCCGCATGCGGCTCGCCGCTGATGAGAAGGACGCGCAGACGGTCACGCACGCCGTTGATCTGCACGGCCATCGCGTTGTTGCGGTCGGTGATCTCGCCTGCGACCGGAGCGACCGAGAATTGCAGCACGTTCGCGCCCCCATGAGGCAGAGTGACGGGCAGCTCCAGATCTTCGTTCAGTGGAACGGTGTAAGTAACCGGTTCCTCGGTGTCGATCGCGATGGTCAGCTGGACCTCGGATCCCAGCGCCGGGGCTGCGCCAATGTCCTCGATCCGCAGCTCCAGCTGGAACTCTTCGCCGATGATGGCGAAGGCGGGGGCATTCTTGACGACGATGCGGCGGTCCCAATCGGCTTCTGCGCCGGTCAGCAGGACCTGCAGGGGCGCGGGCAGGTTCGGGACGACGCCAAGGTCGTGGACGCGGCCGTCGGTCAGCAGGATTGCGCCAGCCACCCGCGCGCGCGGTTCCTCGGCCAAAGCTTCGGACAGCGCGGTCAGGCCAAGCGTCCCTGCATCCTCGTCCCCGTCGCCGACGCGGTGGATGCGCAGTTCGGTGTTGGGCATCTGCGCAATCTCGGCCTCGACCGATGCAACGGCAGCCTCGGTCTGTGCGCGTCGGTCACCAAGAGATTGACTGGCGCTTTCGTCCACCACCAGGATCACGATATCCGAGAGGTTCTGGCGTTCCTCTTCCTGAAGCGCAGGGTTGGCCAAGGCCAGGACCAGGGCCGTCAGCGCCAGCGCGCGCAGCCACCAGCCCGACAGACCCCGCCACAGAGCAAGACCCACCAGCACCAGGGCCGCCCCAGCCAGCGCATAGACCAGCCAGAGCGACACCAGCGGCGCAAAGACGACAGAAGCGGTCATTGGCCCAGCCTTTCCAGAAGGGCAGGCACATGGACCTGGTCGGATTTGTAGTTGCCGGTCAGCACATGCATGATCAGGTTGATGCCGAAGCGGTAGGCAATCTCGCGCTGCTGTTCCCCCGCGAAACCGCGCCCGATCGGGACAATGGGCACGCCGATGTCATCCGTCGCCCAAGCGCTGGCCCAGTCGTTGCCGCCGATCACCACCGGAGTCACGCCGTCGTTCAGGTTGCGAAATGGCATTCCCTCGGCGGCCTCGGCTTCGGCGTTCGGTGCGGCTTCGACCCAGACCTGCCCTCCCTGATGCCGGCCCGGGAAGTCCTGCAACAGGTAGAAGGTGCGGGTCAGCACATGGTCCGGCGGCATCGGCTCCAAAGGCGGGATGTCGAGACCGGACGCGATGACCTGGAGCGCCTGGCCCTCGGGCGTGGTGCCGCCGCCGAACCCCGCGAGGTCGGAGTCGCGGGTGTCGAACAGGATCATCCCCCCGGTCCGCAGATACTGGTTCAGCTTGGCATAGGCCACGTCCGACGGCGCTGCCGCCCCCGCAGCCACCGGCCAGTAAATGAAGGGGAAAAACGCCAGTTCGTCCTTTTCGATGTCCACGCCCATCGGCATCAACGGCTCGATCGAGGTGCGCTGCCACAGTTTGTCGGACAGGCCCAGCAGACCCTGCCGAGACAGCTCGTCCAGCTGCGGGTCGCCGGTCAGGACATAGGCCAGGACGACCGACGACGTGGCCTGAACCGCAAAATCGTCGTTGGGACCGGGCATGTCCTGCGCCTCTGCCAAGCGCGGAGAGGCGGCAAGAAGCGCCAGCGCCAGAACTGCAGCGGACCCGCGGGCGATGCCGCGCAAGCGGCCAGCGAGCCATAGGGCGGCCAGCACGTCCAGAAGCAGCAGCGCCGTGGCAAAGGTCAGAAAGTCCCCCTTCAGCGCCTGGACTGCCCGCGCCTCCAGCCGGTCCACCGGCACAGATTGCGGCCAGACGGCGGGCTCGAGCGTGGTCTCGTCGCCCATCACGTTCAGCGCCACCCGCCGGTCTGCCCCCGCGTAAAGTCCCGGCTGGAATTCCCGGCTTGGACCCCCGGCGATTGCCGTTGCCAGAGCCTCGCCCTCGACGCCCGGCAACTCGGCCGCGTCCGTCGTCGCGCCATAGGCATCCAGCACCACTTCGGGCGACCAGGTCTGGCCGGACAGGTCGGCTGCTTCCGGCTGGACGGGTTTTGTCGACACCGCCAGTCGCTCCAGCATCTGCACGAAAAGGCCGGACAGAGGCAGCGAGGACCACTCGGCGTTGGCGGTCACGTGGACCAGCACGACCTGCCCGCCGCCGATCACCTTGCGGGTCATCAGGGGCGTGCCATCGTCCAGCGCGGCGATGGTGCGCTCGGTCAAGTCAGGGTCAGGCTGAGCCAGCACCTGTTCACGCACAACCACATCCGGCGGCGCGGTCAGCCCGAAGAAGGGCGAGCCTTCCGGGAAAGGAGCAAGTGCCTTCGGTTCTCCCCAGCTCATCGCGCCACCGACAGTGCGGCCACCTTCGCGCAGGCGGACCGGCATCAGCGGGTCTTCGTCGACGCGACTGACATCGCTGGAAGCCATCACCGGTCCCGCAAAACGAAGAAGGAGGCCGCCGCTTTCGACCCATTCGAGCACCGCGTCCCGTTCGGGTCCGGCAATCTCGGCCACGTCGGCCAGAACCACCACGTCGGGATTGGCCAGAAGGCTGTCTTTCAGGTTGCCTTCGATGATGTCCGCCGTGGGGGCAAGTGCCTGTCGCAGGTAATGGAGCGGCGACAGAAGCTGCAAGGTTTCCTCGTCCGCTCCGCTTTGGATCAGCGCGATCTTGCGGCGCTTCAGGCTGTCGTCGGCCAGGCTGACCGCGCCCGCCGTGCGCTGGTCTTCCAGGACAAAGCGGGTGATCCGGTTGCGCAGTTCCGGCGGCAGGTCCATCGGGGCCTCGGCGGTCGCGGCGCCGTTCTCGAAGGCAAGGGTCACCCGGCCGAGATCGCGCTCGATCCCGGATGGGTCCGGCCCCTGTGCCACGACGTCGACCGAGCCCGCCTCTCCGGCTGGCATCCGGCTGGCAGAGACGACAACCTTGCCGTCCTCGGATCGCGGCGGATGAACGCCGAAGACCGGGCGGGTGTTCTCGATCACGCGGACCTCGCCGCGAGACTGAAGCGCAGCAAGCAATTCGGCGCGGCCCGAGTGTGCCAGACCATCAGAAAGCCAGGTCGTCTGGAAATCGCCCTCGGGCAGGGCCTGAGACCAATCGGCGAACCCGGACGGTGCCCAAGCCTGCGGTTGCAAGCCCGCGGCCCGACCGGCCCAGGCCTCGGATGTCTGGAACTCCACCACCCCTGGCGCATCTGTCAGGCGCAGCAGCGCGATGGGACGGCCCTGCACGCCCGCCTCGGCCACCAGCGCCTCGACCTTTTGCAGCCGCTGCGGCCAGTCGCGGGCATCGGCCCAGCCGCCGTCGACGACAATCAGCATGGGCCCGGTTCCCGGCGCGCGATCGTCGGGGTTCAACACGGGTCCCGCAAAGCCGATGATCACCGCCGCGATGGCAAGCGTCCGCAAAAGAAGCAGCCACCACGGCGTCTTGTCGGTCTCGGCCTCTTCGTCCTTCAGGCCGAGGAGCAACGCCACACCGGGAAACCGCCGACGGATCGGGGCCGGCGGGACGGCGCGCAGAAGCAGCCAGAGGACCGGCAACGCGATCAGCGCAATCAGAAGCCAGGGAACTACAAAGCCGATGGGGCCAAGGGTGAACATCTACCGCCCCCCTTGCAAGGCGACATAGGCCCAAAGCAGCGCCGATTGCGCGGGCGCGCCGGTGTGGTGGGTACTGAAATGCCAGCCCACGGCGCGGGCCAGATGGGAAAGGCGGTCCTTCCGTTCGGCCAGACGTGCAAGGTAGCGCTCGCGGAGGTCACCGGCGCGCTGGGTTTCGTGCCGCATCGTGCCGCCCATCGATTCAAAGATCGTCCGGCCGTCGAAGGGAAACTCTTCTTCCGCGGGGTCAAGGACCTGGATCAGCACGCCCTTCACCCCCCGGTCCGCGGCGCGGGCCAGACCCGCCTCGATCCCTTCCAGATCGCCCAGGAAATCCGACAGGAAAATGCCCCGCCCGTGGCTCACCATGCCCTCGGTTTCCGGCGCGCCAAAATCTTCACCCGCCTCATCGCCCGTCAGGCGTGCTGCCAGCCGGAGAAGCTGCGCCCGTCCGGCGCGGGGAGCGGCAAGACCGGCCAATCCCACGCGTTCTCCTCCACGCAGAAGCAGGACCGCAAGCGCAAGGCCCAGCAGCTTTGCCCGATCAGACTTGGGCGCGCGGGCCTTTTCGCCGGTGAAGCTCATCGACCGCGCCGGATCGACCCAGATCGTCACGGACTGCGCCGCCTGCCATTCGCGTTCGCGCACGAAGTGCGCGTCGGACCGCGCCGATCGCCGCCAGTCCACCATACGCGCCGAATCGCCCTGATGCGCCGGACGGTATTGCCAGAACTCATCCCCCAACCCCGCCCTGCGCCGCCCGTGTTCGCCCATCATCACGGTCGAGGCCAGCATCTCGGCTTCGGCCAGAAGGGGCGGGAGGGTCTGTCCCAGCGCTTCCGCCCGTGAGCGAAGGTCGGGCGCTAAGGTCACGCCGCCGCCTCAAGCCGCAGGGTCTTGTTGGTCACGCGAGAGATGATCCCGGCCAGCGTTTCGCCACGGGCGCGGGCCGCAAAGGAAAGCGCCATCCGGTGGATCAGCACCGATTGCGCAAGGTCGGCCACATCGGCGACCGAGGGCGCAAGCCGACCATCGAGCAGCGCCTTTGCCCGCACCATCAGCATCAACGCCTGCGCCGCACGGGGGCCGGGGCCCCAGGACAGGCTGTCGGCCAGATCGCGGCCTTCGGGTTCACCGGGACGGCAGGCGCGGACCAGGTCCAGGATCGCCTCGACCACCTGATCGCCGACCGGCATCCGGCGGATCACGGATTGCCCGCCGATCAAGCCTTCGGCGGTAAAGACCTGATGCGCCTCGGCCTCCTCGGCCCCGGTCGTCGCGATCAGGATGTCGCGCTCGGTCTGGCGGGTCGGGTATTCGACATCGACCTGAACCAGGAACCGGTCAAGCTGCGCTTCCGGCAAGGGGTAGGTCCCTTCCTGCTCGATCGGGTTCTGGGTCGCAAGAACGTGGAAGGGCTTGCCCAAGGGGCGGTGCTGGCCGCCAATGGTCACGACCTTCTCCTGCATCGCCTGCAGCAGGGCCGACTGGGTCCGGGGCGAAGCGCGGTTGATTTCGTCGGCCATCAGAAGCTGGCAGAAGATCGGCCCTTCCACAAAGCGGAAGGCCCGGCTGCCGTCGGCCGCGCTGTCCAGCACTTCAGACCCGAGGATATCGGCGGGCATCAGGTCGGGCGTGAACTGGATGCGGTTGGCTTTCAGGCCCATCACGGTGCCCAAGGTATCCACCAGCCGCGTCTTGCCGAGGCCCGGCAGACCCACCAGCAGCGCATGTCCGCCGCAAAGCATGGAGGCAAGCACCAGTTCTACCACCTTCTCCTGCCCGATGAAGCGCCGGTTGATCGAGGCCTTCGCCTGTCCCAGCGTCGCGCCCAGCGCCTCGATTTCCGCAACAAGCGCCTTGGTGTCGGCCATGCCACAAGCTCCCTTCAGGGTGATACCCGGTCAGTTAAGCGAAGTATCCCGGCGGGCACAAATGGCAAACGGCGACTTGACACAAATGATCGTGAGAGCGGCGTCACGGGGCGGCTGACGAAGTCCTTTAACCGGGACTATGACAAATCTCTCGCTCAGGAAATTTGGCCTCCAGCAACCCTGGTGCCAACGTTTCAAGGTAGAAACGCACGATCTCGCTTGTCCGCTCCAGGGGATTCATCCCTTGCGGCCCCTCCGCCAGCATCTCGGCCAGCACGCTTTTCGACTGGCCGTCTCGGTCGATGACGTCCGACACCACACCGCACTGGACAGTCCGCAACCTTCGCCCGGCATTGTTCACCGCCGAGACCGCATAGAGATGCGCCGAGTCGAGGTTGACGACGTGGCAGCCTGCGGCCCGAAAACCGTCCAGCATCACGCGACCTTCACGGTATATCGCATCATTGGTCGCCGCCCGGACCGGCAGCATCGGCGCGCCCCCGGTCCAGGCGTCCGTTACCATCCGCAGCAGGTCCGGATCGGCAGCAACGACGGGCGCGTCGGTGTAATGCGGCGTGGTCCCGTCCCGTGCCAGGGCGTCCTGCACCATGTAGAAGGCCCCCATGCCCAGCGTCTGCCCCCCCGCAGCACCGATGCCCAGTCCACCGGCCAGACCATAGGCCAGCACAAAGTCGACCCCGTACCAGGCCAGTTCTTCGACCGTCGCGGCGGCGACCGGACCACCATAGACATGCGCCAGCGACAGGACCGTCAGTCCCCCGTGCGAAACGAGCCGGACGCTTTCGGGCGCAAGATGAATGAAATGCTGGTTCGTCACGCGATCGCGCGGGTAGCTTCGGAAGGCAGGGGGTGGCGGACAGAACCCCATCAACGCGATGCGGATGCCACGGAAAGTGTCCGGTCCGAAGCGGCGGCCGACAAGGCTTTGCGGCGTCAGATGAAAATCCATAGTCATGGCGCCTCCGCTGCCGCCATCACGGCCCTCAAGCGTGGACAAGTCAAGCCTGATGCGGAACCCCGCCCGCGACGCCCCCGTTGCACAAGACCCCATCCCCGCTAGAGTGCGTCCATGCAGACACCTTTGCCGAAACCGAACGCCGATACGCTTGCCGCCGCTGCCAAGGCCGCCGGGTCCAAGGGGCCAGCTCCTGTCCACCTGTGGAACCCGCCCTTCTGCGGCGACCTCGACATCCGCATTGCCCGCGACGGGACCTGGTTCTACCTGGGCACCCCCATCGGCCGCGCGCCGCTCGTCAAGCTTTTCGCCTCGATCCTGAAGCGGGAAGGGGACGACTATTTCCTGGTGACGCCGGTGGAAAAGGTCGGGATCAAGGTGGATGACGCGCCTCTCTTGGCAACCGATTTCGATAAAACCGGCGACGGACGCGACCAGAGACTGACCTTCACCACCAAAACCGAGGACGTGGTCACCCTTGACGGCGACCACCCGCTGCGGGTTGAGCGCGACCGCGACACAGGCGAGCCGTCGCCCTATATCCTGATCCGCAGCAATCTCTGGGCACTGATCGACCGGAAATCCTTCTACCGGCTTGTCGATCTGGGTTGCCATGAGGTGCACGACGGGCATAAGTGGTTCGGGCTATGGTCCTCGGGGCAGTTCTTCCCGGTCATCCCTTCGTCGGAATTGCCCTGAACAACACATGCCCCGTTTCGCAGCCAACCTGACATTGCTCTTTACCGAGGTTCCGACGCTTGACCGCCCCGACTGGGCGCAGCGCTGCGGCTTCGACGGCGTGGAGGTCCTGTTCCCCTATGACCAGCCGATGGCAGACTGGGATCGCGCGCTGAACGGCATGCCCTTGGCGCTGATCAACACTCCGCCGGGCGACTGGGCCAGTGGAGATCGCGGTTTCGCCGCCGTGCCGGGCATGGAATTGCGGTTCCGCGACAGCTTCCTGCGTGCGGCCGACTTCGCGACGCGGCTGAAGGCCGACCGGGTGCATGTAATGGCGGGCGTTGCCAAGGGTCCACAGGCCGAACAGTGCTATGTCGAAAACCTTGCCTGGGCCCTGGCAGAGGCGCCGGAGTTGGTGCTGTGTCTGGAACCCCTGAACCCTGACGACATGCCAGGCTATTTCCTGAACGACTACGACCAGGCCGCGCGCATCCTAGACGACATCGCCAATCCCCGGATCGGATTGCAGTTCGACCTTTGGCACGCTGCGCGCCTGCATGGTGATGCAGGCACCGTGTGGGCCGACCACCGCCGTCACATCAACCATATCCAGATTGCGGGCTTTCCGGCACGGAACGAGCCGGGTGGCGGGGGTTTCTCGCTGCCGGACCTTTGCGATGCAATCGATTCCGACGGCCCGCCAGTCTGGATCGCCGCCGAATACCGCCCGGCAAAGGGAACCGCGCAGGGGTTGGGGTGGCTGACCGCGCTCAAATCGCGCGGGGCGCTGATCGGCGGCTCGGCCTGATGCACAAGCGTGAGCGGTTCGCCTGTCCCGCATCCCCCTTGTGCCCCCGGCCCCTCCGCCGCTAAAAGGCGGTGCGGACTTGCAAAGGACCTGCCCATGCCCACCCCAGCCCCCGAGACCCAGACCGTCACCACCTGGAAAGTGGCCTGCGACGGTGGCGAGGGCGCGCTGGGGCACCCCCGCGTCTGGCTGACGATCCCGGCGGATACCGGCTTTGTCGAATGCGGCTACTGCGACAAGCGCTACATCATCGACCGCGACCACGCCCACGACGACCACTAAGGGTCACTCTGCCGCAAATAGCGGTTCCAGGCTGTTCACCCCCAATGCCCGCCAGACCAGCGCCGGTCCGTCCGTCTCGGGCCGCGAGCTGACCGTCACGCCCTGACACCCGACCTTTGTCGCCGTCTCCTTAGCTGCCTCCAGCAGAGCGCGCCCGATGCCGCGCTTGCGGTCCAACTCTTGCACGTACATTTGTTCGACAACCCCCCACTCGGCCCCCGCCACCATGTTCCGCCCCATCAGCAAGAGCGCGAACCCGACCGGGTGACGCTGCGGGCTGTCGGTGCGGTGCGCGACCAGAAGCCGGGAGGCGCGGCCTTCGACAATCCGCGCTAGCATCTGCGGCGTGATGGTTGCCGCCGCACCAGACTGCGTCGTGAGGGCGATCAGCATCCGGTGGGTTTCGGGAAGGTCTTCCGGCGTTGCAAGCCGAACGGTAACCTGGGGGGTGGGCATCTTGGGTATCCTTCGCTGGGGAGCCCGGCGAGGGGGAACCTGTACCTACTGGCCGAACCCTCGCGGGCGGCTTGGTGGGAGTTGGTTTCGGTCGTGAAACGCTGCCCTGCCGCCTATGTGGCGCAGGTCCAATAAAACGAGACAGGGATCATCGGGTGCAGCATGAGGACGACGATGCCCCGGCGCGGCCTATGCGTCAAGCCCCGAGCGGCGGGTGATGCACGGATCACAAGGCTCCCGGCAGAAGCCCCGGCAGAGCCAACACAAGCCCAAGGCCGGACGCAGAACCGGTCTGCGGGGACCGCGACGAACAAGGCACCGATAAGATGCATCCCCTTCGTCCGCGACATCGCGCGCTCCAGCAGCGTCAAGACGAGCGCAGGTCTCGCCTGGCCCAGCACACCGACGGCGGGTCCGATCGTCGGCATGCTGACCACCCCACCTTTCAACCGCGCCCACGCCATGCCAGCATCGCAACCGATGCAACCCCTGGTGACCCGATGCGCCGCGCCCCGCGCCTGATCCTTCTGACGCTGGCGTTGCCGGTCCTTTACCTGGAAGCCTCGGTGGTCCTGCCGCTGATCCCCGGCCCCGGTCCCGATCTTTCGGGCCCGCCCGCCCACAGCATCGGCCTTTTGCAGGGCCCGATCCACACCGACATCCTCTTTCCGCTGACACCAGAGACACGCGCCCGCTTTGCCTTTGCCGAAGCCGCGGGAGTTCCGCTGAACCACCCGGATGCCCAGTGGTTGATCTTCGGCTGGGGCTCCGCCGCTTTCTACACGACCGCCGGGACCTACGCCGACATCACCGCCAGCGCCGTCCTGACCGCCGCCACCGGCGACGATGCGGTCATAAGGCTTGATGCCATCGGTCCGCTGCCGCCGCTTCCGAACCTGCGCGTCCTCCAACTCTCCGACGCGCAGTTTCAGGCGCTTCTCACCGAAACTGCCGCCGCCATCGCCAGCGAAACGAAACTGGACCACCCCGGTTTCACCGGCTCGGACGCCTTCTTCCCCGCCCGTGGCCACTTTCACCTGTTGCGCACCTGCAACGTCTGGCTGGGCGAGACGCTACGGGCCTCCGGCATCCCCTTCGGCCTCTGGACCCCTGCCAACTGGTCGGTCACGCTCTCGCTGAACCGGCACCTATCCGGCCAAACCGGGTAGCCCTTCCCCGCGCCTTCTGCCAATACTTCCGACCAGACTCGGGAGACCTACCCATGACCTTCGGCAACGGCCACCACCTGCACCTCATCGACGGCTCGGCGTACATCTTCCGCGCCTACCACGCGCTGCCGCCCCTGACGCGCAAGTCCGATGGCCTGCCCGTGGGCGCTGTCGCTGGGTTCTGCAACATCCTGTGGAACGAGCTGTCCCGCGCCGCGTCGAACGGCAAGGCCGCGACCCATCTGGCCGTCGTCTTCGACCATTCCGCGACAACCTTCCGCAACGCGATCTATGACAAGTACAAGGCCAACCGACCGGACCTTCCCGAAGATCTGCGCCCGCAGTTCCCGCTGACCCGCGAAGCCACCCGCGCCTTCAATGTCGCCTGCCTGGAGACCGAAGGCTACGAGGCCGACGACATCATCGCCGCCCTCTCCTGCCGCGCGGTCGAGGCGGGGGGCAGTTGCACCATAATCTCCTCGGACAAGGACCTGATGCAGCTCATCCGCCCCGGCGTCGACATGTTCGACCCGATGAAATCCCGCGCCATCGGCCCGGACGAGGTGATGGAGAAGTTCGGCGTCCCCCCGAACCGCGTTGTCGATGTGCAATCCCTTGCCGGCGACAGCGTCGACAACGTCCCCGGCGCGCCCGGTATCGGGTTGAAGACTGCCGCACTCCTCATTCAGGAATACGGCGACCTCGACACCCTTCTGACCCGCGCGCACGAGATCAAGCAGCCCAAGCGCCGCGAGGCTTTGATCGACAATGCCGAGCAGATCCGCATCTCGCGCCAGTTGGTGACTCTGGACTGCGACACGCCGTTGGACGTCACGCTGGATGACCTGGAAATCCGCCTGCCGGAACCCGACAAGATCATGGATTTCCTGACCAGGATGGAATTCCGCACCCTCACGAAGCGCGTAGCCGACAAACTGGGCATCACGGCACCCGCGCTCCCGGAAACCTCTCAGCTGACCGTGATCCCACGCTCCGAAGCGCCGGTGGAAGAGGAGCAGCTGCCCTTCGACACAGCCTCTTACGAATGTATCCGCGACTTGCCCACCCTTGCCCATTGGGTGGACCGCATCCGCGAGGTCGGTCACGTCGCCATCGATACCGAGACGACCAGCCTCGACGAGATGCGCGCTGATCTGGTGGGCATCTCGCTGGCCGTTGATCCCGGCAAGGCGGCCTATATCCCGCTGTCCCATACCACCGGCGGTGGCGATCTTTTCGGCGCGACAGCACTGGCCCCGGACCAGTTGACGGTCACCGAAGCTTTGAACGCACTACGGCCTGTTTTCGAAGACCCGTCGATCCTGAAGATCGGCCAGAACATGAAATACGACTGGAAGATCTTCGCCCGTCTGGGCGTCCGCATCGCGCCGTTGGACGATACCATGCTGATGTCCTACGCCATGCACGCGGGTCTGCACAATCACGGGATGGACGAACTCAGCGACCGCTACCTCGGCCATGCACCGATCCCGATCAAGACGCTCCTCGGCTCGGGCAAATCCCAGGTCACCTTCGACAAGGTCGCCATCCCGGAAGCCGTCTGCTACGCCGCCGAAGACGCCGACGTCACCCTGCGCCTCTGGCAGCGCTTCAAGCCCCGGCTGCACCGTGCCAAGGTGACGACAGTGTATGAAACTCTGGAACGCCCGCTCGTTCCGGTTCTGGCCGACATGGAGATGGCCGGCATCCAGGTCGACCGCGAGGTCCTGCGGCTGATGTCCAATGCCTTTGCCCAAAAGCTGGTGCAGCTGGAGGAAGAGATCCACCAGGTCGCCGGCGAAAAGTTCAATGTCGGCTCGCCGAAACAGCTGGGCGAGATCCTGTTCGACCGCCTGCAAATTCCCGGCGGCACCAAAGGCAAGACCGACGCCTACGCTACCGGCGCGGATATCCTTGAAGACATCACCACGCTCGAAACCCACCCCCAGGGCGCGCAACTCGCCGCCCGCATCCTGGACTGGCGGCAGATCGCCAAGCTGAAATCCACCTACACCGATGCGCTGCAACTGGCGATCAACCCCGACACGGGCCGGGTCCACACCTCCTACTCCATCGCTGGGGCCAACACCGGGCGGCTGGCCTCGACCGACCCGAACCTGCAGAACATTCCCGTCCGCACCGACGAAGGCCGCCGCATCCGCGAGGCTTTCGTGGCCCCGCCGGGCCGAGTTCTGGTGTCGCTCGACTACAGCCAGATCGAACTTCGCATCCTCGCCCATATTGCCGAAATTCCCGAACTGCGCCGCGCTTTCGAAGACGGCATCGACATCCACGCCCTGACAGCCTCCGAGATGTTCAGCGTCCCCCTCGACCAGATGACCAGCGACATCCGACGCAAGGCCAAGGCGATCAACTTCGGGGTGATCTATGGCATCTCCGGCTTCGGCCTCGCCCGCAACCTGCGCATTCCCCGCGCCGAGGCACAGGGCTTCATCGACCGCTATTTCGAGCGTTTCCCCGGAATTCGCAGCTACATGACCGACACGGTGAAGTTTGCCCAAGCCAACGGCCACGTCCAAACCCTCTTCGGCCGCAAGATCAACACCCCCGAGATCAACGCCAAAGGCCCCGGCGCAGGCTTCGCAAAGCGCGCCGCGATCAATGCGCCGATCCAGGGCACCGCCGCCGACGTCATCCGCCGCGCGATGATCCGGATGCCCGCGGCGATCAAGGGCCTCGACGCAAAAATGCTCCTTCAGGTCCACGACGAACTTCTGTTCGAGGTTTCCGAGGCCGATGCCGACCGCCTGATCCCCATCGCCAAAGAGGTGATGGAAACCGCCTCCGCCCCGGCAGTCAGCCTGAACGTCCATCTCGCCGTCGAAGCCGGAAAGGGACGCAACTGGGCCGAGGCGCATTGACCGACGAGCCGATCGCCTTCGCCACGCCCGCCGAATGGCGAATCTGGTTGGACGCCAATCATGCGACCCGGTCAGAAGTCTGGCCGAAACTTTACCGCAAAACCAGCGGCACCCCCTCGATCACCTGGGAGGAAGCGGTGATCGAAGCCTTGGCCTTCGGCTGGATCGACGGCGTCAAACGCCTCGGCGGCCCCGACCACTGGCTGCAGCGCTTCACCCCGCGCAAACCCCGCTCCTCCTGGAGCCAGAAGAACCGCGCCCATGCCGAAAAGCTGATCGCCGATGGTCGGATGACTCCCGCAGGCCAGGCCCGGGTCGATGCCGCCAAGGCTGGCGGTCGCTGTGACACCGCCTACGCCGGTGGGAAAACCGCAGAAGTTCCCGCCGATTTCCTTGCGGCACTGGAGGGCAATCCAGTAGCGAAGGCGACCTATGAAAAACTCGATGCCCGGAACCGTTTCGCCCTCTACTACCGCCTGACCACCGCCAATCGCCCCGAAACCCGCGCCAAGCGGATGGCGGAGTTTCTCACCATGCTGGAACGGGGGGAGAGGTTCCATTGATCCACACCTGGCCCACCCTCAAAGCCTTCGCCCTCGCCCTCAACCTGCCCGAGGTCACAGTCGACAACCCCTGGGGCAACGAATGCTTGAAGGCCCACGGCAAGATGTGGTGCTGGTGGTCGCCTTACGTCGACGCCGCCGTCTTCAAGGCCGGCCACGCGGAACGCGAGATGCTGCTCGAAGCCGACCCCGAGACCTTCACCCTTCATCCCCACTACGCCCCGCACAACCTGATCCTCGTCCGCGCCGGCCGGATCGATGAGGGCTGGGCCACCGCCCGCCTGATCCGCCAATGGCGCGACGCCGCCCCCAAACGCTGGCTGAAAGCCTGGGACAAGGCCGACCCGCCGTCCTGACCCAACCCTTTTCGCCTGGCTCCAAATATCCCGGGGTTTGGGGCAGCGCCCCATCAGCCTCGGCCCTGCGCGTTCTTAACGCGCAGGGCCGAGAGAAAAGGCTCGCGACGCAAGTCGCTCCATTCGAAAACCGCCCCGATCTAGCGGTCGATCCGGCACTGAAAGCAATTGTTCCGCGCCGACCTCACATGCACATAAGTCACCCGTGCATCCTCGAACAACTCCTCCGCACGCGCCGGGATCGACGCGGTCGCCACCACACCGCCCGTGCCATAGACGATCCGGTCGTCCGCGCCGTAACCCCGGACGATGTAATCCGGCGACGCCAGCATCTTCGGCAGCCCCTCCCCTCCCCCCGCGCCGCAGACCTCGGCACAAAGGAAGATCGGCCCGACCTCGGCATAGGGCTGAAGGTTGGGGAAGGGCCGATGCGCCAGCACCAGCATGCCGGCCCCTTTCGGGATCATGCCCAGACAATGCCGACAGGGGTTCCCGCCCCCGTCCGACACCACCCTTTCGGGCACCTGCCCGTTGGCATCAGCTCCACCGGCCTGGTAGGCCCGGACAATTCTTGTGGGTATCGCCTGAAACCGCATGTCATCCTCCGCTTTCCCCGGAAGATGCCCGCCCTGATCAGACCTGGCGACCCGATCCTTGCGGGATCACTCGCGTTCGACCATCCGCCCCAGAACACGGCCACCGATGATGTGCAGGTGATAATGCGGCACTTCCTGCATGCCGTGCGCGCCTGCATTGGTAATCGCCCGAAACCCCTCTGCGCCGGTCAGCCCCAGGATCGCGCAGACCTTGGCGACCGTGCGGTGGAAATCCACCAGCTCTTCGGCCGAGGCTTCGGCCCCGAAATGGTCCAGCGACACATAGGCGCCCTTCGGGATCGCCAGCACATGGACCGGAGCCTGAGGGTGGATGTCATGGAACACCAGCGTGTGCGGCGTCTCCATCACCGTCTTGTTCGGGATCTCGCCCCGCAGGATGCGGGCGAAGATGTTGGTCGGGTCGTAGCTCCAACTCATGTCAGTCAATCCACGAATAGATAGTCGGTTGCCGCAATGTCTCGTGCCTGATCGGCCGGAATGTCCAGAAACGCCCTCAGCGCCTGGGCGTTCTCCTCTACCGTCGCTCCTTGTCGCATCCGGTAATGACCAGAAAGGCCCAGATCGCGCAAGCGGTCAGTCTCGAACTTCACGTCGAAGCGGATTGTCGGCAGCAAAAGCTCCATCGCCGCGCCCGGAGTATGTGGCCCGGCCAAGCCGACCCGCCGCGCATGGCCCAGCAGATAGTCGTCCGAAAACGCGCAGTCGATTTCCAGAAGCCGCATGCCCGAGCGGTCCTGCCGGAAATCCTGGATCAGTTCGATGCTGCCTGGATCGACGCAAAGCACCAGCCGGTCGGTCCCCCAGTGCTCGAAGAGCATCCGCACCAATGCCCTGCGGTGCCGCATCCGCTTTTCCACCGAACTCTGGATACCGCCCAGATCGGGCAGCGCGGTTGCTTCTTCGTTGAACACGTAGTCAACCGCCGGAAGCCCGGTTATCCCCCGCACTCTTTCCACCAGCCGCTTGGCAACGTGCCACTTCTTGCATGCCACGACCAGCAATGTCCGGCTGCGACCCAGACTTGTCTCGGCCTCCCAGAAGCGCTGCGCAAACCGCCGCCCTTCCCGCCCGCGCCCGGTGAGATAGGCAAACTGCCGCCGCCCGTCATCCGATATTGCGAACTCCCGACCCGTCTCGGCGTAAAGCGTGCCCAGCCTTTCCTTGAGGCGCTTGGCCTCCGGGCTAAGCTTTCGCGCAAACAGGAACCCTTGTGCCAGAAGCATGTCGAAATGGTCGTCATAGAAGGTCACCGGCATCCCGTAGTCGGTGAACATCAGGAAAGTCAGGGTTCGAGAGTGGATTTCGCGTTCGGGCACCAGATGGGCGACCAGGGTCTGAAAGAAGGTCTCGTCCGGAATCCAGGTGGTCGAAAAGAACCGTCGCACATCCGGTCGGTGGTCGACAAAGTCCAGTACTGCCTCGACCGTCCGGCGACGCAGGCACCACCACTGGCTGCCGATGCGGATCTTCAGGTCCTCGGGCACCTTGCGCGCAAGGCCCAGTTTTTTCTGCACCGCGATAGAGCGGTAGAACAGCCACTTGCGCTGCCGCTCGTTGAACCAGTGCCGATAGATCAGCCGCTCTTCCTGAATGCCGGTCTTGATCCATCCCGAGCCATGGAAGTCGAAGCTTTCGATATGATCGGCATCGTCACGCTCCAGCGCCGAATGGATGTATTCCGCCGTCTTGATCGGCATGCAGTCGCCCGACAGCATGTAGAAATGCGTGGCGCCCGGAAAATCCTCCACTGCCGCGCGCAGGGCCTGCAGGGTCGCTGCAACCAGGCTCCACTCGCCCCAACCGCACTTGACCCGACGGCGCGCGAAGGTCACCTGCGGGTTTCCCGCCAGGGCGGCGCGGATTCGGGCAAAATCCGCCGTCTTTGATCGCGCGTCGAAGTGGATCGCGACGCAATCCCCGGCCGCCGCAAGCCGCAAGGTCTGGGCGATGACCCCCTCGGGGTCCTTGTGGCACAAGAGGATGAAGGCGATTTGCGTCATTGCAGCGTTGTCATGCAATCCTTTGTGGACAGTGCTTCCCTAGACCGGGCCATCGTTCCTTGAAAAGCCCGAATATGTCTGCTTCATTGCCGCAATCTGAGATGACACATCAACTCAAGTCAATTTAGTCTGGGGAGGGTCGGTTGTAATGGGTTTTCCCGGAACTTGGATGACGGAAAGCGAAAGCGTCGTCTACCGGGTGGTGCCGAAATGTGCCTGCTCGACGATCGGGCAGATCATGTATTATTCCGACCACGGAGCGTTCTTTGACGGCGACATCCATGACGCAACCAAGGGCCTGCACAAATGGGCGCTTGATGCCAGCCAGCCGCTGATCGACCGCAACGTCAAGACGCACGCATCCTATGCGTTCACCTGCGTTCGCAATCCCTATACGCGCATCCTGTCATCGTTCTTTGACAAGATCTGCGGCGTGCAGCGCAACGGCAAGCGGTATCGCGGCAATCTCGTGCCCCTCCTGACGCAAAAATACGGGATCGATGTCGGTGGCCCTGACGGCAAGGACGACTTTGACCAGATCGCCAGTTTCCGGCGGTTCCTGTTGTTCGCGCGCGACACGATCCGCTGGAAAAAGCCGATGGAGCCGGACATCCACTGGTCAGCGATGTCGGGGCATGTGTCGACCTACATCGTGAATGGCGGAAGATACGACCACATCTTCTTTACCGAAAAGTTCGACGAGGGCATGCAGGTCGTGCTCGACAACATCACGGTCAAGCACAAGGTCAACCTCAAGAAAATCCCCAAGTTCAACGAGAGCGAAGGGCATGGGCCGAAACGGGCCCACCCGGTCGAGGACTATTTCGACGATCTGTCGATGCATCTCATCTGGGAGATGTACAAGCGCGACTTTCAGGCATTCCGATACGATTTCGAA
This sequence comes from Paracoccaceae bacterium, assembly GCA_031412255.1. Classification (GTDB taxonomy): domain Bacteria; phylum Pseudomonadota; class Alphaproteobacteria; order Rhodobacterales; family Rhodobacteraceae; genus Tabrizicola. The sequence goes on along the minus strand of JANOCQ010000189.1, from coordinate 187 downwards.
AACCCCGCCAACAAGATGCCGTTGGGCGAGATCGATCTGGCCGAGGTGCATGCAAGGCTGGGCGAGTGATCTTCGTGACCCGCCGGGTGCACCTGCGGTCCGCTGCGAACCGGCAACGACGAAATCTCCATGGCTGACCAGACAGTGATGATCGATCCGGCCCGTCAGATCAGACCGCGGGTGCGGA
>JANOCQ010000188.1:0-1726 GCA_031412255.1 Paracoccaceae bacterium | reverse complement strand
AGTTGCCGCAGCCGATGAAGGCCCCGCCCGACCGAGCCGTCTTCAGGTGCAGCCGCCCGGTCCCGCAGGTCGGGCATACCCGGGGGTCGCTGCCATCGGCCCGTGCGGGGTACAGATGGGGGGCGAGGAAATCGTCCAGCTTGGTCAGCACCTCGCCGATCCGCAGATCAGCAGTTTGTGCCACCGCCGCCGAAAAGTCGCGCCAGAACCGGGTGAGAACGTCCTTGTAGTCCCGCTCACCGGCCGAGACATCGTCAAGTTCCGCCTCAAGATCGGCGGTGAAATCATATTCGACATAGCGGGGAAAGAAGTTCGACAGAAAGGCCGTCACCAGCCGCCCCTTGTCCTCGGGGAACAGGCGGTTCTTGTCTTTCCGGACGTATTCGCGGTCGACGATGGTGGTCAGGACCGAGGCATAGGTCGACGGGCGACCGATCCCCAACTCTTCCATCCGCTTGACCAGCGTCGCCTCGGTGTAGCGCGGCGGGGGTTGGGTGAAGTGCTGGTCGGGGGCGACGGTGCCCTTGGACAGAGCCTCGCCCTGCATGACCTGCGGCAGGCGGCCTTCCTCGTCGTCCTCGTCGTCGCGGCCCTGGTCGTAGACCTTGAGGTAGCCGTCGAACAGCACCACCTGCCCGTTCGCGCGGAACGCGACCTCTCCATCCGGCGAGGCCACATCCACCGCCGTCCGCTCCAGCCGCGCGGCGGCCATCTGGGAGGAGATCGTGCGCTTCCAGATCAGGTCGTAAAGCTTCCGCTGGTCGTCTTCGACCCGGATCTTCTCCGGCCCCAGACCCATGTCCGTCGGCCGGATGCATTCGTGGGCTTCCTGCGCGTTCTTGGCCTTGTTCTTGTACATGCGCGGGCTGGCTGGGACGTAATCCTCACCAAAGCGACGCTTGATCTCGTCGCGGGTGGCCATCACCGCTTCGGGGGCCATGTCGATGCCGTCGGTCCGCATGTAGGTAATATACCCCGCCTCATAAAGGCGTTGCGCGGCGTTCATGCATTGCTTGGCGCCCATGCCGTACTTGCGCGAGGCCTCCTGCTGGAGGGTCGAGGTCATGAAGGGCGGCCACGGGTTGCGGGTGGCCGGCTTTGATTCGACCGCCGTCACCTTGAAATCGCGGTGCTTTGCGGCCTCGACGGCCAGCTCGGCGGCGGTGGCGGTGGGGATGTCGAACTTGGTCAGCTTTCTGCCGCCAAGGGTGACCATCCCGGCCTCGAACTCCTGCCCGCGGGGGGTGCGGAAGACGGCTTTGACGGTCCAGTATTCCTGGGCCTTGAAGGCCTCGATCTCCATCTCGCGCTCGACGATCAGGCGGAGGCACACCGATTGGACCCGCCCCGCCGACTTGGCGCCGGGGAGTTTTCGCCAGAGGACGGGCGACAGGGTGAAGCCCACGAGATAGTCGAGCGCGCGGCGGGCGAGGTAGGCCTCGACCAGCGGCGTGTCGATGTCCCGGGGTTCCTTCATCGCCTTGGTGACAGCATCCTTGGTGATGGCGTTGAAGGTGACGCGAGCGACCTTCTTGCCTTTCTTGAGGCTTGACGCCAAGGCCTCTTTCAAGTGCCAGCTGATCGCCTCGCCCTCACGGTCAGGGTCGGTGGCAAGGATCAGGGTATCGTCGGTCTTCAGCGCCTCGACGATCGCACGGATGTGCTTTTTCGATTCGGGCGCCACCTCCCACAGCATGTCGAAGCCGTTCTCCGGGTCGACGGAGCC
>JANOCQ010000187.1:0-5706 GCA_031412255.1 Paracoccaceae bacterium | reverse complement strand
GCGGGAAAAGTTGTGGTAGCTTTCGTCGCGGGTCGCAACCTCGCCGCGTTCGGGTTGCAGGGCGATGAGGCTGTTGCCCCGGCGGGTGGCGGGAAAGTGGAACTGGCCTTGGCGCAAGGATGGGTCGGAGGTGGGGGTGCCCCAGGCTTCGGTGAGGGTCTGGCGGAGTTCGGCCGGGAGGGTGGCAAGGGCGGCTTCGTAGGCGGCAAGGGGCCAGGTCAGGGTTTCGGTCAGCGCCTGCGGAAGGGGTGCGCCATCGGTGGTCGCGTAGCCTGCGGCAGCGAGGGTCTGGAGGAGGTGTTCGGTCGAGGCCAATGCGTCGAGGCCGACGGCGTGGGCCATCTGATGCGCGCGGCCGGGGTAGGTAGAGAGGATGATCGCGAGGTGACGCTCTGGCGCGGGCGTTGTGGCGAGGCGGTGCCAGTGGGTCACGCGGTCGACGACCGACTGGATGCGGGCGGTATCCGCGCGGTGGGCGAAGCGGGAGAATTGCAGCTCTGGGTGCTTCTTGCCGGGGGATTTGTGGCTGATGAGACCCGCGAAGAGGCGGCCGTCGACCTCGGGCAGGACGACGTGCATGGCAAGGTCGGCGGGGGAGAGGCCTCGGTCGGACGCCTGCCAGTCGCGGCGGCGGGCGGTGGAGAGGGCGACCTGGAAGACGGGGCACTGGGCCGCGTCGAAGGGGGTGCGGCCGTCGTCGGCTTTGGCGGAAAAGGCGGTGGCGTTGAGAATTGCCACGGGCGGGTTTGCGGTCAGGTGGGCAGAAAGCCAATCGGCGACGCCGGGGGCTTTCAGGCTGGAGGCGAAGGCACCGTAGGCGGCAAAGCCCTCGGCCCGGAGGGCTTGGATCAGGGCATCGATGGGCGCGGTATCGCCGGCGGTCAGGTAGCTGCGGTAGAAGGTGACGAGGACGGGGCCTTTGCCCTTTGGAAGACATCCATCCCCCTCTGGCGCAGGACAAGGGGAAGTGCGCGCGGTGGTGTCTGCTGCGTGCCCCCCCACCGCAACCCTGCCCCACGAGGGGGGGAGGGAGGCGCGCGCGGGATCGTCGTACGCAGTTTCCGACCTTGGTGCCGCATCCCGACCGGGAAGTGCGTGGCTCCCCTCCCCCGCTGTGGGGAGGCGATGGGGGTGGGCGGCCTCGGGCGCGGGAATCACGCCACGTCGCGGGTCGTAGAACCCCATCTGCGGTACGGTCTTGTCGCCGATCACCGGGCCTGCGTAGAGGCCCGCTGCGAGGGCAAGTTGCGCAAGTGCAGCCTGAGCGGCGACCGCCCCGCCTTCGTCGCACAGGGCCTGCAGACGGCGGAGGGTGGAGACGGGGAGCGTCGAAAGCTCATCCAGGCGTGGGTCGGGGCGGCCGTCGGCAGGAAGGATGGCAAGCGCGATGCCCTTGCGGCGGGCAAGGTCCTGCAGCGTTGACAGGCCGTAGCTCCAATAGGCCTCGCCGCCGATGATGCGGACGAGGATGGCCTTGGCACCAGAGAGCGTGCGCTCGACATAGGTGTCGACGGAGACCGGGTGCTTCAACGCGATGATGTTGGCGAGCCGCACGGTGGGGTGGGCAGCATCACCCACCCTGCGCATGCGCTCGTACCCCGCCGTGAAGGCGCCCAGGTCGCTGTCGGAGAAGGACAGGACGATCAGGTCGGCGGGGTCCTGGCCGACGTCGAAGGGGGTCTCGGTTTCCTCCAGGCCGTGGCTTTCGCGGAAGACGACGTGCATCGGTCAGCCCTCGCTGCGGAGGAACAGGTGGCCGACACACCCTGAGCTTCCCCCACGCAGGGAGGCGGCAAGAGGTTGGCTGGGCCCGTCAGACAGAAAGTCATTCGTCGGTGATTGGCATGAGGCCCAAGGCGGGCGCCTCCCCTCTCCCGCTGGGGAAGCGTAGGAGGGCATGCGACAACCGGCAAAGGTTCCCTGGACGACTGGATACGCCCCTTCGCCCGTGCAGGGTGGGGACTGCGCCAATCGTGTCAAGGGGAGGACCGGGGTCACGGGTTTAGACCCCCAGAACCTTGCCGATCGCGGCCTCATCGATGTGATCGTGCTCGGCGATGACCACGAGCTGCGAAAGACGGGGCTGTGCGCCCCAAGGGCGGTCGTATTGCATCCGCACCCGGGCGCCGACTGCCTGGACCAGCATCCGCATAGGTTTGCCTGCGACGGCGACATGGCCCTTCACGCGCAGGATCTTCTGCTCGTCCGCGAGACGCTGGATGGCCAAGGACAAGGCCTCGGGGTCGGTCACTTCGGGCAGATCGACGACGATTGTGTCGAAGTCGTCGTGTTCATGGTCGTCCTCGCCGTCGTGGTGCGAGGGGCGGGCTGCAAGGTCATCCTCGGCGGCGGCGTTCAGGCCCAGGATCACGCGGGGGTCGATCACGCCTTCGGTCATCGACAGCATCGGGATCGGGCGGGTCATCTCGGCGGTGATGACCTCGCGAGCAGTGGCGAGGCCCGCCTCGCCGGCAAGGTCGGACTTGGACAGCAGGATCAGGTCGGCGCAGAGGATCTGGTCCTCGAAGACTTCGGAGAGCGGGGTTTCGTGGTCGAGGCTGGGGTCGGCCGCGCGTTGGGCGTCTACGGCGGCGACGTCGGGGGCGAAGCGGCCCGCCGCGACGGCTTCGGCATCGGCGAGAGCGATGACGCCGTCCACCGTGATGCGGGACCGGATCGCGGGCCAGTCGAAGGCTTTGAGGAGCGGCTTCGGCAGGGCGAGGCCGGAGGTTTCGATGATGATGTGATCGGGCCGGGTGGGCATGGCCATCAGCGCCTCGATCGTCGGGATGAAGTCGTCGGCGACGGTGCAGCAGATGCAGCCGTTGGCAAGCTCGACGATGTTCTCGACCGGGCAGTTCTGATCGGCGCAAGACTTCAGGATGTCGCCATCGACGCCCACGGTGCCGAACTCGTTCACCAGAATCGCCAGGCGCTTGCCCTGCGGGTTCTGCATCAGGTGGCGGATGAGGGTGGTCTTCCCCGCGCCCAGAAAGCCGGTGATCACGGTGACGGGGATTTTGGTCAGATCGGTCATTCGGCGGCCTCGTCTTGGGTCAGGGGCGGGATGCGGGCGATGGATTGCTTGCGAAAGACGGTGGGGCGCTCGCGCCAGGGGACGATGCCGTCAACGCTGGCCGCGTATTTGGTGGCGCCCTCGAGAATCGCGGGAACGTCCTCCAGGGTGAGGCGGCCGTAGACATAGGACCAGGCGCCGGGTTTGGTCAGCGACACGGCGCAACCGGTGTTGCAGGCGGACAGGCATTCGACGCCGACGATGCGGACTTCCGGCGCGCCAGCGGCGATCAGCGCAGCATGAAGCTGCCCGCCGGGGGGCAGTGCACCCTCGGGAACGGGCCCGCCGGCCTTGCAGGTGGTGCAGACGTACAGAGTCGCGCCCATTTCCAGCCTTCCAAAGGCGGCAAGGGTGGGCCAGCGAGGGGCGACGAAGCCGCCGATCACCGGTCGCGGAACACCCCGTCCGCCGGTTACGTCCAAACGCTGGCAGGTCTCCCGGCTTGCGGATACGAGGGTTGCTCCCCACGGCCCCCCGCCTTCCCGGCCTTGGCCAGTGGCATTGGAGACCTCTCCGGTCACGGTCGCGGGGGCGGCTGCGCATCGGGTTTTCAGGCCCTGTCGCATTCCCTCTTCGCCTGTCATAAACAGGAACCAGCGCCAGCCCACCTGAGGCAAGCACCCCCCCCTTGTCAAGGACACGACCGACCATGACCGACACCGATGCGACACCTGCTGTCGATGACCTTGCCCGGCACGCCCAGAAGATGGCCAAGAAGAAGGCCGCGCGGGACAAGATCATGGCGGGGAAAGAGGGTGAGAAGGGACTGATCATCGTCCACACCGGGGCGGGGAAGGGGAAATCTTCCAGCGGCTTCGGGATGATTCTGCGCTGCGTCGCGCACGGGATGCCCTCGGCGGTGGTGCAGTTCATCAAGGGGGCCTGGGATACGGGTGAGAGGCGGCTGATCACGACCCACTTCAGCGACCTCTGCCAGTTTCATGCGATGGGGGAAGGGTTCACCTGGGAGACGCAGGACAAGGCGCGGGATATCGCGGCCGCAAGGGCGGGGTGGGAGAAGGCGAAGGAGTTGATCCGGAACCCGGAGATCCGGCTGGTTTTGCTGGACGAGATCAACATCGCGCTGCGGTACGACTATCTGGAGATCGGCGAGGTGCTGGAGTTCCTGAAGTCGGAGAAGCCGCCCTTGACTCATGTGGTCCTGACGGGTCGGAATGCGAAGGAAGAATTGATCGAAGCCGCTGACCTGGTGACAGAGATGACCCTGATCAAGCATCCCTTCCGAGCCGGGATCAAGGCCCAGCCGGGGGTTGAGTTCTGAACCTGTCCACGGTGGACAAAACCGGTTGCTGTAATGTTATCAATGGGTTGGTTGCGGGCATTAAGGATTTGGCAATAACTTAGCAGGAGGCGGGATGATGCGGAAAACGGGTCTGACTTTGGCGGTTCTGATGATGGGGCTTCTGGCCTCGGGCTGTGCGCCGCTGCTGATCGGCGGGGCGGGTGCCGTGGTCGCGGACGAGGTCATCGAGCAGGACAAGGGCGGCGACGGGCTGTTCTGAGGTCGCGGGGCCGGGCGCGGGTCGGGGTTAACCGTGACCTACTGGGCGGCCCAGGATGGTGCGCTGTAGCGCACCCTACAGGTCGAGGGCGCCTTGGCTGCCGGTCTTTTCTTCCCGCGCCGCGCGCTTGAAGGCGTCGTCGCGGCGGGCGGGGAGTTGCACGGCGCGTTCGCGGAGTTGCATGGCCTGTTCCACGGTGACGATCTGCAGGCGGGGCACGGGGGCGGGTTCTTCGTGCAGGCCGGCGCTGGCGGCTTCGGAGATCATCGGCTTGGTCGGTTCGGTCAGGGTCAGGAACACGCCCACCCCGGCGCGTTCGCGTTCGATCACGCCTTTCAGGTCGCGGATCATGCTGACGCCGATGTTCTCACCCGCCTTGACGGAGACGATTCCCAGCGTGGTGCCCTTGGCCCCGAAGTAGAGCCGCCCGTCAAGGCCGCGATCCGCGCCCTTCTTGCCGAAGTTGCCGGGTTGGACGGCGATGAGGGAGAGCGCCCATTTCTCGAACTCATGATACTTGCCGCGCGCCGCAAGGTCGCGGGCGGCGTGGATGTCCTGCGGGACGCCGTAGGTGGTGAACTGGACGGTCGGAAAGGCATCGCGCAGGCGCTTTTCGATCAGTCCGATGGCGAGGTGGGTGACGTTGATGCCGATCCACTGCCGCCCCAGCTTTTCCGCAGCGTGAACGGTGGTGCCGCAGCCGCAGAACGGATCAAGCACCACGTCGCCGGGGTTGGAGGAGGCGTTGAGGATGCGTGCGAGGAGGGCGACGGGTTTTTGGGTGGGGTAGCCGAGGCGTTCCTTGATGGCTGCGTCCCCAAAATGCAAAGGCCCCGCCGAAGCGGGGCCCAGGGACGTTGACAAAATCTAGACTGGTCAAAGCTTGTCATCGCTCGGCGACCAGCCTGCCTAGTGATCTAGGTCTTAAAGCCCGATGACCGGGAAACTTAGATAGGTCATTCTGGGTTTGGAATCAAGTTTCCCATGCCCAGCCCCCAAAGGACACCGTGACGCACTGCCTTAAGGTCATCACCAGTTGCCTGTGGGTTTTCCCATTTTCGGCGCCCAACCTTAAAGCCGTCTAAACGCCACGTTCCAACGTTCATT
>JANOCQ010000186.1:0-23958 GCA_031412255.1 Paracoccaceae bacterium | reverse complement strand
CGTAACCCGCCTCGAAATGCACCTCGGCGACGCGGCGGTTATCCTTGCGGATGAAACCCATCAGAATCTCGGCATAGACCCTGCGAGTGTATTCGTCGATCCGGCCCATGATCCCGAAGTCATAGGCGATGATGTCGCCGTTTGCCGCGATCTTCAGGTTGCCCTGGTGCATGTCCGCGTGGAAGAATCCGTCCCGCAGCGCGTGGTTCAGAAACAGCTGCAACACGCGCGCACCCAGTACGGTCCGGTCATGGCCCTCCGCATCGATGGCGGCGTTGTCGTTCAGCCCGATGCCTTCCGCCCAGCCCAACGTCATCACGTTGCGGCTGGACAGAAACCAGTGCGGCTTTGGGACCTGAAAGCCCTCGTCCTTTTCGGTGTTCGCCGCAAACTCGGCGGCGGAGGAGCTTTCCAGCCGCAGATCCAGCTCGCCCATCACCACGCCTTCGAAATGGGTGATGACCTCCACGGGGCGCAGGCGGCGCGAAAACGGCGCAAGGCGTTCGATCCAGCGCGCGGCAAGATAGAAGGCGTCGATGTCCTTGCGGAAGGCGCGTTCGATGCCGGGGCGAAGGACCTTGACCGCGACCTCTTCGCCCGTGTCGGCCAGCCGGGCGCGGTGGACCTGAGCGATCGAGGCGGCGGCGACGGGCTCGGAGAATTCGGAGAAGATGGTCGAAACCGGAAGCTCCAGCTCGGCCTCGATCATCTTCTTGGCAATCGCGCTGGGGAAAGGTGGCAGCTTGTCCTGCAGGTACTTCAGTTGCACAGCCAGTTCCTCGCCCACCACGTCCGGGCGGGTGGACAGGACCTGGCCGAACTTGATGTATGCCGGACCAAGGGCCGTCAGGGCGCGGGTGGCGGGGGGCAGCTCTGGGTCGCCTTTCAGGCCCAGCCACTTGAAGGGCCAGCCCAGCATCCTGGCGGCAAAGCGCAAGTGGGGCGGCGCGCGAAAGGCTTCCAGTACCACGTCCATCGCGCCTGTCCGCTCCAGCGTGGCGCCGGTGCGGATAAGGCGGATGATGTTGTGCGGACCCCTCACAGCTTCCAGCCGGAATGCAGCGCTGCGATGCCAAGTGAGAGGTTGCGGTATTTGACCATCCCGAACCCGGCGGTGCGGATCATCGCCGCAAAGGTTTCCTGATCCGGGAACTTGCGGATCGATTCCACGAGGTACTGGTACGACGGACGGTCGCCGGCAATCATCTGACCCATCACCGGGATGACATTGTACGAGTAAAGGTCATAGGCCTTTTGCAGCATGTCGTTGGGGATCTGGCTGAACTCCAGCACCATGATCCGCCCACCGGGTTTCAGCACCCGGAAGGCCTCGGACAGGGCCTTGTCTATGTGGGTGACGTTCCGGATGCCGAACGAGATCGTGTAGACGTCAAAGCTGTTGTCGGGAAAAGGCAGGGCCAGCGCATCACCGACTACCCAATCCAGGTGGTCATGCAGGCGTTCAGCCTCGGCGCGCTTGCGGCCTTCGACCAGCATGGATTCGGTCATGTCGCAGACCACGGCCGTCGCGGTGGGTGCACGACCAAGGAAACGGAACGCGACGTCGCCAGTCCCGCCCGCCACGTCCAGAAGGCGCTGCCCTGCCCGAGGGGCCAACCAGTCCATCATCGCATCCTTCCAGAGGCGGTGGATGCCCACGGACATCACGTCGTTCATGATGTCGTATTTCGACGCCACACGGGTGAAGACCTCGTGCACCAGCCCGGCCTTTTCGGACTCGGGCACAAGCTGGTCGCCGAAATTCACTTGGGTTTCTTTGATCATACGCCTTGCGATCCTTCGCTTTGCCCCCTCCTTATAGTCCGCCACCCCGCGCCCGCAATGCGCCGAACTGTCCATGAGCCACCGATGCCCGAACTTCCCGAAGTCGAAACCGTCCGCCGCGGCCTGCTACCGGTGCTGGAAGGTGCCGTCATCGTACAGGCCGAGGTGAACCGCCCCGATCTTCGTTGGCCTTTGCCTGAACGTATGGCGGAAAGGCTGACGGGCAAGCGCGTCACGGCGCTGCGGCGGCGGTCGAAGTACATCTTGGCCGACCTCGACAGCGGCGAGACACTGCTGGTGCATCTGGGAATGTCGGGCCGCATGCTGATTTCCGGCGCTCAACTGGGCGCGTTCTACCACGACCACCCTGCGCCGCAGAAACATGACCATGTTGTGCTGTTCATGGAGCGTGGCGCGCGGGTCACCTTCAATGACGCACGAAGGTTCGGCGCGATGGATCTTGTGCAGACCGACCGGGCGCAAGAACACTTACTGCTGAAGGGTCTTGGCCCAGAGCCCTTTGGCAACGACTTCAACGAGCCCTATCTGGCGGGTCGGCTGAAGGGTCGAAGAACCCCGATCAAGTCCGCGCTTCTGGACCAGCGGATCATCGCGGGGCTTGGCAACATCTATGTGGCGGAAACCCTGTTCCGCGCCCGGATCAGCCCTCTGAGGCTGGCGGGCGACCTGGACGAAGTGCAGGTGAGAGGCCTGGTGCCGATCATCCGCGAAGTCCTGGCCGAGGCCATCGAAGCGGGCGGCTCCAGCCTGCGCGACTTCCGTCAGGCCAACGGCGAGCTTGGGTACTTTTCCAAGCATTTTCAGGTCTATGACCGTGAGGGCGATCCCTGCGAAACCCCGGGCTGCCAAGGCACGATCACCCGCACGGTGCAGTCCGGTCGGTCGTCCTTCTGGTGCCCCTCCTGCCAGAGGTGACTTGCCAACGCGCAGTTTGGTGCTAGGAGTCACCCCGACTGCCATCAAGGAGGCCGACATGGCCTATGAAACGCTGATCGTCGAGATCGAGGACTATGTCTCGCTGATCCGGCTGAACCGCCCCGACGCAATGAACGCACTGAACTCGACGCTGATGCGCGAGCTTGCGGCGGCGGTGACCGCGGCCGAACAGAACGACCGGGTGCGATGCATCGTCATCACCGGCTCGGAAAAGGCCTTTGCCGCCGGGGCCGACGTAAAGGAGATGGCCGAGAAAAGCTTCATCGACGTCTATTTCGATGATCTTTTCGGACCAGAGGCTCGGACCATCGCCCAGGCCCGGAAGCCGATCATTGCAGCGGTTTCCGGCTATTGCCTCGGGGGCGGCTGCGAGTTGGCGATGCTTGCCGACTTCATCATCGCGGCAGATACCGCCAAGTTCGGTCAACCGGAGATCAACCTGGGAATCGTCGCCGGCATGGGCGGCACCCAGCGCCTGACCCGCGCGGTGGGCAAGTCCAAGTCGATGGACATGCATCTGACCGGGCGGTTCATGGATGCGGGTGAGGCGGAACGTTGCGGCCTTGTCAGCCGCGTGGTGCCGGCGAAAACCCTGATCGAAGAGGCTTTGAAGGCCGCGCAGAAGGTGGTCGAAAAATCCGCCGTCACCGCGATGGTCGTGAAGGAATGCGTCGGCCGGGCGCAGGAAACAACCCTTGCCGAAGGACTGCTGTTCGAACGCCGCATGTTCCACGCGATGTTTGCAACCGAGGATCAGAAGGAAGGCATGGCCGCCTTCCTCGAAAAGCGCCAGCCGCAGTTTCGCGACCGCTAAGCCCCGGCAGGCGGCTGCCACAATTCGATCGGCGTGCCTTCCGGGTCATGTATACGTGCGAAGACTCCGTAGCTGCCGTCTCCGTCCCAGTCGGCGCGGGTCTCGACAGAAATCCCGGCTGCCTTCAACTGTGCAATGAGCCCGACCAGGTCGTCGACCCGCAAGTTCAGCATCCACTGCTTCTCGGTGGGGAAATAGTCGGTCGTTTCCATGAACGGCGAAAAAACCGTCGGCCCGGCTTCCTGCATCCAGACCGCCAGATCCGGTTGGGTGATCCCGAGATGGGTCCTGTACCAATCGCCAAGCGCGTCCGGATCGCGCGCCCGGAAGAAGAGTCCGCCAATGCCGGTCACCTTGGCCATGTGCACCTCCAATGAGAAAGGGCCGCCCCTTCGGTCGACCCTTTCACGAATTCGGGTGCTGCAGAAGCCTCAGCCGTTGACCACGTCCTTCAGAGCCTTGGCGATGGCGAACTTGACCTGCTTGTCGGCAGCCTTCGTCATCGTCTCGCCGGTGGCAGGGTTGCGGACCTGACGCTCGGGGCGGGCCTTGCAGGCCACCTTGCCTAGGCCGGGGATCGTCACGGTGCCGCCGGCGGCAACTTCACGCGACACGACGGACGCGATGGCATCCAGAGCCGCATTCGCGGTCTTCTTGTCTCCGCCCATTTCTTCGGCAACGGCAGCCACCAGCTGGGTCTTGGTCATCGGTTTGGACATTGGATCATCCTTCGTTGTTATTCGCTTCGTGTCATATGCACGTATCCACCCGCAAATGGCAGGCGTCCCCCATTTCGGGGCCACGGCCCAGACACACGGTTTAAAGGCCAAAATCAACCCAAAAACCGCGGTGGAACCCGACCGATCGGCTTTTTTGCCCCTTACAGGAAGGCGGTTTCTTCGAAAGAGCGAAGTTTCCGGCTGTGCAGCCTCTCGATCGGGGTATCACGCAGACGTTCCATCGCGCGAATGCCGATCTGAAGATGACGACTGACCTGGGTCTTGTAGAACTCGGACGCCATGCCGGGTAACTTCAGCTCGCCGTGCAGGGGTTTGTCGCTGACGCACAAAAGCGTGCCATAGGGCACCCGGAACCGGAACCCGTTGGCGGCGATGGTCGCGCTTTCCATGTCCAGCGCCACGGCGCGGGATTGGGACAGGCGGCGGACCGGCCCGGACTGATCGCGCAGCTCCCAGTTGCGGTTGTCGATTGTGGCGACCGTGCCGGTCCGCATGATGCGCTTCAGCTCGTAGCCTTCCAGCTGGGTGACCTCGGCCACGGCCTTTTCCAGCGCGATCTGGATTTCAGCCAGCGCCGGGATCGGAACCCAGACCGGCAGGTCGTCGTCCAGCACGTGATCCTCGCGCAGGTAGGCATGGGCCAGGACGAAATCGCCTAGGCTCTGGCTGTTCCGCAGCCCGGCGCAGTGCCCGACCATCAGCCAGGCATGGGGTCGCAGGACGGCGATGTGGTCGGTGGCAGTCTTGGCATTCGACGGCCCGACGCCGATGTTGACGAGGGTGATGCCGTTCCCGTCGGCCCGCTTCAGGTGATAGGTGGGCATCTGCGGCAGCTTGGTGACCGGGAGGATCACCCCGTCCGAAGTCTCGATCACCTGGTTGCCCGTGGCGACAAAGGCCGTGTAGCCCGATGTCGTGTCGCCCAGTACGGAGCGGGCATAGGCCTCGAACTCATCAACGTAGAACTGGTAGTTGGTGAAAAGGACGTGGTTCTGGAAATGCGTCGGGTCTGTCGCGGTATAGTGGGCAAGACGGGCCAGGCTGTAGTCCACCCGTTGCGCGGTGAACGGGGCCAGCGGGGCGGAACCGTCATCGTACCGCGTCATCACCCCGTTGACGATGTCGTCGTTCGTGGTCACCAGATCCGGCACGTCGAACACGTCGCGCAGAGAGAAGTCCATCACCCCTTCCTGGGGGATCGCGACGGCGCTGCCCGAAACGGCAAAGTGGACTGGCATCGGCGTTTCCGACAGGCCGACGTCCACGGACACGCCATGGTTGCGGATCAGAAGCTCGATCTGCTGGATCAGGTAGTTGCGGAAAAGGTCCGGTCGCGTGACCGTTGTGGCGTAAGTTCCGGGGCTCGAGACATGGCCAAAGGCAAGCCGGGTGTCGACCTTGTCGAAGCTGTTGATCGTGATCCGGATTTCGGGATAGTAGGCCCGAATTCTGCGACCGGGGTGGCCTTTCGACACGGTGCCCAGGAACTGGTCCGACAGAAATTGGGTGGCTTGGGAATAAAGCGCCTCCAGCCGGTCAACGGCTTCAGCAGCGCTGGTAAAGCTTTCATGCGCCGGGGCTTCTGGGGAAAGGATGGTGTGGGCGTCGTCCATTGCGGGTCCTGCAAATTGATCCGGCATATAAGCCGAAAGGCCACCACCTGCGCAAGTGAAGCTATTGCAACGGCTCAGGCAGCCCGAAAGAGCGCGATCAGCGCCCGGTCGGCGGCATGTTCGGCATCCAGTGCGGCGGCTGCGGCACCGTAGACTTCGACCTCGATCAGATGCAGGTCAGTGATGCGCTTCTCTTCCGCCAGATCATCCAGCGCCGCATCAAAGCCCGCAGCAGTCCAGACCCGACGGTTGATCGAAAGGGCGAACTGCGCCTGCGGACGACTGACCGCCAGAAGGTGAGGCAGCGCCACGGGTCCCACATGCCCGGAGGTGAAAGTGCCCGAGCTGACAATCCCGCCATAACGTCGCGGCAAATCGAGAGGCTTGGTGATGTCAGCTTGGACCAAGGCTGTGTAGATATTCTTCTCCGCCGCCCGCTCCAACATTTCTGCGGAAAAGTCCACCGCGTCGATCGGGTCGGCAAAGCCCATCTGTCGCAGCGCGCCCGCCAAAAGCCCGGTGCCGGCCCCGATGTCCAGAACCGGTCCCTCACCCCGCGCGCCCAGAAACGCCGCCGCGACATGGGCGGGCAGCAGGTATTGCATCTGGCTTGCAAAGCTGTGATCGTAGGTCGCCGCCCAAGCGCGATAATAGGCCTGACACGCCTCAGGCCCCGTCAGTTCAAGTGCGCCTTTCAGACCCGCAGTCTTGTCCTGCGCCATGTGTCACCTCCATGTCTGATCCAGCATGGAATGCGCACCGTCGCGCCACAAGCCCTTGCCTCTCTTATGCCGCGCCACGATAGTCCACGCATGACGACGCTGCTTTCCCTCGGCCATGGATATTCTGCCCGCGCCCTGGCCCGCCGCCTGGTTCCGCAGGGCTGGCGAGTCGTCGGTACCACTCGCAACCCGGCCAAGGCCGACCAGTTCCGCGCCGAGGGGGTCGAGCCGCTACTTTGGCCCGGCGACCTGGATTGGGTGCTGGAGGAAGCGTCGCATATCCTTTGTTCGGCTGCACCGGATGCGAACGGCGATCCTTTCCTGGAGGCGGCACCAGAAATCGCGCGGTCAAAGGCGGGCTGGGTGGGCTATCTGTCCACCACCGGCGTCTATGGCGACCATGACGGCGGCTGGGTGGATGAGACGACGCCTTTGACCCCGCAGTCCGACAGGGGCCGCCAGCGCGTTCTGGCCGAAAGTCAGTGGCAAGCGATGGGCCTTCCGGTGCACATCTTCCGCCTTGCGGGGATATACGGACCGGGTCGCGGCCCGTTCGAGAAGGTGCGCGACGGCACTGCCCGGCGGATCATCAAGCCGGGACAGGTGTTCAGCCGCATCCACGTCGACGATATCGCGCAGGTGCTCGAAGCGTCGATTCGCCACCCGAACCCGGGTGCCGCCTACAACGTCTGCGACGACAATCCCTGCCCCCCGCAAGATGTGATCGGTTACGCCGCGCAGTTGCTGGGGATGCCGGAGCCTCCCGCCGTGCCCTTCGAAGTCGTGGCGCCGACGATGACGCCGATGGCGCTGGGCTTCTACAGTGAATCGAAGAAGGTCAGGAACGACCGGATCAAGGACGAACTTGGAGTGAAGCTGCTCTATCCCGACTACCCGCAGGGGCTGGCGGCGCTGCTTGCCGAGGGCGACTGAGACGCTCGTCGTCGACTTCGTCGCTCCTCGCTGCCGTTCCGCGAGGAGGAGACGAAGTCGAACGAGGAGCAGCCGTCAGATGTAGCGGTTCCAGAGGTTCTCAAGCCGCTCCTGCCGCCCGGACTTCGGCTGAGGCTCCAGCTTCTCGGTCGTCACCCGCGCGGCGGCCTCTTCCAGCGAGCCTGTCAGCATCGCCTGAGCCTTCGGGTCCTTCCAGCCGGCATAGCGGTCTGCTTTCGCGGCCTCCATCTCGCCCGATTCCAGCAGTGCCGCTGCCGACTTCAGCGCGCGGGCGCAGGTGTCCATGCCGCCAACATGGGCCAGGATCAGATCCTCCGGGTCCAGCGATTGGCGACGGATCTTGGCGTCAAAGTTGGTGCCGCCGGTGGTGTAGCCGCCCGCCTTCAGGATCTCGTAGAAGGCCACTGCCTTTTCGGCGTGGTTGTTCGGGAACTGGTCGGTGTCCCAGCCGGACTGATAGTCGTTCCGGTTCATGTCGATCGACCCGAAGATGCCCAGCGCCGCAGCCAGACCGATCTCATGCTCGAACGAATGCCCGGCAAGGATCGCATGGCCCTGTTCGATGTTGGTCTTCACTTCCTTTTCCAGGCCGAAGTCCTTCAGGAAGCCGTAGACCGTCGCCACGTCATAGTCGTACTGGTGCTTCGACGGCTCTTGCGGCTTCGGTTCGATCAGGATCGTGCCCTTGAAGCCGATCTTGTGCTTGTACTCGACGACCTGCTGCAGAAACCGGCCCGCGTGGTCGCGCTCGGCCTTGAGGTCGGTGTTCAGCAGCGTCTCATACCCCTCGCGCCCGCCCCAAAGCACATAGTTCGCACCGCCAAGCCGGTGCGTGACATCCATGTTCGCCTTCACCGTCGCGGCGGCATAGGCGTAGACATCCGGATCGGGGTTCGTGGCCGCACCCGACATCCAGCGCCGGTGGCTGAACATGTTCGCCGTGCCCCAGAGAAGTTTGGCCTTGTGCTTGGCCTGCTTCTTGCCGATGTAATCCGCGATTTCGTTCAGGTTCTTGAGGGATTCCGCAAAGGTCGCGCCTTCGGGCCGCATGTCGGCGTCGTGGAAGCAGTAGAA
Source organism: Paracoccaceae bacterium (assembly GCA_031412255.1). Classification (GTDB taxonomy): domain Bacteria; phylum Pseudomonadota; class Alphaproteobacteria; order Rhodobacterales; family Rhodobacteraceae; genus Tabrizicola. The sequence goes on along the minus strand of JANOCQ010000186.1, from coordinate 15,299 downwards.
TGGCACATTCAGGATATCGAACATCTCGAAGGCCACGTCGGCCTTGAGCTTCGCCAGATCCATCGTGTCACCGAACCAGGGGCGCTGCAGGGTCTGCCCGCCGAACGGATCGCCGCCCGGCCAGGCGAAGCTGTGCCAGTAGGCGACGGCAAAGCGCAGGTGATCCTCCATCCGCTTGCCCATGACGACTTCGTCGGGGTTGTAGTGGCGGAAGGCGAATTCGTTGGTGGACGACGGGCCCTCGAATTCGATGTGCGGAATATCTTTGAAGAAGTCGGTCATGTCAGGTCCTTGATGGCAGATTGGGCGGCGCGGAACCTTGCGTGTCCGGCGTCAAAGGCGTCCTTGAGGGCAGGGTCGGGGTCGATCACTCGGGCGATGGTCGGCAGGGTCGCGATCTCGGCCCCGGCGCCAGTGGCGGCCATCAGGCCAAGGCGCGCAGCCCCGAAGGCACCACCGAAGTCGCCTGCGACGGGCAGTTGCACCGGGCAATCCAGCGCCGTGGCGATCAGTTTCAGCCAGTAGTCCGACTTCGACCCTCCCCCGACGGCGAGCAGGTTCTCCAGCCGCGTCCCGGTCGCCGCCAGAGCGTCGCGGCTGTCGCGGATGGCATAGGTCACGCCCTCTAGCACGGCGCGGGTGGCGGCCTTGCGGTCGGTCGCATGTTCAAGGCCGGTGAAGGCACCCCGCACAGTGGCCGAGTTCAGGGGCGTCCGTTCGCCTCCAAGGTAGGGCAGAAACAGCGTCTTGCCGGGTGCTTGCAGATCCCCGAGTTCCCCGGTCAGACGGGCGGCATCGGTGCCGATCAGATTGGCGTACCAGTTCAGGGCATCGGTGGCGGCCAGAATCACGCCCATCTGGTGCCAGGTATTCGGGAGCGCGTGGCAGAAAGTATGCACTGCGGTCGCCGGGTCCGGTTGATAGCCGTCGTTTGCCGCGAAGAGGACACCACTGGTTCCAAGCGAGACAAACGCCTCTCCCGCCCGCACGACGCCCACGCCCACGCCCGATGCCGCATTGTCGCCGCCGCCACCGGCCACGACCACTCCCTTCGGCAAACCCCAGCGGACCGACAGCGCGTCGCGCAGATGGCCCGATACCTGCGAGCCTTCGACAAGCTTCGGCATGTGGCTGCGTCCAAGGCCAGTGGCTTGCAACAGCTCATCCGACCAGTCGCGCTTGGCCGTGTCCAGCCAGGCCGTCCCGGCGGCATCGGACATCTCGCCGACATGTTCTCCGGTCAGCCACAGACGCAGGTAGTCCTTCGGCAGCAGCACCTTCGCCACCCGCTCACGGATCGTCGGTTCATGGCGAGCCACCCACATCAGCTTCGGAGCGGTAAAGCCCGGGAACACGATGTTGCCGGTCAGACGCCGGAACATCGGGTCGCCGTCCAGCTCGGCGGCTTCTTCGTGGCTGCGGGTGTCGTTCCACAGGATGCAGGGGCGCAGGACCTCGTCGCTGGCGTCCAGAAGGGTCGCGCCGTGCATGTGGCCCGACAGCCCGATGCCGCGCACCTGTCCCAGCGGGTGCTGCGCCGCAAGTCGGTCGAACACCGTCTCGGCGGCGTTGATCCAGTCGGACGGCGCCTGCTCGCTCCACCCTTCATGCGGGCGCTGCACGGTCAGCGGGGCAGTGGCTTCGGCAAGGACCGACTGGTCCTCGCCGATGAGTATTCCCTTCAGGCCCGAAGTCCCGAGGTCCAGTCCAATATACATCACGCAGCCAGGTGTTGGGGTTTCTTGCCCAGGATGATCATGCCAAGGATGTCGTCATCCGTGACCTCGTCCACATTCACCGTGCCGACCAATTGGCCGTTCTTCATCACGGATGCCCGATCACACAGCTTCATGACGTTGTGGATGTCATGCTCGATCAGGAAGATGCCCAGACCCTGCGCCTTCAGCTCCTGGATCAGTTCGGCGACCATCTGCGTCTCATGCGGACCCAAAGCGGCGGTGGGTTCGTCCATGATCAGGATCTTGGCGTTGAAGTAGACCGCCCGCGCGATGGCGACCGACTGGCGCTGGCCGCCCGACAGCATGTTCACCGGCACGTTGAACTTGCGGAAGTTCGGGTTCAGCCGGCCCATGATCTTCCGCGTCTCCGCCTCCATCTTCGACTCGTCGACGAACCCCATCGGGCCGACCAGTTCCCGCCCGAGGAACAGGTTCGAGGCGGCGTCGAGGTTGTCCGCCAGTGCAAGTGTCTGGTAGATCGTCTCGATGTTCTGGGCGCGGGCGTCGCGGGGGTCCTTGATCTCGACCTCTTGGCCGTTGATCAGGATTTGCCCTGCGTCCTTCTGATACGCCCCGGACAGGCATTTGATCAGCGTCGACTTGCCCGCGCCGTTGTGCCCCAGCAGGCCCACGACCTCGCCGGGGAAGAGGTCGACCGTGACGTGGTCCACGGCCTTGATCCCCCCGAAGGAAATCGAGATGTCGCGCAGTTCGACAAGCGGGGTTCCGGTTCTGTCTACCATGATATCAGCCCCTTACTTGATGCGTTTGCGGTAAACGATGTCGAGCCAGACGGCCAACACGAGCGCGATGCCGATCACGATGCGTTGGTAGGACCCGTCGCCGAAGCCGATCAGCACCATGCCGGTCTGCAGGCTGGTCAGGATCAGCGCCCCGATGATCGCGCCGTAGATCGTGCCCACACCACCCGCCAGCGAGGTGCCGCCGACGACAGCCGCCGCGATGACGTAAAGTTCGTCAAGGTTGCCCATCGCGTTCGTGGCAGAGTTCTGACGCGCCGCGCCGATTACGGCGGCAATGCCGGCCAGACCCCCCATCAGGGTAAAGATCTTCACCGTCATGGCGCGGGTGTTGATGCCCGACAGGGCCGCGGCCTCGGGGTTGCCCCCGATGGCAAACACATAGCGACCAAACCGGGTGCGGGTCATCAGGATGGTCATCCCGATGGCCACGATGATCATGATCAGCACCGGATAGGCGAAGCCGTGGCCGAAGCTGGCACAGACATCGCTGTAGATGTCGCCACCCTTCCGCGCGCAGGCCGGAACCTCCTGCCCGATGCTGGCGTAGTATTTCTGGATGTTGCCCAGCGGCCAGACATAGCTGTTGACCACAGCGGTCGCCCCCAGGATCACGGCGCAGACCAGACCGATCACGAAGGTCTCGGCCCAGACCGGGCGTTGCGCGAAGCCGTGGGTCTTGCGCGACCGGCGACCGTTCATGAAGGCCCAGACCACAAAGACGCAGGCGATGACTGCAAAGATCCAGCTGCCGGTCTTGCCCAGGGCCCCGAAGGACCCGCCACCGATCAGCGAGAAGGTGTCATCCAGCGGTGCGATGGTCTTGCCACCGGCGACAAGGAACGCGGCCCCGCGCCAGACGAGCAGTCCGCCCAGCGTAACGATGAAGGACGGGATGCCAAGAAAGGCGATCAGCACGCCCTGGAAGGCCCCGATCAGTGCCCCCATCGTGATGCCGAACAGGACCGTGATGATCCAGATTGACGGATGACCCAGCCCCAGCGCGGGCGTCAACCACTCGACCTGCAAGAGACCCATGTACATGCCGACCATGCCCATGATCGAGCCCACGGACAGGTCGATGTTGCGGGTGATGTTGACCAGCACCATCCCCGTCGCCATGATGCCGATATAGGCCGTCTGGACCGACAGGTTCCACAAGTTCCGGGGCGTCAGGAAACCGTTCGCTTCGGCTTGCGCGGCACCCAGCAGCAGCGAGGGGCGGCCCAGCACGAAGGTCGAATAGGCCTCGAAAGCGACCCAGATCAGCAGCAGCGCGCCGACCATGCCCAAAAGGCGGGGGTCGATCTCGGTTGCGCGCAAAAAGCGCGCGAACCCGCCTTCGTTCGGCGCATGGAGTGTCGGGGAATGGGGTGTATCGGTCATGTCCTCGTCCAGCCTGAGAGGGGAAAGGGCTGCGCCGGTGTCAAGCGCGACCATGCGAACCTTTGATGCGCCCGGATCAGGGCGCGAACCAGCCAGGAGATAGAAGGTTGGCGCCGCCCCTTTGGGGACGGCGCCGGAGATCAGCCTAGATCACTGGCAAGCAGCGACGTCAGCGGCAGCGCCTTCGCAAGCCTGCTCTTTGGTGATGTGGCCGGCGTCGATCGCAAGGTTCAGCGTGTCCTTGGTGATCGGAGTCGGGTTCAGAAGGATTGCGTTCATTTCAACGCCTTTTTCGCCACCCGAGAACTTGCCAGCGCCCGGGATCGCATCCAGCGCGGTGCCGTCGGCCAGAGCCGAAGCAATCTCGCCAGCGGCCTTTCCCAGGTCACGCGCGTTCTTCCAGACCGAAACGGTCTGCGTGCCACGTGCCACACGGTTGATCGCGGCGAGGTCACCGTCCTGACCACCAAGCGGAACGTTCAGGCCCTGAGCCGCAAGAGCAGCCGCAGCACCACCAGCCATACCGTCGTTCTGCGCCAGAACGGCGTCAACGGCGTTGTTGTTGGCGGTCAGGATCTGTTCCATGTTCTTCTGTGCGTTCTCGGGCTTCCAGCCGTCCGAGTTCGCTTCGCCGACGATCACGATGTCACCCGAGGCAACGGCCGCGCCGATCACTTCTTCCATGCCTTGACGCAGGAAGCCGACGTTCGGGTCACCCGGGTCGCCCTTGATGATCGCGTAGTTGCCCTTGGGGGCGACGGCGAACACCGATTCCGCGATGATGCGGCCGACGCCGACGTTGTCGAAGGTCAGGTAGAAGGTGCGGTCGTCTTCGATCAGACGGTCATAACCGACGACCGGGATACCTTCGGCAGCCGCTTTCTCGATGGCCGGCCCGATGGCGTCCTTGTCCCACGCGTTGATGATCAGAGCGTCAACGCCCTGTGCGATCAGCGCGTCGATGTCGCTCAGCTGCTTTTCAGCGGACGACTGAGCGTCAGCCGACACATATTCGTTGCCTGCGGCTTCAATTGCGGCCTTCATTGCAGCTTCGTCGATCTTCCAACGCTCTTCCTGGAACTGGGCCCAAGACACGCCAATCTTCTTGCCCTCGGCAAGAGCGGCCGACGAAAAGCCGGTCACCGCCAAAACGGCGGCGAGAATTGCGGTACGCATGTGTAACCTCCCTAGTGTATCGGCCAGCAGATGGCCGGCCCGGCAGATTCGCCGTGACAGGCCCGAATGTGCCGCGAATAATTTCAGTTGTCAAAATATAAAACGCCATGCCCCTTGCGGTGCATGGCGTGGACGTTTGGCAGCCTTGCAATTATTGGCAGGCTACGACAGTGGCCTGCGCGCCCTTGCAGACGTCCTTCTTCGTCACGTGGTCGGCATCGATCACGATGTCCAGCGTTTCGGCTGTCACCGGCGTTGGTGTCAGTAGAATCGCCCAGACCGGAAGTCCCTTCTCGCCACCGGTGAATTGCGTCGCTTCGGGGATCAGGTTCATAGGCGTTCCATCGGCAAGTTCCCCTGCGATCGCTCCGGCGCGCTTGGCGAGCTCGAAGTTGTTCTTCCAGACCGAAACCGTCTGCAAACCTTGGGCCACGCGGTTCAGCGCCGCCTTGTCGCCATCCTGCCCACCGACGGGAATCGTCAGTCCAACCGCCTGTAGCGCCTCGATCGCCGCGCCAGCCATACCATCGTTCTGCGCCAGAACGGCATCCACCTGATTGCCGCTGTCAGCGAGGATCTTTTCCATCACCAGTTTCGCGTTCTCGGGTTTCCAGCCATCGGCATTGGCCTCGCCCACGATCTTGATCTGCCCCCCGGCCACCGCTGCGCCAATGACTTCTTCCATTCCCTGACGCAGGAAACCGGTGTTTGCGTCGCTGGGATCACCCAGGATGATCGCATAATTGCCTTCGGGCTTGACCTGCTTGATGATCGCGGCAATCAGACGGCCCACGCCGACATTGTCGAAGGTCAGGTAGAAGACCCGCTCGTCCTCGATCAGTCGGTCATAGGCAAGGATCGGTACACCCGCCGCCGCCGCACGGTCGACGCCGGGGCCGATCGCCTCTTTGTCCACGGGCTGGATGATCAGCGCGTCCACGCCTTCCGCCACCAGTTTCTCGATGTCGCGAAGCTGCTGCTCGGCCGAGCCGCCGGCGTTGGTCGGGATGTACTTGTTGCCATTGCGCTCGATCATTGAACGCATGGCTGTCGCATCCCAGCGCCAGCGGGCTTCCTGGAAGTCACCCCAGGCGACCCCGATCTTCTTGCCTTCGGCAAATGCTGCCGACGTAAAACTCATCACAACCAATGCCGCCGCCAGGATCAAGCTGCGCATCTGTCGTTCCTCCAAAGATTGTAACTCAGAGGAAAAAGAACCTATGAGTTGAGCAAAACTGCGGCACACGCTGCCACAACAATTTCAGTTGTCAAAATAATTCGTCTGTCAGAAGCTGTGTCATCGCTGGGACCGTGGGAAATGCGGTCAGATTGCGTCAATGTCGTGGCGACGCCTGCCACATTTGGCTAACTTTACTTCGGGGATCGAAGAAATGCTTCCCAAGGCGACTCGATCCACTGTGGCAGAAGGGCGAAAGGGCGTCGGCCCATTGATTCCGCCGCTCACCGAAAGCCAGCGACCACTGCGCCAGCAGGTGTTCGAGCTGGTCCGTGCCGCCGGATTGATTCCCCGCGTGCAGCTGGCCAAGGACCTGGGCGTCAGCCCGGCTTCGGTCACAACCATCTCGTCCGAGTTGATCGAAGCGGGTCTCATCGAAGAGGTCGCCGCCCCCCGCGACAACGACGCCGGACGGGGCCGGCCCGCCGTGGCGCTGGGTGTGCGGGCGCAAGCACACCGTGTTGCGGGGATGAAGCTTTCCGACCGCGAGCACACCGCCGTGATCGTCGACTTCGCCGGAAAGCTGATCGCCGACGATGCCATTCCCCGCCGCCCGGGCCCAATGTCGCTGCCGGAAATCCTTGAGATCATCGAAACCTTGCTGGACCGAGTTTGCGCCAAGGCCAAGATGGAACGATCCGACCTTTCGGCGCTTGGCATCGGCCTGCCCGGTTTCGTCGACTGTGCGGAAGGCACGGTCTTTTGGTCCTCGATCCTGGCCGAACGCAATGTCCCCATTGCCGCTGCCGCCACCGCCCGGCTTGGCCTGCCCGCCTATGTCGACAATGACGCCAACCTTGTTGCACTGGCCGAACTGTGGTTCGGGGCTGGCCGCAGCTTGTCAGACTTTGCCGTTGTGACCATCGAACACGGCGTCGGCATGGGCTTCGTGATGAACCACCGTATCTATCGCGGCGCCCAGCGTCTGGGGATGGAACTGGGGCACATGAAGGTCCAACTGGACGGCGCGCTCTGCCGCTGCGGCCAGCGCGGTTGCATCGAGGCCTATGTCGCCGACTACGCACTTGCGCGCGAGGCAACGACGGCGTTGAACTGGGGCCACAAGGAAAGCCAGCCGATCAACGTCCTTCTCGAAAGCCTGTACGACCACGCCAAGGCCGGCAACGTGACCGCGAAGTCGATCTTCCGCCGTGCCGGACGCTATCTGGCACTTGGGCTGTCCAACGTCGTCAACCTCTTTGACCCGTCGCTGATCATCCTATCCGGCGAACGGATGCGCTACGACTACCTCTACGCCGCCGAGACCTTGGACGAGATGGAGAACCTGGCGATCAACACCGGCCGCCCCCGCCCGCCGATCGAGATCCATGCTTGGGGCGACCTTCTCTGGGCACATGGGGCGGCGGCGCTGGCGCTCTCCGAAGTGACCGAGGCGATCCTGGCCCCCGCCACCCGTGAAATCGCTGCGCAATAAGGCATCTCATGGACCAGATCGACCGCATCCTCTCTGCCGCACCCTTCAACCTTGACGCCGACGGACGCAACTGGGTTCGCACCACCCTGTCCGGCATGGACCGCGCCACCAAGGTCCGTCAGCTTTTCGTCCACATCTGCTTTGGCAGCGGCCCTGAGGTGGTGGAGCGGATCACTTCACTCGCACCGGCAGGCATCACCAAGTTCTTCGGCCCGGATGCTACGGCAGAACTGGATACGCTGGACGCCTTGCGGCGGTCTGCCACGATTCCATACTTCATCAGCGCCGATCTGGAGGGCAGCCGAATGAGTCCCTCCTTTGGGACCGAGGTGCCGAACCCGCTGGCTTTGGCCGCTGTCGACGACGTGCAAGCCTCGGCCACCATTGCCCGGATCATGGCCACGGAAGCGCGGGCGGCCGGCGTGAACTGGTCTTTCACGCCGGTGATCGACATCAACGCCCTGTTCCGTTCGCCCATCGTCGCAACGCGCGGCCTGGGGTCGGACCCCGACCGCATCCGGGACCACGCCTTGGCGCATATCCGCGAGTTGCAGACCGCAGGCGTTGCCGCGACGGTCAAGCACTGGCCCGGTGAAGGCCACGACGACCGTGATCAGCACCTTGTCACTACAGTGAACCCGCTCACCATCGAAGACTGGAACGCCAGCCACGGTGCGCTCTACCGCGCGGCGATCGAGGCGGGGGTGATGTCGGTCATGTCCGCCCATAACGCCTTCCCGGCCTATGTCCTGGCCCGGGACCCCGATGCCGGGCTTGAAGCCTACCGGCCAGCATCGACCTCGCGGCTGCTGAACCAGACCCTTCTACGCGAAGAGCTCGGCTTCAACGGCCTCATCGTTTCGGACGCGACGCCGATGGCGGGTCTTGGTGCCTGGGCGCATCGCGACGTGGCGTTGCCCGAAGTGGTTTCGTCCGGTTGCGACGTCATCCTTTTCTCCGATGAACCCGAGGCCGACATTGCCCGGATCGACGCCGCGCTGGACGATGGCCGGATCACTGCCGCACGGCTGGACGAGGCGATGATCCGCATCCTTGGCCTGAAGGCCACGCTTGGTCTGCACAAGGACGGCAAGGCCCCGGCGGACCGGGCAAGACTTGCGCTTCCCGACAGCGCCGAAGCCGCGCGCAAGATCACCGCCCGCGCCCCGACGCTTGTCAAGGAGGTGCAGGGGATTCTGCCGCTATCCCCCGCCCACCACCGCCGGGTCCTGGTCTATAGCACCGGGATCGTTACCCCGCTGCATGGTGAGGGGATGCCCATGATCTTCCCCGACCTTCTCAGCGCGGAAGGCTTCGACGTCACGCTTTACGATCCCACCGCCCGGCCGGACCCGCGCAGCTTCGATCTGGTGCTTTACGTCATGGCCGAGGAGACGCTGCTAACGAGGGGCCGCATCTTCCTCGACTGGAACCGCCTGACCGGCGGGATGCATGGTGCGATGGCGCGCCATTGGCACGAGGTGCCGACGGCGCTGATCTCCTTCGGCTATCCCTACTACCTTTACGACGCGCCGCGTTTACCCTGCGTGGTCAACGCCTACGCGTCGATGGACTCGATGCAGCGCGCCACTCTGGAGTGCCTGCTGGGCCGTGCGGAATTCCAGGGCAAGAACCCGGTCGATCCTTTCTGCGGCCTGCCCGACGCGGGATTCTAGTCCCGCCGCTCTTCTGTCCGGCGCAGGAACGCCGCCTGCCGCCAGGGCCAACGGTCGCGCAGCCGGGCATCAAGCTCTGCATTGATCGCGCCGCCCAGCAGGATCGACCAGACCGACAGGTAAAGCCACATCATCAGGATGATCACCGCGCCGATAGAGCCGTAGATCGCATTGTAACTGTTGAAGTTGGCGAGATAGACCGAAAATCCGATCGACACCCCTGCCCAGGCCACAGCCGCGACCAGTACTCCGACGCTGATCCAGGGCGAACGGAACCCGCCAGGCACGTTGGGGCCGAAGCGGTACAGAATGGACAGGCAGGTCACCACCAGAAGAAACATCGCCGCCCAGGGCAGAACTTTGGTCAGCCAGGCCTCGAACGTGCCCAGCTGGACGAAGTTGAGCAGCACCGGCACCACAACGACCGTCACCAATGCAACGAACAAGGCCCCGATCAGAGCGCCAGTCAGCAGGAAATCGACTGCCCAACCCCAAAGCCACCGTCGGGGCTGCGAGCGGTGCACCACATCCAGGCCCTGCACCAAGGCCGAAACCCCCGCCCGCGCCGAATAAAGCGCGATCAGCAGGGACAGCAGAGTCGTCCACTGCAACGCCGTCCGCGGTGCAGTAATCAGCCCCATCACCTGGTCATGGATCAAGGTCCGTGCCTCGGGCGGCAGAAAGCGCTCTCCAACCGTCAGATAGCCCTCGATTACGCCAGGGTCGGCAAACATGCCCCAGACCGCGACCGCCGCCGCCAGCCCGGGAAAAACCGCAAACATCGCGAAAAAGGCAACGCCGGCGGCGATCAGGCCGAAATGCCCGTCCCCGACCCGTGTCCAGACGCAGACCAGAAACTCCCAAACTTCGCGGATGATCTTCATCCGGCAACCATCCCCCGGATTGCCAGCCAGCGCAACTTGAAGCCTCCGGCCTTGCAGAGCATGATAGCGCCAACAGGAGGACCCCGATGACCTACACCCCCGCCGCCGACCGCTACCAGCGGATGATCTACAACCGCTGCGGCCAATCCGGCCTGAAACTGCCCGCGATCAGCCTCGGGCTTTGGCACAACTTCGGCCACGACACTCCACATGCCACCAAGCAGGCGATCTGCCGCACCGCCTTCGACCTTGGCATTACGCACTTCGACCTCGCCAACAATTACGGCCCTCCGCCCGGCAGTGCGGAAGAGGCGTTTGGCGAACTCCTCCGAACCGACTTCCGTTCCCTTCGGGACGAGCTGATCATCTCCTCCAAGGCTGGCTACGAGATGTGGGACGGCCCATACGGCGAATGGGGCAGCCGCAAGTATGTCATCGCCTCCTGCGACCAGTCGCTGAAGCGCATGGGCCTTGATTATGTCGACATCTTCTATTCGCACCGCTTTGATCCCGACACGCCGCTGGAAGAGACGATGGGTGCCCTGGACCACATCGTCCGATCGGGCCGGGCGCAGTATGTCGGTATCTCCAGTTACAACAGTCAGCGCACGCGCGAGGCGGTGGCGATCTTGAAGGACCTCGGCACGCCTCTGGTGATCCACCAGCCCAGCTACAACATCTTGAACCGTTGGGTCGAAACCGACGGGCTGAAGGAGACGCTGAAGGAACTTGGCGTCGGCTCCATCGCTTTCGTGCCCCTGGCGCAGGGGATCCTGACGAACAAGTATCTCAATGGCATCCCCGCCGGCAGCCGTGCCACACAGGACAAGTCGCTGCATCCGTCCGTCGTTGAAAAGGCCATCGGCTCGGTAAAGAAGTTGAACGACATGGCCGCCGCCCGCGGTCAGACGCTGGCGCAGATGGCGCTGGCCTGGGTGCTGCGGAACGGCGGAATCACCTCGGCGCTGATCGGGGCGTCCAAACCGGAACAGGTCATCGATTGCGTCGGCGCCTTGCAGAAGCTGGACTTCACCGCGGACGAACTGGCCCAGATCGACGCCATCTCCGAGGAAAAGGACATCAACCTCTGGGCCCGTTCGTCCGAGGATTGAACGCAGCCCTGCGAAAGTGAAAAGGCCCCGGATCACCTCCGGGGCCTTTCTCATTCACTCGGCCGGAACCTTCGCCACCTCGTCCGAGAGCGGATAGGGCAGCCGGTCCAGCATTTCCTTCGGACAGACCTGCAGGAAGTTCAGCCGCTCGCGGTCCCAATTTGACAGGATCCGATCGGCGATCCGGCTCCCGGTTTCGTCCAGATGGCGGGCGACAAGACCTTTCAGTTGCATCTCCCAGTGCGGATGTTCGACGGCGCAGGTCAGGATCGACTCCATGTTCATGAAGTCCTCTGCCACGCCTTCCGGGTCGTAGACATACGCCATGCCACCGGTCATCCCCGCCCCGAAGTTCGCACCGATCCGGCCCAGGATCACCGCGACACCGCCGGTCATGTATTCACACCCGTTCGATCCGCAGCCTTCCACGACCACCGCAGCGCCCGAGTTCCGCACCGCGAACCGCTCCCCTGCCCGACCACTGGCGAACAGGAACCCATCGGTCGCACCATAAAGCACGGTGTTGCCGATGATCGTGTTCTCCTCGGCCTTCAGCGGCGAGGACATCAGCGGCCGCACGGTGATCGTGCCGCCCGAGAGGCCCTTGCCCACATAGTCGTTGGCGTCGCCCTGCACTTCCAGCTTCAGACCCCGGACGCTGAACGCCCCCAAGGACTGCCCGCAAGACCCGGTCAGCTTGACCGTCAGATGGTCGGGCTGCAAAGCGTTGCGCATCCCGAACTTCTTCACGATATGGCTGGATGCCCGCGTGCCAATCGTCCGCAGCGTGTTCCGCACCGCGTAAGACAGCTGCATCTTCTCGCCGTCCTCGAAGAACCGATGACCGTCCTTGATGATCTCGGCGTCCAGCGTATCGGGCACGGCATTGCGCGGCTTCGTCCGGTCATAGGTGATCGCCCGCGCCCCATCGACGCTGATCAGCATCGGGTTCAGGTCCAGGTCGTCGAGGTTGGCCGCACCACGAGACACCTGCGTCAGCAGGTCCGCCCGCCCGATGATCTCGTCCATCGACCGCGCACCAATCGACGCGAGGATCTCCCGCACTTCCTGCGCGTAGAAGGTGATCAGGTTCACCACCTTGTCAGCGCTGCCAGTGAACTTGGCCCGCAGCGCCTCGTTCTGCGTGCAGACCCCCACCGGGCAGGTGTTCGACTGGCACTGGCGCACCATGATGCAGCCCATCGCGATCAGCGCGGCGGTGCCGATGCCGTATTCCTCGGCCCCCATCATCGCCGCCATCACGATATCGCGGCCCGTCCGCAGACCCCCATCGGTGCGCAAGGTCACCCGCTCACGCAGGTTGTTCATCGCCAGCACCTGATGCGCCTCTGTCAGGCCCATCTCCCACGGCAGGCCCGCGTACTTGATCGACGTCGCCGGGGAAGCCCCCGTCCCGCCGTTGTGGCCCGAGATCAGGATCACGTCGGCCTTGGCCTTGGCCACCCCCGCCGCAATCGTGCCCACGCCCGACGACGACACCAGCTTCACCGTAACCTTGGCGCGCGGGTTGATCTGCTTCAGGTCGTAGATCAGCTGCGCCAGGTCCTCGATCGAATAGATGTCATGGTGCGGCGGCGGGGAGATCAGCGTCACTCCCGGCGTCGAATGCCGCAGCCGAGCGATCAGCGCCGTGACCTTCATCCCCGGCAGCTGGCCACCCTCACCGGGCTTTGCCCCTTGGGCGACCTTGATCTCCAGCTCTTCGCAAGCGTTCAGATACTCCGCCGTCACGCCAAAGCGCCCCGACGCCACCTGCTTGATCTTGGCGGAGGGGTTGTCCCCGTTTGGCTCCGGGACGAAATGCGCCGGGTCCTCGCCACCCTCGCCGCTGTCAGACTTCGCCCCGATACGGTTCATAGCCACGTTCAGCGTCTTGTGCGCCTCGGGGCTTAGCGCGCCCAAAGACATCCCCGGCGTCACGAACCGCTTGCGGATCGAGGTGATCGACTCGACCTCCTCAATCGGCACCGGCTTGCCCAGGGTCTTGATGTCCAAGAGATCCCGCAGATGGATCGGCGGGTTCGACCGCATCGCCGCCGAATACTGCTTCCACAGATCATAGCTTGCCCGGTCACAGGCCGATTGCAGCATGTGCATCGTCTGCGCTTCCCAGGCGTGCTTCTCGCCCGACCGCCGCGCCTTGTAGAACCCGCCAATCGGCAGCACGTCCGCGCCGCCCAGCCAGCCGCGTTTGTGGACCTCTTCCAGCTTCTGCTCGACGCCCGTGAGACCGATGCCCGAAATGCGCGACTGCATCCCCGGGAAATACTCGGCCACCATCGCGCGGCTCAGACCCACCGCCTCAAAGTTCAGACCGCCGCGATAGCTGGAGACAACCGAAATCCCCATCTTCGACATGATCTTTAGAAGCCCTGAATCGATGGCATCCCGATACCGCCGCATCGAATCGGTGAGGGAACCATCCAGCAGCCCCCGGTCGATCCGGTCCGCAATAGAATCCTGCGCGAGATACGGGTTCACTGTCGTTGCCCCCGACCCGATCAGCACCGCGAAGTAATGCGGGTCGATGCATTCCGCCGACCGCACGTTGATCGAACAGAATGTCCGCAGCCCCTTGCGCGTCAGCCATGAATGCACCGCCGAGGTCGCAAGGATCATCGGCATCCCAACCTTCACCGGCCCCTGATGCTCATCCGTCAGGACCAGTTGCCCGGCCCCCGACCGCACCGCATCCTCAGCCTCGGCCCTGATACGCTCCAGTCCCTGCCGCAGGTCGTCCAGCCCCTCTCCCACCGGGAAGGTGCAGTCGATGAACGCCACCTGATCGCCGAACCGCTCCACCATCACCTCGAACTCACGGTTCGCGACAAAGGGGCTTTCCAGCACCAGGATTTCCGTCTGGGAGTTGTTCTCGTCCAGCACGTTCCGCAGGTTGCCGAAGCGGGTCTTCAAGGACATCACGCGCCCCTCGCGCAAGCTGTCGATGGGCGGGTTCGTCACCTGGCTGAAGTTCTGCCGGAAGTAGTGCGACAGCGGCCGGTAGACCGACGACAGCACCGCAGGCGGAGTATCATCGCCCATGCTGGCGACCATCTCTTTCCCGTCCTCGGCCATCGGGGCCAGAACCTGCTCCAGCTCCTCGATGGTGAACCCAGCCGCGATCTGCCGCTTGCGCAGGTCGCCGCCGGTAAAGCTTTGCGTCTCCGGGATATCCTTCAACAAAGCGTTCAGGTCGACAATCTTGCCCACCCACTCGCCATACGGCTGCGCGGCGGCAAGTTTGTCTTTCATTTCAACGTCGTGGTAAAGCTTCCCCTCGACCATATCGACCGAGATCATCTGCCCCGGCCCCAGCGCGCCCTTTTCGCGGATCGTGGATTCATCGACCGGCACCATGCCAGCCTCCGACCCCGCGATCAGCAACCCGTCGCCCGTCACCACATAGCGCATCGGGCGGAGGCCATTCCGGTCCAAGCCCCCGCAAACCCAGCGCCCGTCGGTCATCGCCAGGGCCGCCGGACCGTCCCACGGCTCGATGACCGAGTTGCAGTAGGAATACATGTCCGCCCAAGCCTTCGGCATGTTCACCGTCTGCTTCGACCAGGCTTCCGGCACCAGCATCGTCTTGGCCATCGGAGCCGACCGCCCCGACCGCACCAGCACCTCGAACACCGCATCCAGCGCGCCGGAGTCGCTCGTCCCCGCCGGGATGATCGGCTTGATATCCTCGGCCGCTTCGCCAAAGTTGTTCGACGCCATCCGGATTTCGTGCGATTTCATCCAGTTGACGTTGCCCTTCAGCGTGTTGATCTCGCCGTTGTGGGCCAGCATGCGGAACGGCTGGGCCAGCCACCACTGCGGGAAGGTGTTTGTCGAATACCGCTGATGATAGATCGCAAAGGACGATTCGA
>JANOCQ010000185.1:0-5519 GCA_031412255.1 Paracoccaceae bacterium | reverse complement strand
GCAGGGTGGCTGGTGGAGCCGGTGGCGGAGGCGGAGCGGCAGGTCTGGGTCTGGGGCGCGGGGCATGTGGGGCGGGCTTTGGTGGCCGTGCTGGCACCGCTGCCGGGGATTGCGGTGACCTGGGTGGATGTTGGGGTGGAGCGGTTTCCTGAAGGAGTGCCGGTTGGAGTGACCGTGGTTCCCGCGGGCGATCCGGCCTTGGTGGCGGACCATGCGCCGGTGGGGGCGGAGCATCTGGTGCTGACCTATAGTCACGCGCTGGACCTGGAGTTGTGTCACAGGCTTCTTAACCGGGGCTTCAGGAGTTGCGGGTTGATTGGCTCGGCCACGAAATGGGGGCGGTTTCGGTCGCGGTTGGGGGCTTTGGGGCATTCGGCTGAGGCCATTTCGCGGATCAGGTGTCCGATTGGCGATCCGGCCTTGGGCAAGCATCCGCAGGCGATTGCGGTGGGCGTGGCGGGGGAACTGTTGAAAGCGCCCAAGACGGCGGCAAGGGAGATGCGGGCATGACGCGACCGGAATTGCTGCGAGTCGACGGGATCACCAAGGCCTATCCCGGGGTGGTGGCGAACAGCGACGTCACCTTCTCGATCGGGGAAGGGGAGATTCACGCGCTTTTGGGGGAGAACGGGGCGGGCAAGTCGACCATGGTTAAGATGATCTATGGTCTGGTGCGGCCCGATAGCGGGACGATGACCCTGCGCGGTGCGACCTATCAGCCTGGCAAGCCGGCGGAGGCGCGTCGGCTGGGCGTGGCGATGGTGTTCCAGCATTTCAGCCTGTTCGAGGCGCTGAACGTGGCGGAGAACGTGGCGCTGGGGATGGAGAACCCACCGCCGATGCGGGAACTGGCGGCGAAGATCCGGGCGGTGTCGGAGGAGTATGGGCTGCCCTTGGACCCGTCGCGGATGGTGGGCGATCTGTCGGCGGGCGAACGGCAGCGGGTGGAGATCATCCGGTGCCTGCTGCAGGAACCGAAGCTTCTGATCATGGATGAGCCTACTTCTGTGCTGACGCCGCAGGAGGTGGAGATCCTGTTCAAGACGCTGCGGCAGTTGTCCAGCGAAGGCACGGCGATCCTGTATATTTCCCACAAGCTGGAGGAGATCAAAACGCTGTGCGACGAGGCGACGATCCTGCGGCGCGGGAAGGTCGTGGCGACCTGCACGCCTCGGGACCGGACGGCGCGGGAGATGGCGGAGCTGATGGTCGGGCAGGCGTTGAAGACTCCGGAGCGGCGGTTGGGGGCGAAGGGCGAGGTGGCCCTGGGGGTGTCGGATTTGTCGGTGAACTCGCCCATTCCATTCGGGACGTCGTTGAAAGGGATCAGCTTTACCGTCGCGAAGGGCGAGGTGCTCGGGATCGCGGGGGTCGCAGGGAACGGACAAGATGAGCTTTTGCTCGCATTGTCGGGGGAGTTGAAGTCA
Source organism: Paracoccaceae bacterium (assembly GCA_031412255.1). Taxonomy (GTDB): domain Bacteria; phylum Pseudomonadota; class Alphaproteobacteria; order Rhodobacterales; family Rhodobacteraceae; genus Tabrizicola. The sequence goes on along the minus strand of JANOCQ010000185.1, from coordinate 4,092 downwards.
GGGGCAGACCGGGTGCGGATCGCGGGGCAGCCGCTGGGCGACCGGGGGCCGGTGGATCGTCGGCGCGCCGGGTTGGTGGCAGCACCGGAGGATCGTTATGGTCACTCGGCGGCCCCGGACATGTCGCTGGTGGAGAACGCTTTCCTGACGGCGGGGGTCCGCAAGGGGCTGACCAAGAACGGGTTCGTCGACTGGGCGGGGACGCGGAAGTTCGCGGAGGAGATCATCGCGGCGTATGACGTGCGGACTCCGGGTCCCGACGTGGCAGCGCGGGCCTTGTCGGGCGGTAATCTGCAGAAGTTCCTGATGGGGCGCGAGTTGATGCAGGGAGCGTCGGTCATCGTGATCAACCAGCCGACCTGGGGCGTGGACGCTGCTGCGGCGGCGCAGATCCGGCAGAGCATTCTGGACCGGGCGGGGGAGGGTGCGGCGGTGGTGGTGATTTCGCAGGACCTGGATGAGTTGCTGGAGGTGTCGGACAGCTTTGCGGTGCTGAACGAGGGGCGGTTGACCAAGCCGCGGCCCACCGAGGGTCTGACGATGGACGAGATCGGGCTGATGATGGGCGGCGCGCATGGCATGGAGGTCGCGCATCATGTGGCTTGAGACGATTTTCCGGGTGGCCCCCTTCCCCGGCCCCTCCCCACGCGGCGGGAGGGGAGGCGCGGGTTGCAGCGTTGGTCTGACGTCGTTTGACGGTGCACGGGCCGGGATGTCGCGCGGGGGGCCAGCCCCCGTCGTCCATTGGTCCTCGAAGCAATGGCGGACTCAATGGCCAACCCCCCAGGACACTTGTGGACATAGAATGGGGAGTGCGTCGTGCTGAGGCTTGAGAAGCGCCCCACCCCGAGCCGGTTCTGGCTTTATGCGACGCCCCCGGTTGCGGTGATCCTGACGATGATCGCAGGCGGCATCCTGTTCGCCGCGATGGGGAAGAACCCGTTCGAGGTCATTCGCACGATCTTCTGGGACCCGGTCTTCGGCGAGTTCGCCTTCTATCTGCGTGGGCAGTTGCTGGTGAAGGCGGGGCCGCTGATCCTGATCGCCATCGGCTTGGCCCTGGGCTTCCGGGCAGGCATATGGAACATCGGGGCCGAGGGGCAGTACATCATGGGTGCCATCGTCGGCGCGGGTGTCGGTCTTGCGGTCTTTCCGACCGAGAGCCGCTGGATCTTTCCGGTGATGGTCGTCGCCGGAGCCTTCGGCGGCTGGGCCTGGGCGATGATCCCGGCGATCCTGAAGACGCGGTTCAACACCAACGAGATCCTTGTGTCGTTGATGCTGGTCTATGTGGCCGAGACGATCCTGGCCAAGGCCTCGACCGGGTTTCTGAAGAATCCCGAAGGGATGGGGTTTCCGGGAAGCCGCAATTTCTCCAGCTATCCTGCGGCGCAGAACGGGTTCCTCTATGAGCCGCTGGGGCTGCACTGGGGGGGCGTGGCGGCGCTGGTGACGGCGGTCCTGGCCTATATCCTGCTGACGCGGCATCAGGCCGGTTTCCAGATCAAGCTTGCCGGGCAGGCGCCAAGGGCGGCGAGGTTTCATGGTGTCAGCCCGGCGCGGCTGGTCGTCATGTGCATGGGGATTTCGGGCGCGCTGGCGGGGCTGGCGGGGATGTTCGAGGTGACGGGACCGGCAGGGCAGATCAGCATCGATTTCAACACCGGCTACGGGTTCACCGCAATCATCGTGGCCTTCCTGGGCCGTCTTAATCCGCTGGGCATCGTCTTGGCCGGATTTCTGATGGCGCTGACCTACGTGGGGGGCGAGATGGCCTCGACCAACCTGGGCTTGCCGGATGCGGCGATCCAGGTGTTCCAGGGGATGCTGCTGTTCTTTCTGTTGGCGGTGGATGTGCTGACGAATTACCGATTCCGGCTGCATGTGGGGGCGCACTGAGATGGACATTGGCGGAATCAATCCGGTCATCCTGATCGCCACGCTGATGGCCAGCGCCGTGCCGATCCTGATGGCGGCCCTGGGCGAGACGGTGGTAGAGCGTTCGGGCGTGCTGAACCTGGGCGTCGAGGGGATGATGGTCATCGGCGCGCTGGGCGGGTTCATCGTGGCGGTGGAGACGGGGAGTCCGGTGCTGGGGTTCATCGGCGGGGCTGTGGCGGGGGCGGTGCTGAGTCTGATCTTCGCGCTGCTGACGCAGGTCTTCCTCGCGAACCAGGTGGCGACGGGGTTGGCGTTGACGCTGTTCGGGCTGGGGGTAAGCTCGCTGGGCGGGCAAGGGTACAACGGGATCAAGCCGCCGCCCACCGGGCAGTTTCTGCCCGATGTTCTGGCGGATTTGCCGGTGGTGGGGCCGATCCTCTTCGGGCATGACTGGATGGTCTATTTCAGCATCCTGATGACGGCTGTGCTGTGGTGGGTGCTGAAGTCCACCCGGATCGGGCTGATCATCCGCGCGGTGGGCGAAAGCCACGAGGCGGCGCATGCGCTGGGTTACAAGGTCAACCGCATCCGGCTGATGTGCATTGCCTTCGGCGGGGCGATGGCGGGGATGGGCGGAGCCTATGTCAGCCTGGCCCGCGTGCCGCAATGGGTGGACGGCATCACGGCGGGGGCGGGGTGGATCGCGCTGGCCATCGTGGTCTTTGCCAGCTGGAAACCCTGGCGCGTTCTGATCGGTGCTTATCTTTTCGGCGGGATTACCGTGCTGCAGCTGAACCTTCAGGTCGCAGGGTCGGGCATCCCGGTCGAGTACTTGTCCATGGCCCCCTATCTGATAACCATCCTTGTGCTGGTCATCATGTCGGCGGGACGCAAGGGCAAGGCCAATGGGGCTCCGGCTTCGCTGGGTCAAAACTTTCACGCCTCGCGATGAGGCTCATGGCTGCGGCGCGGGGAAACGCGCCGCCTTTACGGGGAGAACTGGAATGAAACGTAGAAACTTGCTTGCGACCGCCGCGATGGGGCTGCTGCTGGCTTCGGGTGGCGCCTTTGCGCAGGGCATGGACAAGGTGAAGGCCTGCTTCGTCTATGTCGGCCCGATCGGCGATGGCGGCTGGACCTTCCAGCACCACGAGGGTGCTTTGGCGGTGCAGAAAGAGTTTGGCGACAAGGTCGAGATCCAGTGGCAGGAGAACGTGCCAGAGGGTGCGGATGCCGAACGGGTGCTGACCCAGATGGCGCTGGGTGGGTGCAACATCATCTTCACGACGTCCTTCGGATATATGGACCCGACCAACGCCGTTGCGGCCAAGTTCCCGGACGTGAAGTTCGAGCATGCCACCGGGTTCAAGCGCGACCATGCCAACGTGTCGACCTACAACGCCCGCTTCTATGAGGGTCGTGCGGTGCAGGGCCACATCGCGGGCAAGATGACCAAGTCGAACAAGATCGGCTACATCGGGTCGTTCCCGATCCCCGAAGTCGTCATGGGGATCAACAGCTATTACCTGCACGCCAAGAAGGCCAACCCGAACGTGGAGCTGTCGGTCGTCTGGGCCTTCACCTGGTTCGACCCGGCCAAGGAGGCTGACGCCGCCAAGGCGCTGATCGACCAGGGCGTGGACGTGATCGCATCGCACACCGATTCGACCGCTCCGCTGGCCGAGGCTGCCAAGACCAATGGCGCAGTGATCGGCTTTGGCCAGGCCTCGGACATGGCGGAATACAAGGACGGGCCGCGGGTGTCGTCGATCATCGACAACTGGGCGCCCTATTACGTGAAGCGTGTCGGCGCTTTGCTGGACGGGACCTATGCGCAACAGGACGCCTGGGAAGGCATCGCTGGCGGCGAGGTCGAGATCGGTGAGATCACGGCGGCGGTTCCGGCGGAAGTGAAAGCCGAAGCCGAAGCGCTGCGCGATTCCATCGCGGCGGGGACCTATCACCCCTTCACCGGGCCGATCAACAAGCAGGACGGCTCGCCCTGGCTGGCGGAGGGGGCGACCGCTCCCGATGGCGACCTATTGGGGATGAACTTCTACGTTGAAGGCATCACGGGCGACATTCCTCAGTGATTTCGGTCGGTGCGGGGGGTTGAAACCCCCCCCCCCCCCGGGGTACGTGGGGCAGGATTTAAAGGCCGGGGCAAAACCCGGGCCCGTGGTTCGGGGGGGGGGGGTTGAATTGGCGCGG
>JANOCQ010000184.1:0-32794 GCA_031412255.1 Paracoccaceae bacterium | reverse complement strand
CGAGAAAGCCTATCAGGTCCTTGCCCGCAAGTACCGCCCGCAGACCTTTGCCGACCTCATCGGGCAAGAGGCGATGGTGCGCACCCTGAAGAACGCCTTCGCGGCGGACCGGATCGCCCATGCCTTCGTGATGACCGGCGTTCGCGGGGTCGGCAAGACCACCACGGCGCGGATCATCGCCAAAGGACTGAACTGCATCGGCCCCGACGGCACGGGCGGCCCCACGACAGAACCCTGCGGCGTCTGCGAGCCCTGCATCGCCATCGCCGAAGGCCGCCACGTCGACGTGATGGAGATGGACGCGGCCTCGCGCACCGGGGTCGGCGACATCCGCGAAATTATCGACTCGGTCCACTATCGAGCCGCCTCGGCGCGCTTCAAGGTCTACATCATCGACGAAGTGCACATGCTGTCCACCGCCGCTTTCAACGCCCTGTTGAAGACGCTGGAGGAACCCCCTTCCCACGTCAAATTCATCTTCGCCACCACGGAAATCCGCAAGGTCCCCGTCACGGTCCTGTCCCGCTGCCAGCGCTTCGACCTGAAGCGGATCGAGCCGGAAGTGATGATGGCCCACCTCGGAAAGGTCGCCGACATGGAAGGCGCCAAACTTGCGCAGGACGCCTTCGCCCTGATCACCCGCGCCGCAGAAGGTTCGGTTCGCGATGCCATGAGCCTGATGGACCAGGCCATCGCCCATGGCGCTGGCGAGACCTCGGGCGAACAGGTCCGCGCCATGCTGGGCCTCGCCGACCGGGGCCGCACGCTTGACCTGTTCGACCTGATCATGAAGGGCGACACGGCAACCGCGCTGTCGGAACTCGGCGGCCAATACGCCGACGGCGCCGATCCGATGGCCGTCCTGCGCGACCTGGCCGAGATCACGCACTGGATTTCCGTCATCAAGATCAACCCGGCGGCGGCCGAGGACCCGACCACGCCGCCCGACGAACAGTCGCGCGGCCAGGACATGGCCAGCCGCCTGCCGATGCGCGCCTTGACCCGCATGTGGCAGATGCTGCTGAAGGCCATCGAAGAGGTGGCACTTGCCCCGAACGCGATGATGGCCGCCGAGATGGCCGTCATCCGCCTGACCCACGTCGCCGATCTGCCCGACCCCGAAACGCTGGTAAGAAAGCTCTCCGACCAGCCCCGCCCGCCCTCGGGCGGAGGTGGCGGCCTGCAAGGCGGCGCACCCGCCGGCGGCTCCACCGTCCACTCCCCCCGCTTGGCTCCCGTCCACTCCGCCCCGAGCCGGGGCCCGACAATGACCGCAACCGCCCCGGCTTTGGCTGAAGGGCAGCTACAGGTCTACGCCACCTTCGAGTCCGTGGTCGAACTGATCCGCCAGAAACGCGACATGCTGCTTCTGAACGAGGTCGAGACCGGCCTCCGCCTCGCCCGCTATGCCCCCGGCCGGATCGAGTTCGAACCCGCCCCCGGTGCCAGGCCCGATCTCGCCTCGCGCCTTGGCCAGCGCCTGCAAAGCTGGACCGGCGCGCGCTGGGGCGTCTCGGTCGTCTCCTCCGGCGGTGCTTCCACCATCGCCGAGTCCCGCGACAGCACCCTCGCCCAAGTCCGCGCCGAAGCCGCCGAGAATCCCCTCGTCCAAGCCATCTTCACCGCCTTCCCCGGCGCGAAGATCACCGAGGTCCGCTCTCCCGAAGCCATCACCGCCCAAGCCGCCGAAGCTGCTTTGCCCCAAGCCGATCCCGAGCACGATCAAGACTGGGACCCCTTCGAAGAATGAGGCGCGCACCGGGAAATCCATTTGATTCCGGACCAGTTTCCGCTTGGAAATCGGCGGACCTGCAATGACCCCCCGCCGTGCCACCCACGACGACGCCGCAACGCTGGCCCGCCTGAATGCCCACGTCCAATCCTGGCACGCCGCCCACTACCCCGAGGCGTTCTTCCCCGACCCCGACCCCCAGGCGCTCACGCATTACTTCGCCGACCGCCTGACCGACCCCGCCTGCACCGCCTTCCTGACCGGCGACCCCGCCACTGCTTACGCCCTCTGCCAGCTTCAGACCCGCGAGCCGTCGATCTTCTCGCCCGGCTACCGCCGCCTGATGATCGACCACATCGCCGTCGCCCCCGACGCCCGCCGCCAGGGCCAGGGCCGCGCGCTTCTGCAAGCTGCCCGGCAACTCGACCGCGACCTGCAGGCCGACGAAATCATGCTGGACACCTGGGCTGCCAACACGGACGCCCAAGCCTTCTTCCGCGCCAACGGTTTCAGCCCGCGCCGAATGCTCTTCCGTGCCACGACGTAACCTTGCACCCAGACCCCACAGCCCGTATCTCATAGGAAACAGACGGAGAACGACATGCTGAAAGGTCTGGGCGGGCTTGGCGACATGGCCAAGATGATGAAAGCCGCGACGGAAATGCAGGGCAAGCTGGCCGAGATGCAGGAAGACCTCGCCCGCATCGTGGTGGTGGGCGAAGCCGGGGCGGGTTTGGTGAAGGCCCGCGCGACGGCTAAAGGCGAGGTCACCGGCCTCGACATCGACCCGTCGATCTTGGTCGCATCCGAGAAAGAGGTCGTCGAGGATCTGATCCTCGCCGCCATTCACGATGCGCAACTGAAAGCCAAGGCGCGCAGCGAACAGGAAATGTCCCGTCTGGCCGAGGCGATGGGCATCCCGCCTGGCATGAAGCTGCCCTTCTGATGACCAGGGACGAGACCGGCATCGAGGCGCTGATCGAACTGATGGCCCGCCTTCCCGGCCTTGGGCCAAGGTCTGCCCGCCGCGCCGTGCTGGTCCTTCTGAAAAAGCGCGGGCAACTCATGGCCCCGCTGGCACAGTCCCTGGCCGAGGTGGCCCTTTCCGCCAAGGAGTGTCGCGTCTGCGGCAACATCTCCACCACTGAGGTCTGCGGCATCTGCGCCAACCCCGCCCGTGCCACGGGTGAAATCTGCGTGGTGGAAGACGTGGCCGACCTCTGGGCGATGGAGCGCGGCCAGGTCTTCAAGGGCCGCTACCACGTCCTTGGCGGCACCCTCTCGGCCCTCGACGCAATTGGCCCGGACGAGCTTGGCATCCCCCGCCTCGTCGCGCGCGTGACCGATGAGGGCGCCATCGAAGTGATCCTCGCGCTCAACGCCACCGTCGACGGTCAGACCACCGCGCATTACATCGCCGACGCCCTCTCCGGCACCGACGCGCAGATCACCACCCTTGCGCAAGGGGTGCCCATTGGCGGCGAACTGGACTACCTCGACGACGGCACCATCGGCGCGGCGCTGCGAGCGAGACGCAAGCTGTAAATGCTGCCGCTCGTCGATGACTTCGTCACTCCTCGCTTCGGGTAAGCTGGTCCGACGAGAAGACGAAGTCGAACGAGGAGGCGTCTGCTAAAGTCCCAGCAACCCCGGCAACTCCTCCATGCGGTGAAACAGCGGCACGCCCAGACCCGCCACCGACCGCGCCGTTGCCGTTCCCGGCCCGTGCGAAGCATAGCCAAAGCAGCGCATCCCCGCCGCCAGCGCCGCCCGCGCGCCCATCGCGCTATCCTCGATCACCACGCAAGCCTCGGGCCGCACCCCGCAGGCCGCCGCCGCCGCCAGATAGACGTCCGGCGCAGGCTTCGGCGCGCCCAGCGCCTGCCCTGACAAGACCGCTTTGAACCGCCCGTCGATCCCGTGCTGCCCCAAGGTGATCTTCATCTTCGCCAAGGACCCGTTTGACCCCATCGCATAGGGAACCCCCGCCGCGTCTAGGCGGTCCAGCACCTCAACGACACCAGGGATCAGCGGCACCCCCGCGACCATCAGTTCATCCATCCGGCCATAGAAATGCGCAATCCACCCCTCCGCCAACCGCGCCCCGGCGCGCGTCGCCTGCCGGGCCACCATCTCGACCGTCTGGCCCAGATAGTCGGTCTCGAAGGCCTCCAACGTCAGCGCAAGACCATGTGTTGCCAACTCCTCGACGAACAAGGCCAAGGTCGGACCCTCGCTATCCACGACGACCCCGTCGCAGTCGAACAACACAGCTTCGGGCCGGGTCATCCCGCCACCCGCAGCAATGTCACCACCGTATCCCCGTACTTCCGCTGGTCGACCTGTTTGAAGCCCTCCGGCACCACCGGCGGCGCGCCCTCTTCCCACACAACCATCGCCCCGGGCGCAAGCCAGCCCTCGGCCAGCATCGCCGCCAAAACCGCCTCCCCCAGCCCTTTCCCGTAAGGAGGGTCCAGGAAGACCAGCCCATATCCCGCCCCAGCGTTCGGCCCCAGCCGCCGCGCGTCCTGCCGGATTACCCGTGTCTCCGCCTCGACCCGCATCTTGGCGATGTTCGCCCGGATCAGCGCCAGTGCCTTCGTCCCGTCGTCAACGAAGGTCGCCTGCAAGGCCCCCCGGCTTAGCGCTTCAAGCCCAAGCGCCCCCGTGCCCGCAAACAGGTCCAGCACCCGCGCGCCCGCGACCGGGTTGCCGTGGGCGTTGATCAGAAGGTTGAAAATCGCCTCCCGCACCCTGTCCGAGGTCGGGCGCAGATGAGCTGCCGTGTCACCCTCGCCGACCTCGGAAAGTTTCAGGCCACGTCTATTGCCGCCAATAATCCGCATCGGGTCTCCGGGAAACGCCCCTTAAAGGGAAAGTCAGGCCTTCAGCAAAGCCTTCAGGTCAGGCGTCGAGACGACAACATCCGGCGCGGGCGACTTGCCCATCTCGATCAGCCGCTTGCCCACCATGTAGGCGCGACTGTCGTTCATCGCATCCACCGCCAGAAGGCCCGCACCGCGATAGTACCAGAAGCTTGCCACGTCGCCCGCGCCCTTGCGGGCGACGATGTGGTCATAGCCGGTGTTCAGCCCGGCGATCTGCAGCTTCAGGTCGTACTGGTCCGACCAGAACCACGGCTTCGCCTCGTAGGGCGCGCCGGCCCCCAGAATATTCGCTGCCACCGCCTCGGCCTGGTCAATGGCATTGCCCACCGACTCCAGCCGGATGCGGCCCCCCTTCCACGGGAAGGAGGCGCAATCGCCCGCCGACCAGATCGACATGTCCGAAGTCCGACCCAGCTCGTCCGTCGCGATGCCGTTGTCGATGGCCAACCCGGCATTCTCGGCCAGATGGGTGTTCGGCGTGATTCCGACGCCCACGATCACGAAGTCCGCCAGCAGTTGACGCCCGTCAGTCAAGAGCGCGCCTTCGACACGATCGTCGCCGATCAGCCGGTTCAGACCCGTGGACTCCAGCACCTTCACTCCATGCGCCTGATGCAGCGCGCGGACATAATCCGACGTCTCGGGCGAGGCGACCCGCTGCAGGATGCGCGGCGCAATTTCCAGCACGGTCACGTCCAGCCCCAGCTTCGATGCCACCGCCGCGGCCTCCAGCCCGATATAGCCGCCGCCGACGATGATGACCTTGCGGCTTGGCCGGAACTCGCCCCGCATCGCATCGACATCGGCCAGCGTCCGGACGGTATAAACCCCCTCAAGCGACCCGCCGATCGCCGCCGGAAGCCGCCGGGGAGTCGACCCGGTGGTCAGCGCCAGATGGTCATATTCCAGCACCTCGCCGCCCACGGTCACCGTCTTCGCCACCGGGTCCAGGTCGGTCACCGCCTGCCCCAGCCGCAACTCCACCCCGATCTCGGCCCAGAACTCCGGCGACCGCAGCCAAAGCCGGTCTTCGTCCATCTCGCCCAGCAGGTAAGCCTTCGACAGGGGCGGGCGCTGGTAGGGCGGCGCGGGCTCGTCGCCCAGCATGACGATCTCGCCCTGGTGGCCCAAGGACCGCAGCTTCGCAGCCAGTGCCGCACCGGCCTGCCCGGCCCCGACGATCACCACCCGCATGGCACTTCCCCCTCTGGCATGTTCCGCGCCGGACCCTATAACCCAAGGCGCAACAGGTGCAACGCGCCGCGACCATGAGGAACTGAAAATGACGATTGCCGAAGGTATGAGCCTCCCCGATGCCACGCTTCTGCACATGGGCGACGCCGGGGCCGAGGCGGTGCAGCTGTCCGACAAGCTCAAGGGCCGCAAGGTCGTGATCTTCGGTCTGCCCGGCGCCTACACCGGCACCTGTTCCACCGCGCATGTCCCCAGCTTCATCCGCACCGCGCAGACGTTCGCCGACAAGGGCATCGACGAGATCATCTGCGTATCCGTGAACGATCCCTTCGTGATGAAAGCCTGGGGCGAGGCGACCGGGGCCACCGCGGCCGGGATCACCATGCTGGGCGATGCCGACGCCAGCTTCTCCAAGGCCATCGGCCAGACCTTCGACGTCCCGCATCTGGGCTTCTTCGCCCGCTCCAAGCGCTATTCGCTGCTGGCCGAGGATGGCGTCGTCACCAAGTTCTTCCCCGAAATCGGCGCCGGATGCGAGATCTCGGCGGGCGAATACCTGCTGGCGCAACTCTGACCCACTGCTCGTCGTCGACTTCGTCGCTGCTCGCGGGACACCGCCGAGGAGAAGACGAAGTCGAACGACGAGGGTTACCCTTCCCGCACGTGTCGCTGGAACGCCCGCTTCAAGAGGTCGAGTTCCGCCCGCAGCAGCGTCAGTTCCGCCTGGATATCCTCATCCAGAGGTTCGCCGGCCACCAGCGTCACTGTAGCCACCGTCGCCTCTCCCGACCGAACCAGGATCGTCTGGAGGCCCTCGTTCAGAACCCAAGCCGGGATCGGCATCCGCAGCGCAAAACGGCCGGGCTGACCGGCAACGGCGTGGACCTCCACCCCCTCTATCACCCGTCCGCCATGCACCGCCTCGATCACCGGGGCCTCGGCCGCTGTCACCAACGCTTCCCACACCCCGCCCGTTACCCTGCCCGCGTCAAGCTTCATCCTGCACCCTTACAGCTCGGCCCTGGGCCGGCGGCTCAACACCAGGTCGCGGATCACGATCCGGGTCATGGCCGCCTCATTTAGGATCAGGTCCAACCAAGCCCGTTCGATCCGCTTGTCGTTCAGTTCGCAATAGGCCAGGTCGAACTCGGCAATCTTGTCACGACCCTGCTCGGGAAGCGTGCTGACCGGCTGCGCCTGGTTCGGCCCATGCTTGATGTTCATCCGCGCGTAGGCCTTCACCGGACTGTCGCTGTCGATCACCATCTCGGCCCGCATCAGGTGGCGCACCTTCAATCCGTCGACAGCCGCCGTAGGCAGATTTATCGCCAGCGAGAGAAAACTGCCCTGGAAGCCGAAGACGTCGATGGCAAGCCCATAAGGGGCGCGGTCCTCGACCCGGTCATTGCGGACCTGCAGCACCACAACCTCGCCCAGCGGGCAGTCGTGATAAAGGGCGACTCCCTCGCCCAGCGGCGTCCGGTCACCAGCGGCAACCGTCCCTGGCTCGGGAAGCGCGCCGCGCCAAAGGTCAGGACGCCAGGACCAGTCGGTCCCCAGCGGCATCTGCGGCAGCCCCGCCCCCGGCCCTGCAAGCCGCGCATCGGCCACCTGCAGCACCCGGTCCAGCTGCCGCCGCATGCCCCGCGCCTCGGCCCGCAGGGCCCGCAGCTCGAAGCTTTCCAGCTCTGGCCCCGCCTCGGCCAGCCGCGTCCACCGTTCTTCGGTCCGGCGCTGGTGCCAGCCCTCCAGAAACTGCGTGATGCGACCGGCCATCGGCCTCTACTGGTCCATGTAGACGTGGCTTTCGCCCTTCGCCCCAGGATGAGTCACGGCACCCCACCGCGCGCCACCGACAAGTCTGGTGAACTTGTAGATCGCACCGCTGGTGTATGCCGTCTTGCGCGGACCTTTCCATTCGGTCTTGCGCTGCGCCATCTCGGCATCCGACACCGCAACCGAAATCTCGCCCGTGACCGCGTTCAGCGTGATGATGTCGCCGTTCTTCAACAGCGCAATCGGGCCACCATGAGCAGCTTCCGGGCCGACATGGCCCACACAGAAGCCCCGCGTCGCACCGCTGAAGCGGCCATCGGTGATCAGTGCCACTTTCTTGCCCATGCCCTGACCGGACAGGGCCGCCGTCGTCGACAGCATCTCGCGCATTCCCGGCCCGCCCGCCGGACCTTCGTTGCGGATGACGATGACTTCGCCTTCCTCGTATCCGCGCTGCTTGACGGCCTCGAATGCGTCTTCCTCACACTCGAACACCCGCGCCGGACCGGAGAAGACCTGCTCCGCCTCAGTCATGCCGGCGACCTTCACGATGGCCCCATCGGGCGCAAGGTTGCCGCGCAGCGCCACTACGCCGCCCGTTTTGGTGATGGGCGAGCCGATGTGATAGATCACCCGCCCGTCCGCCTCGCCGCGGATTTCATCCAGGCTTTCGCCCAGGGTCTTGCCAGAGGCGGTCATGCACTCAAGGTGCAGCAGGCCCTCTTTTGCCAGTTCCTTCATCACCACGGCCACGCCACCAACCTCGTGCAGGTCCTTGGCGACGTATTTGCCGCCCGGCCGCAGGTCGACGAAATACGGCGTGTCCTTCATGTAAGACGCCACGTCAAAGAGGTCGAAATCGATCCCCGCCTCGTTCGCCATTGCCGGCAGGTGCAGCGCCGCGTTGGTGGAACCGCCCGTGCAGCCCACCACCCGCGCCGCGTTCTCCAACGCTTTCCGCGTCACGATGTCCCGCGCGCGAATGTTCTTCTCGATCAGGTTCATGACTGCCACGCCGGACGCTTCGCCATACTGGTCGCGGCTCTCGTAGGGTGCGGGGGCCGAGGAGGAGTTCAGCAGCGCCAGACCGATCGCCTCGGAGACGCAGGCCATCGTGTTGGCCGTATACTGCGCGCCGCAGGCTCCGCTGGACGGGCAGGCCACCCGCTCCATGATTTCCAGTTCCGCATCCGACAGGTTCCCGGCCTGGTGCTTGCCAACGGCCTCGAACATGTCCTGAACGGTGATGTCCTGGCCCTTGTAGCGGCCCGGCAGGATCGACCCGCCGTAGATGAAGACCGACGGCACGTTCAGCCGGATCATCGCCATCATCATCCCTGGCAGCGACTTGTCGCACCCGGCAAGGCCCACGATGGCGTCATAGCAATGCCCGCGCATCGTCAGTTCCACGGTGTCGGCAATGGCGTCGCGCGAGGCGAGCGACGAGCGCATCCCCTCATGGCCCATCGCGATCCCGTCCGTGACGGTGATCGTCGTGAACTCACGCGGGGTGCCGCCGCCCTTCTTGACGCCGTGCTTCACGATCTGCGCCTGACGGTTCAGCGCGATGTTGCAGGGGGCCGCTTCGTTCCAGCAGGTCGCCACGCCCACCCAGGGCTGGTGAATCTCTTCTTCCGTGATCCCCATCGCGTAGAAATAGCTGCGGTGCGGGGCGCGCGCCGGACCTTCGGTCACATGGCGGCTGGGAAGCTTCGACTTGTCGAAACGCTGGTTGGTGGACATGACGTCTCCTTGCAGGAAAGGGCTTGGCGCAAGGGATAAAGGCCCACCCGATCCGGAGCAAGCCGAATTGGCGGCGTCAGGTGCCGTTGATCGCGACGGTCGCGCTTTGCATCAGCCCATCCAGCTGCAACCGCAGGCTGTCAACGATCGCGACATAACTTTGCAGCGGTCCTGCCAGCGCCGGTACCATGTCGGCAATCGCGTCGGCGCTGCCATAAATCGCCGATCCAATGATCGCCAGCGTCATCACCAGCAGGAAACCACTGCGGAAGCTGCTGCGACCTTCGGCAGCCGTCGGCTCCCCCCCAAAGGCATCGTCATCGCTTGGCGCTTCTGCGGGCCGCAAGGTCGAGTTTATCTCTTCGACATCCGGCAACCGCGTGCGGCGCGCCACAAGGGCCGGGTCTTCGGCGACAACTTCCGGTACCTTGCTGGCCACCGGCATCGCCTGTTCGATGCCGAGCTCGGTCTGGGTCTCCAGGGCCCGGGCCGCCTCGACCTGCCGGGCGCGGGATTCGCGCTCTGCCTCTTCGCGCAGGATGGCCAATACCGAATCGTCGACCGCATAGGGGGCTGCGCCCTCTGCAGCGGGGGCCGCCAGCAATGCGCCCTCCACATCAGCCGCCGCGGTTTCCGGGACTGAAGGCGCAGGCCCGGCACCGGGCACGATCTCCGGCTCGACTTCAATCTGCGGAACATTGGATACCGGTTCGGACGCGGGATCCGCTGCCGGCACTTCATGCTCGGGTCGCGCATCCTCCTCCGGCAGTGCCACCCATTCGGGAGTCGGCACCGCGTCGGGTTCGACCACCGGAGCGGGCATGATCTCGCGGTCAGTCACAACCTCTACCGACACAACCTCTTCCACAGCGGCCGCCTCGACCACCGGCTCGTCGACCACCGACTCGTCGACCGGCGCTTGCACTTGCGTCACATCGGACGCCACCGCAGGCGTGGCGTCCACCGCGGACGCCCGCGCTCGCATCTGGAACCAGGCATGCCCGCAATTCGCGCATTGCACGTCGCGCCCGGTTTCCGGAATCGCGTCTTCGGGGACCTCGTACTTTGCCTCACAGTTCGGACAAACCAACCGCATCATCGTCCCTCAAGCCTGTTTTTTCCGGCTGCCGTAATCGTTGTAATCGCTAATTCCTGTCGTTCCAAGGGTTTGTCGCTCGCTCTTGTGCAATCGTTTCAGCCTGTGCGATGGAAAGCGCACAGGCGGCGGCACGGATGCAGCTTTTCCGGTCGCGGCGGACAGCAGGGGACAACCGTGATCAGCTTCGAGAACGTGGCCTACAGCTATGGCGGGGGCGAGCTTCTGTCGGATGTCTCGCTAAAACTGGCACCGGGGTCCTTCCACTTCCTCACCGGGCCTTCGGGTGCCGGGAAATCGACCTTCCTCAAGCTGGCCTACGCCGAGCTGAAGCCCACCTCGGGCCGCGTCACCCTGTTCGACAACGACGTGACCAAGCTTTCCCGCGACGATGTTGCCCGCACCCGCCGCCGGATCGGCATCGTGCACCAGGACTGCAAGTTCCTTGACCACATGACGCTCGCGGCCAACATGGCGCTGCCCTTCACCGTCTCGGACCGCGAAAGCGACCAGCGCGACCTAAGCGATCTTCTGTCCTGGGTCGGCCTCGCCCATCTTGCCGAAGCCCTGCCCCCGCAACTCTCTGGCGGCGAACGCCAACGCGCCGCGCTGGCCCGTGCGGTCATCGTCGACCCGGACGTCATTCTTGCCGACGAACCTACCGGCAACGTCGACTGGGAGATGTCCCTGCGCATCCTCACGCTCCTTGTGGAGCTGAACAAGATGGGCAAGACCATCCTCGTCGCCACCCACGACCTGAACCTCATCCGCCAGGCCAAGGCTCAGATCCAGGCCCGCGTGTTGCGCATCGCCAAGCACCGCGTCCAGCTGGCGGGGGCCGACCTGTGAAACTTCCAAAGCCCAAACCCGCCTCGCCTGCCACCCGCGCACTGGAGGTCGTTCCCCCGTCAGGCCCGACGGCATGGCTCACGACCTTCACCGCCGGGGCGATGACCTTTCTCTGCGTCTTCGCGCTTGCCCTCTCGCTCGCCTCCGGCCGCCTGGCCACCCGCTGGTCCGAGGCGCTTGCCAAAACCGCCACCGTCAGACTCTCTGCACCCGAGGAACAGGTCCAGATACAGACCGATGCGATCCTGGCGACCTTGGCAACCACGCCCGGCATCGCCAGCTACCGCCTGATCGATGACAACGAGACACGCGACCTCCTCGAACCATGGTTCGGCCCCGGTCTGCCCATCGGGGCTTTGCCAATTCCCCGCCTTATCGAAGTCGTGGAGGCCGACCCACCCTACGACTCCGAGGGGCTTAAGCAACGGCTTGCGGCCGAAGCTCCCGGCGCGGTCCTCGACGACCACACCCGCTGGCGCCGCCCTCTGGCTGAGGCTGCCAGCCGCATCCGGCTGCTCGGCGTCCTCTCCATCGCGCTGATCGGCGCGACGATGGCCGCGATGATCACGCTTGCGGCACGCGCTGCCCTTGCCACCAATTCCGAGGAAATCCGCGTCCTTCGCCTCATCGGCGCCCAGGATAGCTACATCGCCCGCGCCTTTGTCCGCCGCTTCACCCTGCGCACCTTGGGGGGGGCCGCCATCGGCGCAGCCGCAGGCCTTGCAGGTGTCGCCGCCCTTCCCGCCGCCGACGCTGCCGGGGGCTTCCTGACCGGGCTTGGCTTCACCGGCACCGGCTGGCTCTGGCCCTTGGCGCTGCCGCCGCTCGCGGCTATCGTGGCGTTCCTCGCCACCCGCCGCGCCGCCTTCCAGAAGCTGAGAGAGCTGACATGACCCCGATCCGCTGGCTCCTCTCGCTGATCTTCGTCGTGCAGATGTATCTGGCGATGGCTGTGATCGCCGTCGTCTTTGCTCCTTGGGCGCTGTTCTCCCGTACCGGCGCGCGCGCCGCCTGCAAGACCTACTGCCGCTGGGTGATCTTCACCCTCCGCCTACTTTGCGGCACCCGCTGCGAGGTCCGGGGCACGCCTCCGAGCGGCGAAGCCGTGATCGCCGCCAAGCATCAAAGCTTTCTCGACATCATACTGATCTTCAACGCCGTGCCCGCCGGCAAGTTCATCATGAAGCGCGAACTAATCTACACCCCCTTCCTTGGCCAGTACGCGCTGAAGATCGGCTGCGTTCCGGTGAACCGGGGCAAGCGCGGGGCCGCCATCCAGAAGATGAAGGCAGACGTCGCCGCCGGGGCAGCCGAGCCGGGCCAGCTGATCATCTACCCGCAAGGCACCCGCGTGGCGCCGGGGGCAACCCTTCCTTACAAGGTTGGCACCGGCCTTCTCTACGAACAACTCGGTCAGCCCTGCATCCCCGTCGCCGCCAATGTCGGCCTCTTCTGGCCCAAGCGCGGCATCCTGCGCAAACCCGGCCTCGCCGTGGTAGAGTTCCTGCTACCCATCTCCCCCGGCCTAAAGGTGCAAGAATTCATGGCAGACCTGGAACTTCAGGTCGAAACCCACTCCAACCGCCTGATGGCGGAAGCCGGTTTCCACGCCCAATAAGGACGCGGGCCGAGACCATCGACCATCTCTTCGACGCCCTGACGCTCACCGACCGCAAGATGTTCGGGGATTATACCCGCTAATCTGGATGGCAAGGTCGTGGCGCTCTCGTCTGCGACGACCAGCCAACGCCCAAAGCACTGTGCGCCTTGCTTGGGTGTCCGCAAGGCGCGCCCTGCCCCGGCGCAAAGCTTCACCTTCTGGTCACCGACGCACGGGATGATCCGGACTCGGTTCGTGGCGGCGCTCAGGCCAGCACTGCCGCCCCTTCCTGCACCGAAGCGGAGATGCTGCGCAAGAAACAACTCCGACCGGCCAGGCCGCGCCGACCTTTCGATGTGGTGAAACCGCTCTCTGGGGGTTTCGTCCGTCATCGCTGACCGGGCCGCAACGAGAAGACGAAGACGCACGAGGTGCCTGCCCACTTGCGAGGGGAAGTCGAACACGCACTATAAGCCGCGTCGCATTGGTTAACAGATCCTGGACGCCCACAGTCAAGCCATTGATATTATGACGTCGAGGAAAGGCGTCCCGCGTGGCGCACGTCAACTCAATGGGCAGTCCGCCACCTCGACATCCAGGGCCACCGTCGCGGCAGGTCCGTATCCCAGCCCCGAAACGTTGATATAGAGGGCTCCCGTTTCAGCCCAGACTTCGGTGACCTTCATCGTCGTCCCCGCCGGATCGACGGCGACCCTTTCAAACAGGGCGCAGTCCGTCTCGAAGCGCAAGACGTACCCATTGAACCGGGCTTCGTAGAACCTCCCGATCCCCTCGTGATAGCTCAGCTTGATCCACGTCGGCCCGATCTCCACCGCCACCGGCACGACGTCCAGCCCGCCCGTGAACCCCTCTGGCCCCAGCCCGAACTCGGTCCCCTTCCCGACTGTCACCGTCCGCCCCCGCGCGACGAGAAGCGGGGCCGCCCGGTCGTCCCACGTCTCGACCGTGAAGGTGACAAGCCGCCCCTCCAGCGTCCCCGCCGCGACGGGAGCGGACAGCAGGGCCCAAAGAAGCAGCCTCCGGATCACGCGAACTTAAGCGCGGCGATCCCGGCGATGATCAGCAGGACCCCCGTCACCCGCATCAGATTGACCGGCTCCTGGAACAGGAAAACCGCCGCGATGGCCGTCCCCACCGCCCCGATCCCGACCCAGACCGCATATGCCGACCCCACTGGCAGCGACTTCATCGCAACCGACAACAGGTAGAACGACCCCAGCGCCAGAACGATAGTCACAACGGACGGCAGCAGCTTGGTGAAGCCCTCGGAGTACTTCAACCCAAGCGCCCAGCCGGTCTCCATCAGCCCGGCGATGGCGACGATCACCCAGGGGTTCAAGCCGCCAGGCCTTTCGCGCCCATGTCGAGGAACTTCTGCCGCCGGTCCTTTATCAGCGCCTCGCGTTTTCTTGGCGTCAGATCACTGAGCATAGCCTCGATGGCCTTACCCACCGCATCAATCGCCTCCTTCGGTGCCCGCTGGGCGCCGCCAAGAGGCTCTTTCACCATGCGGTCAATAATGCCCAGCTTCTGCAAGTCCTGCGCCGTCAGTCGCAGGGCATCCGCCGCTTCACGCATCTTTTCGGCGTCCTTCCAAAGGATCGAAGCGCAGCCTTCGGGCGAGATCACGGAATAGACCGAGTGCTCCAGCATCGCGACCCGGTTCGCGGTCGCAAAGGCTACCGCCCCGCCCGATCCGCCCTCGCCGATCACCACGCTGATCAGCGGCACGCCAATGGCCAGGCACTTTTCCGTCGACCGGGCAATCGCCTCGGCTTGACCACGCTCCTCGGCGCCCTTTCCGGGATAGGCGCCTGCCGTGTCGATCAATGTGATGACCGGGATGCGGAAGCGGTCCGCGAGGTCCATCAGCCGGATCGCCTTGCGGTAGCCTTCGGGCCGCGCCATTCCGAAGTTGCGCTGGATGCGGGACTTGGTGTCGTTGCCCTTTTCGTGCCCGATAATCATGACGGGCTGGTCGTTGAACCGAGCAAGGCCCCCGATCACCGCATGGTCGTCGGCGAAGGCCCGGTCACCGGCGAGGCTGGTGAACTCGGTGAAAAGCGCGTCGATATAGTCCTGGCAGTGCGGCCGGTCGGGGTGACGGGCCACCTGGCACTTCTGCCAGGCGCTCAGGTTCTTGTAGAGATCGCGGAGTGCGGCGTCCGCCTTGCGGTCCAGCGCTTCAGCTTCTTTGGTCATGTCCACGCCGCCGCCCGTCTTCGCCATCGCGCGAAGCTCTTCGGCCTTGCCTTCGATGTCGGCGAGGGGCTTTTCAAACTCTAGATATTGCATGGCGCTTCCTGTTCGGGACCGCTTCTATATGCCCGCGGGGAAAGGCTGATGCAACTCGGCAAGCAGGCAGTCGGCGGCAGGCTAGCGGCTCGCCTCCTGCTCAAGCCGCTGGCGGGCGATGGATTCGTGCTTCTCGGCGCGCATCTGGTCGTGGAATGCCTGCTCGACATAGGCCATGTGCGCCCCAACCGCTGCCCGCGCCGCGTCGGAGTCTCGCGCCTGTATCGCCGCGTTGATGGCCCCGTGCTGATCCAGAAGCTGATCGCGGGTGATCCGATTCCTGAACATCATCTGGCGATTGTAAAACACCCCCTGCCGCAAAAGATCGAACATCGACCGCAACATGTGCAGCATGATGACATTGTGGCTGGCCTCGATGATCGCCATGTGGAACTCGGCATCCAGTTGCGCTTCGTCCGAGGGATCGCGCTTCTGGTGGGCGGCTTCCATCTTGCGATAGATCGTGTCGATCAGCTTGAGGTCCGTTTCGGACCCGAAGACCGCGGCACGTTCGGCCGCAAGTCCCTCCACGTCGCGTCGGAAACTGATGTAGTCGAAAACCGCTTCTTCATGGGTTGAGAAGAGCTGCGCCATCGCTGACGAAAAGGCCGACCCAAGAACCTCGGCCACGAAGATACCCGAGCCTGCACGGCTCACCAGAAGCCCACGTTCCGCGAGTTCAGCGATAGCATCGCGCAGCGATGGGCGCGACACACCCATCTTGTCGGCAAGGTCACGTTCGGACGGAAGACGCTCGCCCGGGCGGAGGATGCCACGAAGAATCAGCTGTTCGATCTGACGGACAACCGAGCTTGAAAGCTTTTCGGGCGTGACTTTTCGAAAAGGCATGGAGAACCTTGGCTATTGGTTCAGAAATATGACCGATCTAGCCCAAACCACAACGAAAAAGGGGCCAGCTCAAAGCTGACCCCTTATCTGTGTATTGCGCCGATCAGCGGGTCGGACGGATGATTATCTCAACCCGACGGTTTTGCGAGCGACCTTCCGGAGTCAGGTTCGACGCGACGGGCTGGTCCTCACCGCGACCAAAGGCGGCGATCCGGTTGCCGGGGACCCCGCTTTCGCGCAGCACACCAGCTACTGACACGGCACGGCGCTGCGACAGGTCCTGATTGTAGGCGGCACTGCCGGTGTTGTCGGTATGGCCGATAACCTCGATCCGGCTGTTCGGATAGCGCATCAGGCTTGCGGCGACGGTGTTCAGGTCGCGGCGCAGGTCCGGACGGACCGATGCGCTGTCGGTAGCGAACAGAACGTCCTGCGGCATGTTCACGATCAGGTATTCGCCCGTGTTCGTGACCGAGATGTTCGAGCTGAGCGAGCCGCGCAGTTCTGCCGCTTGGCGGTCCAGATCAGCGCCGATCAGTGCACCGGTTCCCGCGCCCAAAGCGCCGCCGATGATTGCACCCTTCAGTTCGTCGCCGTCGCCCGAAACAGCCACACCCGCGACAGCGCCAGTCAGGCCCCCGATGATGGCGCCTTGGCGCTGACGGGCATTCGGATCATCGGGATAGGCACCCGGGTCTACGCAGGCGGTCAGGGTCAACGTGCCGGCCACGGCCAAAATCAGGGGGGTCTTCATCATCATTTTGCTCTCGCCTCGAGTGTTCGCCCATTGGTGGGCCTGTGCTTAGACCCGTGCCACAATACACCAACGGCGCCGAGAGGGTGCCGGTTCCCTGCCGCCTCGGCAGGGTTCCGCGCATCACAAGTTTGTGCGCGCCGCTTCCCACGCCAGCATGGCGCGCTTGCGCGGCAAGCCCCAGTGGTAGCCGCCGAGCCCCCCGTCGCGGCGCAGCGCCCGGTGACATGGAATGAGGAAGCTGATCGGATTGCGCCCCACTGCAGTCCCGACCGCCCGGTGGGCCTGCGGGTGGCCGACGGCCCCGGCGATATCCGCATAGGTGGTGACATGGCCCGTGGGGATGGCAAGAAGCGCCTCCCACACCTTGATCTGGAACGGCGCCCCGATCAGATGCAAACTGGTAGGTTCTTTACCAAAAGCCGCATCGGCGAGCGGCTTGACCGCGACAGGGTCCTCGACAAACGACGCATTGGGCCAGCGGCCGAACATGTCTCTGATTTCCGCTGGGCTCCCCGTTTCGTCGGCGAACCCCATTCCGCAGATGCCTTTCCCGGTCGCCATGACCAAGGCCGGACCAAAGGGGCTGGCAAGCCAGCCCCACCGGATGTCCAGCCCTGCGCCACCTCGGGCGTAGTCGCCCGGCGACATCGCCTCCCAGGTCAGAAACAGATCATGCAGACGCCCTGTGCCAGACAGCCCGGTCTCCAGCGCTGTGCCAAGCAGGGTATGCCGTTCTGCCAGAAGTCGCCGCGCATGGCCCAGCGTGAGATATTGCTGATACCGCTTCGGGCTGACGCCGACCCATTGGCTGAAGATGCGCTGGAAATGCGCCGGGCTCATCTTCATCTGCGCGGCCAAGTCTTCCAGCGTCAGGGCCGGGCCGGCCGCATCGATGACCTCCAGCGCACGGGCAATCACCTGGTAGTGGTAGGCGGGGGATTGGTCGGTCATGGACACATCCTCAGGCGGCTCCTCGTGTGACGTCGTCTTTTGCCTCGAAAGGTGAACGACGAGGGGGCATGTGCCTGTCTAACCGGAGGGCTCAGCCGTCGCGACCCGTTTCCTGCGCTTCCGGGTGTGCCTTCCGCCGACGGGTTGCGCCACTGGCACTGCGCTGGCAAAAGATCCCTTATGACTCCGCAGCTCTCCTATTCCGCCCTGAAACAGGTCTTCGCCCGCTTCGCCGAGGCCGAGCCGAACCCGCAGGGTGAATTGCACCACACAAACGCCTTCACCCTTCTGGTCGCCGTGGCGCTTTCCGCGCAATCCACCGATGCCGGGGTGAACAAGGCCACGGCGCGGCTTTTTCCCATCGCCGACACGCCGGAAAAGATGCTGGCCCTGGGCGAAGTGGGGCTGATCGAACACATCAAGACCATCGGCCTGTTCCGCAACAAGGCAAAGAACGTCATCAAGCTTTCCCGTCTGCTCAACGACAACTTTGGCGGCGAAGTGCCCTCGTCCCGTGCCGCCCTTGTCACCCTGCCGGGGGTGGGGCGCAAAACGGCGAACGTGGTCATGAACATGTGGTTCCACCACCCGGCGCAAGCCGTCGACACCCACATCTTTCGCGTCGGCAACCGCACCGGCATTGCTCCGGGCAAGGATGAAACACAGGTCGAACGCGCGATCGAGGACAATATCCCGGCCGAATACCAGCTTCACGCGCATCACTGGCTTATCCTGCATGGCCGGTATATCTGCGTCGCGCGCAAACCCAAATGCGGCATCTGCCCGATCCGGGAGTGGTGCCTTTACCCGGAGAAGACCGCATGAAGTCCTACCAGGTCGTCGGCATCGGCAATGCCATTGTCGATGTGTTTTCCTCTGCCGATGACTCGTTTCTTGACCTGATGGGCATCCAGAAGGGCATCATGCAACTGGTGGAACGCGAGCGAGGTGAGCTTCTCTATGGCGCGATGACCAACAGGCAGCAGGCTCCTGGCGGGTCGGTGGCGAACACTTTGGCAGGGCTGGGCAACCTTGGTCTCTCGACTGCATTCATCGGCCGTGTCCACGACGACGCGCTTGGCCGCTTCTACGCCCAGACCATGGCCAAGGAAGGCACCGATTTTGTGAACCCACCGGTTGCGGGCGGTGAACTGCCCACCTCGCGCTCCATGATCTTTGTCAGCCCGGATGGCGAGCGGTCGATGAACACCTACCTCGGCATCTCCTCGGAGCTTGGCCCCGACGACGTCTCCGACAGCGTCGCAGGCAGCGCCGAGATCCTGTTTCTCGAGGGTTACCTTTACGACAAACCCAAAGGGAAACAGGCCTTCGAACGCGCTGTCGAACTCTGTCACAAAGCGGGCGGAAAGGCAGGCATCGCGCTCTCCGATCCGTTCTGCGTCGACCGTCACCGCGATGATTTCCGCCGTCTGGTAAAAAGCCTCGACTACGTGATCGGCAACGAACACGAATGGTCGTCTCTTTATCAGTGCG
Source organism: Paracoccaceae bacterium (assembly GCA_031412255.1). Lineage (GTDB taxonomy): Bacteria > Pseudomonadota > Alphaproteobacteria > Rhodobacterales > Rhodobacteraceae > Tabrizicola. The sequence goes on along the minus strand of JANOCQ010000184.1, from coordinate 13,549 downwards.
ACCTTTCCACCGCGCTGGAGCAGGCGGCCCAGGATTCGGGCCTTGTCGTCTGCACCCGCTCCGGCCATGACGTGATTGTCGTGCGGGGAGAAGAGGAGGCCGTGGTGCCCGTCCACCGCGTCGTGCCGGTGGACGCGACCGGAGCGGGAGATCAATTCGCTGCCGGGTTTCTGTATGGCCTCGCCACCGGCCAACTGCTGTCTACCGCGGGTCGCATGGGTTGTGTTGCGGCGGCAGAGGTGATCTCGCACTTCGGCGCGCGGCCGGAGACGGACCTCAAGGCCCTTTTCCGCAAGGAAGGCCTGATCTAGACGCCCACCTGGGCGACCGTTAGGAACGGAGCGCCTGCAACCACCTTGCCGATCACCGCTGCCTCGTGACCCGCCGCGCGCAGCGCAGCTACCAACCCCTGCGCCCGCTCTGCCGGGACCGAAGCCAACAGTCCCCCACATGTCTGCGGGTCGGTCAGGAGCGCAACCCGAGCGTCCTGCGGGGCCTGCATCCGCCAGCTTACCGCCGCCAGGTTCGCCGGTTGCAGGGACGATGCGATCCCCGCAGAAGCCAGTTCCACCGCGCCAGCCATCACCGGCACATCCGCCAACTGTACTTGCGCGGCCACGCCCGAGGCCTCCAGGATCTCCAGAAGATGCCCTGCCAGTCCAAACCCCGTCACATCCGTCATTGCACGGGAAGCAGGTGCCAGAATCGCCGCCGCCGAGCCCTGTGCGACCGACATCTGCGCGATGCACGCGGCCCAGACCTCGCCCAGCATCACCCCGGGCGCCCGCGCCAGGGCCATCTCGGCCGCTAGAATCGTCCCCGACCCCAACGGCTTTGTCAGCACCAGCGCATCGCCGGGCAGCGCCCCGCCCTTGCCGATGGGTCGATCCGCCAGCCCCGTCACCGTGAATCCGATGGTCAGTTCTGCCCCTTCGGTGGAATGCCCGCCCACCACGTCGGCCCCCGCCGCCCGGAAGACCGCACCCGCTTCCTCCATCACCTCGGCCAGCATCCGTGCCTGCAACTCCGGGCCCAGTGGCGGCAGAGTCACTTGCGCCAGCGCCGCTTGCGGCGACGCCCCCATCGCCCAGACGTCGCCCAGCGCATGGATCGCCACCAGCCGCGCCATAAGCCGGGAATCGTTGCTGAAGGTACGCAGATGATCGGTCGTCAATACCTGCACACCCGCCGCCGCGCGCAAGACTGCTGCGTCATCTCCTGGTCCCGACAGCACATCTCCTCGCACCGGCGCGTGCACAGCCCCAAGTGCCGAGGACAATACCTCCGGCCCCAGCTTAGCACCGCACCCGCCGCACAAGGGCCGCGCGGTCAGAAGCGTAGCCAACCCCTCCGTCGCCACGGCCGGAACAGCCTGGCCGGCCATTGCTGGATAGTCTTCGAACTTCGCCATGAAAGCCTGGTCGATCCGGTCCTTCAGCCGCCAGAAGGAAGGGCCGGACAGCGCCACTCCCCACTTCTCCGCCACCGCAGCCTTCTTGCCCAGAGAGATCAGTTTCAGGTAATCCACCTGCGGTCTGAAGGCTTTAAGCGGCTTGCCTGACAAGGCCGCCCGCAGGTTGGCGTGCAACACTTTAGCAGCCCGAACCGCGAATACCCCGGCCTTCGGCCGCGGATCACCTTCGATCCCGGCACAGTCTCCACTGGCAAAGATCAGCGGGTCCGAGGTCCGCAAGAAGGCATCCGTTACCAGAAACCCGTCCTTCTCCCGCAGGCCCAGTTCGGCCAGCCAGCCATGCGGCCGTGCACCTGTGGCGGTAAGCGTGAAGTCGGACCTGATTACCTCGCCACCATCAAGCATCACGGACGTGGGGCAGACCTCCTCCATCCGAATTCCAAGCCGCAGCACGATGCCGCACGCCTTCAGCCGCCGCTCCAGCACCTTGCGCGCCGTTCCGGCAAGCGCGGGCAGGAACGCGTCGCCCCGATCCAGAAGCGTAACCTTCGCCGACGCTCCCAGCCGATGCGCCGACGCAAGTGCCAGTTCCACCCCACCGAGGCCTGCTCCCAGAATCACCACGGCAGGATGCGAGGGTGCCTGAGTGACGAAGGCTTCCCATGCTTCGGCGTAGCGACCCAAAGGCTTCGCTGCGACCGCATTCTCCATCGATCCGGGCAGCGAGGGCAGATCTGACGTAATGCCGATGTCGATGGCCGCAAGGTCGTAGCGCAATGGAGGACGACCGGCCAGATGGATCAGCCGGGCCTCGCGGTCGATGCCGGTGGCCCGGTCCAGGATCACCCGCGCCCCGGCGAAGCGGCCAAGCCGGACGAGGTCGATCATCAACTCGTCGCGCCGGTAATGCCCTGCGATCAGGCCTGGCAACATGCCCGTGTAGGGCGCGACCGGATCGGGGTTGATCACCGTCACCCGGGTACCTGGCAGAGGCTCCATCCCCCACATCCGCAAGACCAGCGCATGGGCATGGCCGCCGCCGATCAGCACAAGGTCGCGGATCTGGGGAAAAGAGGGGGTCATGCAACGGTCCTGGTTTCGGCGCGCAGCAGACTTAGCCCAAGCCGTCCGATAAGGCGAGCCGGCGGCCTCTTGCAGTTCACCGCAACTGGTCGCACTTTGACAGGATGTCCCCGAGACTTGTCACTGATCCCGCCCTTTGGCCCGCGATCCTGGCACTACTCAACGACGCCTTCGGCTACATGGAGGGGAGGATCGAGCCGCCATCTCCTTGCGTGATCTGACGCCTGCGACATTGTCGCAGCAGGCGCTTGCCGGCGAGATCTGGATCACCGGCCCTCCGGTCGGCTGCATCTTCCTGACGCCGAAGCCGGGGGCGATGTATCTGGGCAAACTGGCAGTGGCGACCAGCCACCGGCGCCAGGGTCTGGCGCGTCGGCTGGTCGAGCAGGCCGAGGTCCGGGCGCGGGCTCTGCGGCTTCCGGCACTGGAATTGCGGACGCGGGTGGAACTGGTGGAAAACCAGAGGGCCTTCACCGCGATGGGCTTCATCGAAGCTGGACGGACGGCCCATCCGGGCTTTGACCGACCGACCTCGATCACCTACCGGCGGCCTGTGGTCCCTTGAAGAAGAGTCTCCAGCCGGAAATCGGGCGGGACCTGATCCCGACCCTCCAGCACCAGTTCGGCCATGACCTCGGCCACCTTGGGTGCCATGCCGAAGCCGATCTTGAAGCCGCCATTCGCCACGAAGTGCCCATCACGTCCCGGCCAGCCGCCGAGGACCGGTGCACGACTCGCGGTCTTCGGACGCACACCGGCCCAACGCTCGATGATCTTCGCCCCGGCCAATACAGGGACCGCTGCAACGGCTTTTGCAAGCAGCTCATCAAGGTGCGTATCGGGACCATCTTCGGTCCAAGTCGTCTCCGACGTCGAGCCGATGGCTACCGTTCCGTCGGCGTGGGGCACGATGTGCAACCCATCCACAAAGAGTTGCGGCTGCGCGCCTGCGTCGAACTGCAAGGCCACCGCCTGGCCTTTCACGCCCGAGCCGATCGGCGTTGCAAAATATTGCGACAAGTCCTGAAGTCCGTCCAGGCCCGTCGCATGGACCACGGCACCAGCTTCCTCCGCCTCGCCAAGGACAAGCTCTGCACCGTTGCCCTTCAGCGCGGCGAAGAGAGCCGCCAGTCCCATGCGCGGAGACAGACGGGCGGAAAGAGTGTCCCGAACCAGCCAGCCCGTGGGTGACACGGGTTCCCAGCCCCGACCCGTCGCGGCGGTCACCTGCCACACGGCCTGGCCCTGCCACAGGGTTGCCGCCTCTGCTTCCCTTCGCCGGGCGGTGTCGATGGCGCGGTCGTCGGCAAGAGGTTGCAGCCGTCCATGGCGTGCATAACCCGAGGGCTGTCCCGACGCCCTTTCGACCCCCGCCCACCAGTCGCCGGCCATCAGAAGGCTCTCAAGCTGGAAAGCCTTTTTCGCGTTCCAGGCCTCCGGCACGTGCGGCGACAGCGCACCGACCAGACCGCCCGAAGACCCCGCTCCCCACGCGTGGGCCACGACCACCCGAACCTTTGCTCCGCGCTGAAGGCAGGCCCAGGCGACCGAGAGACCAAAGATCCCACCGCCGCGAACCGTCACATCCACCCTTGCCATTGCTCCGCTCCAAGCCCATCACCCCGTCCAAAGGACTACCCGCGATGACAAGCCCCGACCAGAGCCCGATGCTTGACTGGCGTGACCAGACAATCCCCGTCTCGCGCCGGTTCGACGATCCGTATTTCTCGCTTGCTGGCGGTCTGGAGGAGACCAGACACGTCTTCCTCGCGGGGAACGGTCTGCCGGATCGGTTCCGCGATGGGTTCCGGATCGCTGAACTGGGCTTCGGGACCGGGCTGAACCTGCTGGCTGTGCTGATGACGCATACTGGAGCGGGGCATCTGCATTACACCAGCTTCGAGGCCTTCCCGATGCGTTCAGTCGACATTGCGCGTGCCCTGCAAGCCTTCCCCGAGGTCGGAAGCGTTGCAGGCGAGTTTCTTTGCCAATGGGAAGCCGGTGCGCGGGTCCTCCAGTTTCCGGAGCTTACGGCCACGATCATCATCGGCGACGCACGTGAGACGCTTCCTGGCTGGACTGGCCAGGCGGATGCCTGGTTCCTGGATGGTTTTTCCCCAGCCAAGAACCCGGAACTCTGGTCCGAGGCGCTGATGTCCGATGTCGCCCGCCACACCGCCCCCGGGGGAAGCTTCGCCACTTACACAGCAGCGGGCCATGTCCGCAGGGCGCTGTCCGAAGCTGGCTTCGCTGTCACCCGCCAGCCGGGATTCGGACGGAAGCGGCACATGTCAACTGGCGTGCTTCGGCAGACTCTACCACCCCAGGCATGTTCCCCCGCGTGACGGCCGCGATCAAGCCTTGCCATGGGGCGGAATAAGGCGTACCCGCCCGCCTTCGGTTGAGATTGGCCCGCCCCGGTGCTAGGCTTGACCTATCAGTCCCGCGCGGGGGCATTCGTCCGCGCTTCCTCTGGAGGACCTGGTCCTGTCGCATTCTGATCCTGTCACCGGCCTTCCGGTCGGTCCGCGCCCGAAACCCGCTGACGCTGTCTCACAAGACCATCGCCCCGAGGACTTGTTGGCCCTGGTCCTGAAGTCCGTCGATGACGACAAGGCCGAGGAGATTGTCCAGATTGACCTGCGCGGTCGTTCGGACGTGGCCGACTACATGGTCATCTGCTCGGGCCGCTCGTCCCGTCAAGTGGCGTCGATCTCGGAAAAACTGGCCGACCGACTGAAGCAGGAAATGCGGATTTCCGTCCGCATGGAGGGCAAGGACACAGGTGACTGGGTTCTGATCGACGCAGGCGACGTCATCGTCCACGTCTTCCGCCCCGAAGTGCGTGACTTCTACCAGCTAGAGAAGATGTGGCTACCGGCGGGGACGACCCGCGCTGCCGAGGTCTGATGCGCCTTCACATCTGCGCCGTGGGCCGTCTGCGGGCGGGGCCAGAGCGCGAGTTGGTGAATGATTATCTGCAACGGCTGGACCGGACTGGCCGGCCGCTGGGTCTGGGTCCGGTTACCGAGCACGAGGTCGAGGACAAGAAGGGCGGCGGCATGACGGCCGAGGGATTGTTACTGTCCCGGGCGATCCCGGACGGTGCGGCGCTTTGCGTGATGGACGAGCGGGGCAAGACGCTTTCCAGTCCGGAATTCGCGCAAGTTCTGGCCGGATGGCGTGACGCGGGCCGGCAGGATGCAGCTTTCCTTATCGGCGGGGCGGACGGGGTTGACCCAGCCCTGCGCGGCCGGGCGGACCTGACACTCAGCTTTGGCCGGATGGTCTGGCCGCACATGCTGGTGCGGGTGATGCTGGCCGAACAGATGTACCGGGCGGCGACGATTTTGGCGGGATCGCCCTATCACCGGATCTAAAATCGACCGTTCCGCAGGGTTGCAGAGGGCTAAAGGAGCGCCCGCTCCGCCGCCGCGCCCAGCCGCAAAAGCCGCGCCTCTTGCCCCGGACCACACATCAGGCTGATCCCGCAGGACGGCTGCGAGGTCGGTAGGGTCAGGACACACAGACCCAGCATGTTGCCGATCCGGGTGTTCCGCAAAGCCAGAAGGTTCTCCGCCACATAATACGCATCATCAGTCATCAGCCGATTCGCATCCGGCGGAAGGATGGGCGATGTCGGCAGGATAACCGCATCGTAGCTTGCAGCGCGGTCAGCCCAGATGGCCCGGATCTGGCGCAGCCGCCGCCCGGCCGCGACATAGTCCACCGCACTGATCTGTCCACCGGATCGGAAGCGGTCCAGAATGCGCGGAAACATCTTCTCCGGCGCTGCTTCAATGATCTCTTTCCAGGTTCCATACGCCTCTGCTGTACAAAGTATGCCTGCCAGGGACACAGCCTCGGCCGCCTCCGGTGCCGCGATGTGATGGATTTCCGCACCCGCCCTGGCGAAGCGCCGCGTCGCATCCTCGAAACCTTGGGCGGGACGCTCGCGCACATCATCCAGCGCCAGCGTCTCAAGAATCGCAATCCGTGTTCCCGCCAGGGACGCCCCCCCAAGGTCAGCCGCGGGGTCCCCACCCAGCGCGGCAAGCAAATGGTTGCAATCCTCGACCGAATGGGCGAGCGGACCGATCGTATCGAATGTCTCGAAGAGCGGCACCACTCCCGCCAGCGGAAGGCTGCCAACCGTCGTCTTCAATCCCACCAGATCGTTCCACGCCGCCGGGATACGTACCGAGCCGCCAGAGTCCGAACCAATGGCTGCCGGGGCAAGCCCGAACGCCACGGACGCGGCGGCGCCCGACGAGGAACCCCCGGGTACTGCCTTTTCATCGTTCAGGCAGGGAGGAGTAGCCGTGACCGGGTTCAGCCCAAGGCCCGAGAAGGCCAGTTCCGACATGTGCGTCTTGCCCAGGCACGCCAGTCCCTGCAGCGTCGCGACCTCCAGGACCGCGGCGTCGCGACCAGGCACGCGACCTTTCAGCAGTGCTGACCCCGCTTCCGTTGCTACCCCCGCGGTATCGAACAGATCCTTCCAGCTGATCGGCACCCCGTCCAGCACGCCCTTGCGCAGTCCCGACTTGGCCCGCGCTGCAGCTGCCATGGCCTCTCCACGCGCGCGCGCCGCCGTGGTCCGGGCGTAGATACGCCCCGCCAGCGGGTTACCTTCAATCCGGTCCAGAAAGAACTCGGTCAACTCGACCGGATTGATCCTGCCCTCGCCGATCGCACGCCCAAGCTCGACCGCAGTCATGTGTGCCCAGGTTCCGCTCATTCCCCGCCCCCCGTTTTCCGCGACGGTAGCGGCTTGGCGACGCATGGACAATCCGTCCTAAGGGGGCCAAGAAAGGGGGCATGACCTGGAACACCGACATCCTGATCGCGGGCGGCGGGCTGAATGGCCCCGCATTGGCGCTGGCGCTGGCCCAAGGGGGCTTCCGCGTCACCGTCATCGACGCACGCCCGGCGCCTGACCGGGCTGAAGCGGGCTTCGATGGCCGGGCCTACGCGCTGGCCATGGCCTCGGTGCGGCTGCTGAAGGCCATCGGCGTCTGGGATGGCGTGGCCGACAAGGCGCAGCCGATTCTGGAGATCAAAGCGGCGGACGGTCGCGCAGGCGAAGGCGCTGCTCCCTTCTTCTTGCACTTCAACGCAGCAGAGCTTGAGGAAGGCCCGATGGGCCACATGCTGGAGGACCGCTTTCTTTACGCGGCATTCCTGAGGGCGCTGCAAGAAACGTCCGGTATCACCCTGATGTCCGGAGAGACGGTGGTAGCCCAGGAAGTGAGGCCGGATGGCTTCACCATCAAGCTTGCCTCGGGCCGCACCCTGACTGGGGCTCTTCTGATCGGCTGCGACGGGCGTGGCTCTGGCACAGCTGAACGGGCGGGTATCCGCCGTGTTGGCTGGGGCTATGGCCAGACCGCGCTGGTCACCGCGATACGGCACGACCGCGACCACCGGGGCATCGCACAGCAGTTCTTCATGCCATCAGGACCGCTGGCGATCCTTCCCCTGAAGGGTGGCCATCATTCCAGCATCGTCTGGAGCGAGACAGATGCCAATGCTGCGGCGATCCAAGAGTTGCCCGATCTGGACTATCTCGAAGCACTGCGCCCGCGATTTGGCGACTTCCTGGGTGAGATCAGCCTTGCCGGGGCGCGCTTCACCTATCCGCTGTCGCTGTCGCTGGCCGAACGTTTCGTAGCCCGGCGCGTGGCGCTGGTGGGCGATGCCGCGCATGGTGTCCACCCGATCGCCGGCCAGGGGCTGAATCTTGGACTTCGCGACGTGGCTGCATTGGCTGAGACACTGATCCTTGCGCGGCGTCGCGGCGAAGAGCCTGGCAGCCCCGCTGCGCTTGAGGAGTATCAGCGTTGGCGCAGGTTTGACGCCACAGCGCTGGCGCTTGGCATGGACACTGTCAACCGGGTGTTCTCCAGCGACCATCCCGTACTGCGTCTTGGTCGCGACCTGGGACTGGGGATGGTGAGCGCGGCGCCCGGTCTGCGTCGCAGCTTCATGCGGCAGGCGGCTGGCTTGACGGGAAAGTTGCCGAAACTGCTGACGGGTCGGCAGATCTGACCTCGGGAGGACCATCGGCGGTGTTTTCCTGCGGCTCTCCCGACTGGACACCCGCCTTGCGGGCGTCACGCCGGTCCAGCAGATGGAACAGAAGCGGATTTGCCAGAATCGAGATCATCGCCCCCGCCACCACCAGATCCCGCGCCTCGGTCGGAACAATGTCCAGCGTCACGCCCATCGTGATCAGGATGAATGAGAACTCCCCGATCTGAGCCAAGCTTGCCGCAACGGTCAGCGCCTTGTCGTGGCCATGGCCGAAGCCGCGCACAATGTAATAGGCCGCGGCCGACTTCACGAGAACGATGATCAGGACCGTGCCAAGTAGTGCAAGCGGTGAACCGAGAATCACGGCCGGATTGAACAGCATTCCGACCGAGACGAAAAACAGCACAGCAAAGGCATCGCGCAGCGGCAGGGTCTCGCGCATCGCTTGCTGCGAGAGGGTCGACGAGGACATGACCATACCCGCAAAGAACGCCCCTAAGGCAAAGGAGACGCCGAAGAAGTATGTCGCCCCGTAGGCCACGCCCAGCGCGATGGCCAGAACGGAAAGGCGGAACAGTTCTCGCGATCGGGTCTGTGAAACAAAGTGCAGGACCCATGGCACCACGCGCTGGCCGACGACCAGCATCAGGGCAACGAAGGCCGCCGCCTTGGCCAGCGTGATGAGCACGGTCGCGGCAATGGGACCGATACCGATGTTGCTGGTTACCTCGGCCACAGCTTCAGCCTCATCCGCAACCGGGATCGCGGTGCCTCCCAGAAGCCCGGCCAAGGGCGGGATCAGCACCAGCGAGATCACCATCACCAGGTCCTCGACGATCAGCCATCCAACGGCCACGCGGCCCTTGTCCGTGGTGACCAGCTCTCGGTCCTGCAAGGCGCGCAGCAGCACGACGGTCGACGCGACCGAAAGCGCCAGTCCAAAGATCAGCCCGGCTCCCAGGCTCCACCCCAAGGCCCAGCCCATAGCCGTACCGAAGGCTGTTGCCACGGCGATCTGTCCGATGGCTCCGGGCAGGGCAATTGCGCGCACCGCCATCAGATCACGCGGAGAGAAGTGCAGCCCAACCCCGAACATCAGGAGGATCACGCCAAGCTCGGCCAGTTCGGTGGCCAGCTTCATGTCCGCCACATATCCCGGCGTGAACGGCCCGATCACCACACCGGCAAGCAGATAGCCGGCGATCAATGGCAGCTTCAAGCGTTGCGCCAGAAGCCCAAACAAGAAGGCAAGGCCGAAGCCGGCCACAAGGGTGGTGATCAGGGGCGTTTCGTGGGGCAATGCTAAACGATCCTTTCCGGTGCACAGTCCGGTAAAGCTGGACGTCACCACGAGGGTTTCGAGAAATTTGTCAGGAGACAACGGGATTGTACGGACTGATTCGGGCTTTGCAATCTGCTGCTGGGCTGGCTGCGATAACAATTGCAGCATTTGCCGAAACACTTTGAAATGTTAGGCCGTAAGGATGGCTCACTTGATCCCGAACTCCGATGCCCGCCGTCTCTTTCTTGATCGGCATGCCCTCTGCGAAGCACCTGTGGGTGCCGCATCGGGTCAAGCGCTGCAGGACCTGATCGAGCGGATCGGCTTCGTGCAGGTCGACAGCATCAACACCGTCGCGCGGGCGCATGACATGATCCTCTGGTCCCGGCGGCAGTCCTTTCGCCCCGCGGCGCTAAAGCGGCTCTTGGAGACGGATCGCAGCCTATGGGAGCACTGGACGCATGACGCTGCGATCCTGCCGACACGGCTGCACGGGGTCTGGCAGCATCGGTTCCGGCGTGATGAACAGCGGCTGCATGCGAACTGGAAGCGCTGGTTCCGTGATGGGTATGAAGCGCAGTTCGACAGAATCCTGAACAGGATCGCTAAAGACGGGCCGGTGGGCACCGCCGATGTCGGAGAGGGGGAGGTTCGGGGCAAGGGCGGCTGGTGGGACTGGCATCCCTCCAAGACCGCGTTGGAATGGCTTTGGCGGACAGGTCAACTGGCTATCACCCGACGCGAGGGGTTCGCGAAAATGTACGACTTGACCGAACGGGTGATCCCGGAACTCCATCGCTCCCCTGTACCGGCGGAGGAGGCCAGCGACTGGGCCTGCCGGTCGGCTCTGCAGCATCTGGGTTTTGGCACCAGCGGCGAGATCGCGGCCTATTGGAACGCGGTCGCGCCCGACACCGCGAAGTTGTGGTGCAAGGATGCCTTGGCTCGGGGCGAGATCGTCGAGGTGGAAATCGAAGGAGCGCAGGGTCAGCGCCGCAAGGCCGTCGCCTTTCCGGACGTCCTCAACGGAACTGCAACCGAGCCCGCCGCCCGTCTGCGCATCCTGTCGCCCTTTGACCCCGCACTGCGGGACCGGAGCCGGGCCGAGTTCCTGTTCGGTTTCCATTACCGGATCGAGGTCTTCGTGCCCGAGCCGAAACGGATCTTCGGCTACTATGTCTTTCCAGTTCTGGAGGGCGACCGGCTTTTAGGCCGGATCGACGTCAAGGCTTTCCGCGATGCGGGTGCCCTGCGGGTCAAGGCGTTTTGGCCAGAGGCAGGGTTGAAGCTGACCAGGCTTCGCCGTGGCAGGCTGGAGGCCGAACTGGACAGATTGGCGCGATTCACCGGATGCGACCGGGTGCAGTTTCTGGACGGTTGGGAGCGGGTGACGTTGGTGCGGCCAGATTAGGACGGACCACGACGCGGGAACAAGCGGGGAGGTCGCCGGTTGGTCGATCAGTGGGCCACGGTCTGCTTCATCCCAGCTTCTTCCATAGGTCCGTGCCGCCCGTGTCCAACTCCAAGCCTCCTCTACCCGAACAGCAGGTCACTACCCTTCCTGTGGCAGCTGAACAAGTTTCCGTCACCGCCGTCCCGCGTGTCACGGGCGTCGTCCGCGTGAACCTGCGAACTGAAACGGTCGAGGATTTGATTACGACTAACCTGATTCGAACCGACGTGGCGGTTGATCGGCGGGAAGTGGACCGGATGTTGCCCCCGGGCGAAGAACTTCCGAGCGTCCGCACCGAGAACGGCGTGACAATTGTGCCGATACTCGAGGAACGGGTTGTCCTGGAAACCCGGTCCTTCCTGAAGGCCGAACTTCACATCACCACCACGACCCTGACGGAAGAAATGGCGACTCCTGTCACGCTTCGGCGCCAGACGGCTGAAGTGAGTCGCACTTCAGGCCCGGATCAGGTGCAGACGGGCCCAATTTCACCGCAACCTGGAGAGAAATGATGCAAACCATCGAACAGAACCGCCGCGAGCTTGCTGCGCTTTACGACGACATTGACGCGGCCGAGCGTGCCCGAAGCGCACTTCTCGGCCTTGGTATTCCCAGCACGGACATCCGTCTGGTCCAGGGCGAACTGTCCGGCGTGGCGGTCGAGGACCGCCGTGAAAGCATGGGCTTCTTCGAAGCCTTGGCCGATCTTTTCATGCCCGATGACGACCGCACCACCTATGCCGAGGGCCTGACCCGTGGCAGCCACCTGCTGACCGTGACGGTCCCCGCTCATCTGACCGATGCGACCCTGGACGTCCTGGACGACGAAGGCGCGGTCGACATGGAGGACCGGATTCGCCAGTGGCAAGGCGAAGGCTGGACCGCGCCGGGCAGCGGATCATTCGAGGAAACGCGCATGGGGGTAGGCACTGCCGCAACGATGGGCGATGCGGCTGCGGAACCTGTCGGCTTGGGCGGCGCGCAGGATCATGAAACGATCCGCCGCGCGGAAGAGCGCCTCGCCGTCGGGAAGCGCGATGTGTCGCTGGGCCGGGTCCGCGTGCGGTCCTATGTCATCGAAGAGCCGGTGAGCGCCGACGTCTCGCTGCGCTCGGAGCGGGTCCAGATCGACCGCCGCGCTGTTGACCGGCCCCTCGCCGAGGGCGATGACGCCTTCCGCGATCAGACCATCGAAGTCGAGGAAATGGCAGAAGAGCCGGTTGTCGCAAAGACCGCCCGGGTAGTGGAAGAGATCGACGTGTCCAAGGCGGTCGACGAACACCGCGAGACGATTACCGACACGGTGCGTCGGACCGAGGTCGAGATCGAGGACGACCGCGACGACGATCTGCAACGCTAAAAATCGGAAGAAAGGGGGGCCACGCGGCCCCCTTTTACTTATCTGGAACCGGCCAGCCGTCTATCACCGCGACCGCCTCTTCCGCCGTCTCGACGATCGCGAAAAGGGACAGGTCCTCGGGCGCGATCACACCGGCTTCAGCCAGGTGGTTCCAGTTCACCACCTTTTCCCACCAGTCACGCCCAAAGAGTAGGAACGGGATCGGCTTCATCCGGCCGGTCTGGATCAATGTGAGACTTTCGAAAAGCTCATCCATCGTGCCGAATCCGCCGGGGAAGACGCAGATCGCCTTGGCGCGCATCAGGAAATGCATCTTTCGGATGGCGAAGTAGTGGAAATTGAAGCTGAGGTCCGGCGTCACATACGCGTTCGGGGCCTGCTCATGCGGCAGTACGATGTTCAGCCCGATCGACTGTCCCCCCGCCTCATCTGCGCCGCGGTTGCCAGCCTCCATCACGCCGGGACCGCCGCCAGTGACGATGACATTCTCGCGCCCGTAGGTTTCCAGACTGCGCTCGGTCATGATTTTCGCGAAGCGGCGAGCCTCATCGTAAAAATGCGACAGTTCGGCCAATGTGTTGGTCCGCGCTGTTGCCCGGTGCTCCGGGGCTGGGATACGGGCGCCGCCGAAAAGGACGATGGTGGATTCGATCCCACGCTCGTCCATTATCAATTGGGGCTTCAGCAATTCAAGCTGAAGCCGCACCGGACGCAGCTCGTCCCTGGTCATGAAATCGCGGTCTGCGAAAGCAAGGCGATAGGCGGGCGCGCGGGTCTGCGGCGTGTCCGGAATGCGCTTGGTTGCGGCAATGTCCTCGACACTGTCGCGGAACGGGTGGCTGCGGGGTTCGTCTTTCATGGGTCGCGCCTGGCAATTGCGTGGATGTTGTCCAAGCCTTATAGGGTCGGGGCCGTAGTGAC
>JANOCQ010000183.1:0-9639 GCA_031412255.1 Paracoccaceae bacterium | reverse complement strand
CCTCGGTCTAGGATGGGCGCGGTATAACTTCGCGTGGGACACAAGGGAAGATGCGGAAAGACGTTGCATTGTGGGCGATTGGGGCCATGTAGGGCAACACGCTTGACGCCGTCGATGCCGCCATGATCAAGACGGACGGACATTCTGTCCTTGCCTTCGGTCCCGCCGCCTACCGGCCCTATACGCCCGCCGAACAGGAAACTCTCCGCCGCGCCTTGGGCCAATGGCCCGGCGACCCGGATGTCGGGGCCGCGACCGAACTTGTGGAGACCGCCCATGCCGAGGTCCTTGCCCGCTTCTCGGGGGCCGATGTTCTGGGCTTCCATGGCCAGACCCTGGCCCATGATCCGAAGGGCAGGGGCACCCACCAATGCGGCAACGGTGCGATCCTTGCCCAAGCGCTGGGAGTACCCACCGTCTGGGATTTCCGGTCCTCGGACGTGACCATCGGCGGGCAGGGCGCGCCTTTGGCCCCCTTCTACCACTATGCGCTGGCCCGCCACATTGGCGCGACCGGGCCCCTGGTCTTTCTGAACCTTGGCGGCGTTGGCAACCTGACCTGGATCGACCCCACCGCACCAGGCCCGGAAAGCCCCGGTGCGCTTCTCGCCTTCGACACCGGCCCCGCCAATGCGCCGATCAACGACCTGATGCGCGAACGGCTGGGTGAAAGCCATGACGAAGGCGGCGCTCTGGCCGCGCAGGGCGAGGCGGATGAAGCTTTCGTCGCCTCGGTCCTGAAGGATCCATGGTTCGACGCGCTTCCGCCAAAGTCGCTGGACCGCAACGATTTCGACGGTCTTGTCGATCGGCTGGAGATGTTGTCCGACGCAGACGCCGCCGCTACGCTGACTGCTGTCGCCGCCGCCTCGGTCGCAGCGGCGCAGATCCATTTCCCCGCCCCGGTGTCCCGGATCCTGGTGACTGGCGGCGGACGCAACAACCCGACACTGATGGCGGAACTGCGCCGCCGCATCCCCGTTCAGATCGACCCGGTCGAAGCCGTGGGTCTGGACGGCGACATGCTCGAGGCCCAGGCCTTTGCCTTTCTTGCGGTGCGGGTCCTGCGGAAGATGGCGACCTCCGGTCCCGACACCACCGGTGCCCCGGCCCTTGTCGGCGGCGGCCAGATCAGCCGGCCCGAAGCCTAGGCTCTGGACTTGAAGCGCGCTGCCAGGATCGGCGCAGAGTAGATCACCAGCGCCGCCCAGATCAGTCCGAAGGCCATCAGCTTGACCTGACTGAACGGCTCGCCGAAGACGAAAACTGCCGTCAGGAAGATCAGCGTCGGAGCGATGTACTGCATGATCGCGATGGTCGACAGGGTCAGCCGCTTCGCGCCGTTGGCGTAGATCATCAGGGGCACCGCCGTCACGATCCCGCAGCCCAGCAGCAGCGCGTTGTCCCACGCCACACCTTCCAAGAAATGCCCGGTCCCCTGGGCTTGCAACCAGCCGATATAGGCCACCGCCGGGATCAGCAGAATCAGCACCTCCAGCGTGAAGCCCTGGTTCGGCCCGATGGGCAGCCGCCGCTTCAGATAGGCGTAGAATCCCCAGGTCAGCGTCAGCCCCAGCGCCACGACCGGCAACCGCCCCGCCTCCCAGGTCAGGACGCCGACCGCGACGACCGCAAGGGCAATCGCCACCGCCTGCTGCCGTCCCATCCGTTCGCGCAGCAGGACCGCCCCCAGAAAAATCGAAAACAACGGGTTGATGTAATATCCCAAAGCGGCGTCCAGCGCATGTCCGGACCCGATGGCCCAGACATAGATCCCCCAGTTGACGCTGATCAAAGCCGCCGTGAGCGCGCCCATCCCCAGCATCCGCGGGCTTTTCAGCGCCGCCTTCAGATCACCGGTGCGTCCCAACCAGGCCAGAACCGCCAATGCAATCGGCAAGGACCAGACAACCCGATGCGCGATCACCTCGACCGGAGGGATATGCGCCAGAGCCTTCATGTACAAAGGCAGAAAGCCCCACAAAAGATAGGCCGTCAGCGCGTAAAGGAAGCCCGGCAGCGTATCGCCGCCTTGGCTGGCGGGGTGGGGCAGGGCAGGGGTCTCGCTCATGCCACACCCCTAGCGAAAGGCCGTGCCAACGACCACCCCGATCTTGTGCCCCTCACAATGCCCAAGGCCGGGACGCGATCCCCACGACGCGACCCACACAGGGAAGAGTGCTCCCGAAGACTTGCGGCCAAGGCCGGGTCTCAACGCGCCGACCCGTCTCTCCACGCCGGACGCCGCTCCAGATACTGCCTCGTGAAGGCCGCATAGCCCTCGGCCGTCACCTTCAGTTCGTCCTTCATTAGCCCGTGCACCTCGGGAAGTCGGTGGAACGGCACCGTCGGCCAGACGTGGTGCTCCACATGATACGGCATGTTCCAAGCCAACCAGCGTGCCATCCGCGTCGTAAAGGTCGTCCGGGTGTTCTCGAACATGTTCACGACCTCCGGGCAGTCGCCATGCTCGGCCAAGAGATAAAGCCGCAGGAACGGCTGTCCCAGCAGCACGGGCACCACCCATACCCAGACCAGAACATCGCTCCAGACCAGGCTCGCCGCCGCCATCAGGTACACCACCCCCATCCCCCGCGCCTCCGCCACCACCCTACGCTGTGCCCCCACGGCCACGAAGCCGTCCGACACCCTGCCAGCCACCAGTGCCGCCAGCAGCCGCACTTCGGACCACCAGTAGGGCAGGCCCGAGACGTGCCACGCCCACGCCGCCCGCGTCGCAGGTTTCTGCCCCGCCAGTTCCGGGTCCTTTCCCGGCAGGTTGGTCCAGCGGTGATGCGCCATGTGAAAGGCGCGGAACCACGCGAAGGGCAAGACCAGCAGCACCCCGCACAGCCACCCGACCCAATCGTTCAGCCAGACCGCCCGGAACGGAGTCCGGTGCGTCGCCTCATGCTCCAGGGTGAAGAGAAAGGTGATCAGCACTCCCTGCAAGGGAAGCAAGAGCCACCACCCCGGAATGCCGATGGCGATCAGCGCGCCCACCGCAAGGATTGCCCCCAGATGCCCAGCCAGATGCCGTAAACCCGGCCCGTCCAGACGCTCTACCATCGCCTCGCGGACCGCCACCGGGCACCGACGCCAGAAACTCCTTGTGATCTCTCATTCCCCGGGAAGCTCCCATCCCGGCGGGGCGAGTTCGAACCCGTCGAACCGAAACCCCGGTGATACGGTGCAGGACACCAGCGACCACTCTCCCGTTGTCCGCGCCGCCTGCCACCAACCCGCGGGCACCACGGCCTGCACGACCTCATGCCCCAGCACATCGGGCCCAAGCCGCACATTCACCGCCGCCTCGACCCCCAGGGACAGCACCAGCGGAGCCCCCGCATGCCACAGCCATAGCTCGTCGGCGTCCACCCGGTGCCAGTGTGACCGCTCGCCCGAGCCGAGCAGAAACAGGATCGCCGTTCCGCTTGCCCGACCATTGACCGCAGGTCCGACCCATGTCTGCCGGTACCATCCGCCCTCGGGATGCGGCTGCAACTCCAGCTTCCGGATGATCGCCTCGGCCCGACCCATGTCGCTCATGCCTCTCGCCACTCGCCCAGCCCAAGGCCCTCCAGCGTCCAGTCCCCCACCCGCCAGCGGATCAGCCGCAGGCACGGAAGCCCCACCGCCGCGCACATCCGCCGCACCTGCCGGTTCCGCCCTTCGCGCAAGGTGACCTCGATCCACGCATCCGGCACCGACTTCCGCACCCGGATCGGCGGGACGCGCGGCCAAAGCCACTCCGGCTCGGCCACCGCCCGCGCCCCGGCCCGCAAGGTCGGGCCGTCATTCAGCACCACCCCCGCGCGCAACTGCTGCAGCGCACCTTCGGTCACCAAGCCCTCGACCTGTGCCAGATAGACCTTCTCCAGCTTGTGCCGCGGGTCGGCGATCCGGGCCTGCAATTTGCCGTCGTCGGTCAGCACCACGAGGCCTTCCGAATCCCGGTCCAGCCGCCCGGCAGGGTAGACCCCCGGCACCGGCACGAAATCGGCCAATACCGCCCGATCCCCTTCGCGCGAGAATTGGCACAGCACGTCATAGGGTTTGTTGAGAAGGATCAGCATGACCCTTGCTGCCACGCTTGGGCGCAAAAGCAAACGGGCACCCAAAGGTGCCCGCCGATTTCTTCATAGAAATCGTGCCGGAGTTTTCGAAAACTCCGGCCGCGACGTCAGGCGCGAAGCACGCTCAGCCCGGCATATTCCGCCGTCTCGCCCAAAAGCTCTTCGATCCGGATCAGCTGGTTGTACTTCGCCAGCCTGTCTGACCGCGACAGCGATCCGGTCTTGATCTGCCCGCAGTTCGTGGCCACTGCCAGATCGGCAATCGTCGCATCCTCGGTCTCGCCCGACCGGTGGCTCATGACATTGGTATAGCGCGCGCGGTGGGCCATATCGACGGCCTGTAGCGTTTCGGTCAGGGTGCCGATCTGGTTGACCTTGACCAGCATCGAATTGGCGCAACCGGCCTTGATGCCCTCGGCCAGACGGCGCGGGTTGGTCACGAACAGATCATCGCCGACCAGCTGGATTTTTGAGCCCAGCTTGTCGGTCAAGAGCTTCCAGCCCGCCCAGTCATCCTCGGAACAGCCGTCCTCGATGCTGATGATCGGGTAATCCGCCGCCAGCCCCGCCAGGAACTCGACATTCTCCTCGATGGAGAGCGACTTGCCTTCGCCCTTCATCTCGTACTTGCCGCCCTTGAAGTATTCCGTGGCGGCGCAGTCCAGCGCCAGATAGATATCCTCGCCCGGACGGTACCCGGCCTTCTCGATGGATTTCAAAATGAAATCAAGCGCGTCGCGGGCAGAGTTCAAGTTCGGAGCAAACCCGCCCTCGTCGCCGATCCCGGTGTTATGGCCTGCGTTCTGAAGCTCTTTCTTCAGCGTGTGGAACACTTCCGACCCCATCCGCACCGCTTCGCGGATGTCGGAGGCGCCTACCGGCATGATCATGAATTCCTGGATGTCGATCGGATTGTCGGCATGCTCGCCGCCGTTGATGATGTTCATCATCGGGACCGGCAGGATACGGGCCGAGGTGCCGCCGACGTAGCGATACAGGGGCTGCGCTGTGAACTCCGCCGCGGCCTTGGCCACCGCCAGAGACACGCCCAGGATCGCGTTCGCGCCAAGGCGCGACTTGTTCGGCGTCCCGTCCATCTCGATCATCGTGCGGTCGATGCCGACCTGCTCGGTCGCGTCGAAGCCAACCAGTTCCTCGGCCAGCTCACCGTTCACCGCGGCCACCGCCTCCAGCACGCCCTTGCCCTTGTAGCGCTTGGCATCGCCGTCGCGCCGCTCGTTGGCCTCATGCGCCCCGGTCGATGCGCCCGACGGAACCGCCGCCCGGCCCATGCTGCCGTCTTCCAGCGTGACGTCGACCTCGACCGTCGGGTTGCCCCGGCTGTCCAGGATTTCGCGGGCGTGAATGTCGATGATCGTGCTCATGGGGTTCCCTCAAGGCCGAATGGGTGCTCTCACCGGCCCCTTTACCCCGGCTCAGGCCATGAGGGAAGCGCGTTTCCTTGCCCGCTCCCGGGCAAAGGCGTAAAGCCCCGACCCCACCACCAGAGCCGCACCCAGAAGCGTGGAAGACTCCGGCCGCTCACCGAGAAAGACCATCGCGATCACCATCGAAAAGACCAGCCGCGTATAGCGGAACGGCGCCACGACGGACACTTCGCCGAGCCGCATCGCGGCAACCACCGCGTAGTAGCCGAACAGTCCCGAGACCAGCGCGCCGCCCAGACCTGCCCATTGGCCGGGCGTGGGCACGACAAAGCTCTGGCCCATCCCGGCCATCAGCGCCGTCCCGGCAGGCACCAGCCCCAGATAGGCCCAGGTCGCGACCTGGAAGGTCCCGATCCGCGCCGGCATCACCCGTGTCGCCAGGTCGCGCGCCGCCAGCACCACGACGCAGGCCACCGTCAGCAGCCCCGTCGGATCGAACGCCGCGTCCCAGGGCTTCAGGATCACCAGCACGCCCAGGAACCCGACAAGGATCGACACCCACCGCCGCCACCCGACCTTTTCTCCCAAAAACAGCGCCGCCCCGGCCACCACCACCAGGGGCGAGGCCTGCAACAGCGCCGAAGTCATTGTCAGGGGCGCCAACGCCAGCGCCACGATGTACAGCATCGCTGCTGCCGCTTCGGCCAGAGTGCGCACCAGGGCCATCCCTCGCAAAGCCTCGCCAGACAGAACCGGCTGCCGCTGACTTGCCGCCAGCGCCCAGAAGACGCAGGCCCCCGCCGCCCCGGTCAGAGCCAGGACCTGACCCGGCGGCAAGGCTTCGGCCGAGCGTTTCAGGAAAAGGTCCTCGACCGCGAAGAACGCCATCGAGCCGACCATCAGCAGCGCCGCACGTGTGTTGTCAGCCGCCTGCTTCGCGGGGGTCATGCGCTTTCTCCATCAGAACCCCGCAGGCCTACACCGGCCCCTCAAGAAAGGAAACCTCAGCGGTACAGACGCGGAGCGCCCGCCTTGTCGTGCATCGCGTTGACGTCGTCGGGCGACAGGTCCAGCGCCGTGGCCAGCTCGTGCAGATAATCCGCCTCCGCCCGCTGGTCGAGGTCGATGGCCATCAGCGAGGCCATGTAGACCTGCGGCTCCAGCCCCGCCGGAACCGCCCGCGCCAGGCCTTGCACGTCCACCGGCCGTGACAGTTCAGCCCGTACCGCCTGAACCTCGCGCTGGGACGCACTGCCCACCGCATCGATCAGCCGGTCGCGCTCGGCATCGTCCAGCGCGCCGTCGCACGTCACCGCCTGGATCACCGCTCGCAGCATCAGCGCCGCCGACAGCGTCTCTTCACGGTCCGGCTCGGGCAATGTCAGTGGTCCACCGCCTTGAACGCCTGGCTTGTCGGCCAGCACCTGATCCAAAAGATCGCCGACCCCGCCCGAATTCCGCTCCGCCGTATTCGAGCTTTGCCGCCCGGTGAGCTGGCCCAAAAGATTGTCCAGCCCCCCTTTCGGCGCGGTGGAGCGTGGCGAAGCCCGCTTCTGGCCCGAAAGCTGGTCCAGAAGATCCCCCAATCCGCCACCCTGGCTGTCCTGTGTCCGCGTCCGCCCGGAAGTCCGTCCCGATGTCCGACCGCTGCACAGGACATCGCCCATCATGTCCTCCAGACCGCCCCGGGTCCCCCGGTCGATCCGCGTGCCGCGGCCCGCGCTGCTCGTGCCCGTTGAGCCCTGCGTCAGGCTGGAGACCCCCTTTGCAACCAGAACCCCGATCGCCACCTTCAACAACGCCTTTCCAAGACTCATCACCCACCGCGCTGATCCCAGTTTCCATGGCAGCCTTCCTTGCCGTCAGTCACAGGTCAATGCAAAAGGACGGGCGGGCAGGGGGGAATGATGCGCAGATCCAAACTCGACGTCACCGGCGTTGCCATGCTTCTTGGGGTGCAGGGCCTTCTTGCGGTGAACCAGGTCATCATCAAGCTGGTGAACGTCGGATTGCAGCCGGTGTTCTTCGCCGGTCTCCGATCGCTTCTGGCCATCGGCTTTGTCTGGGCCTGGCTGGTCTGGAAGGGCCGCCCGCCACGGCTCCAGCGTGATGCTTGGCGCTCTGGCCTGTTGATCGGCACGCTTTTCGCGGCCGAGTTCCTCTTTCTCTTCCTGGCCCTCGACCTGACCAGCGTCGGGCGCGCGTCGCTGATCATGTATTCGATGCCGGTCTGGTTCGCGATCCTGGCACATTTCGGACTGGGCGAGCGGATCACCGGGGCCAGGGCTGCGGGCCTGGCCCTTGCGTTTTCTGGCTGCGCCGTCGCCATCCTGTCGCGCCCCGCCACGGGCGAGGCAAGCCTTGCGGGCGACCTTTGCGCGCTTGGGGCCGCCTGGGGCTGGGCACTGACCGCCTTCGTCGCGCGCCGCCCGGTGATGCGGGCGCAGGGACCGGAACTGCAACTGTTCTGGATGGTGCTGGTCTCGGCCCCGATCCTTCTGCTGGCCGCGCCCTTCTTCGGCCCACTCATACGCGACCTGCACCCCCTACATGTAGTAGGTCTGATCTTCCAGTCCTCGGCTGTCGTGGCTGGCGGTTTCATCGCGTGGCTCTGGCTTTTGTCGGTCTATCCTTCGTCGACGGTGGCGTCCTTTTCTTTCCTGACTCCGATCCTCGCCCTCCTTCTCGGGGCGCTCCTCTTCGGTGAAACCATCGGCCTGCCGATTCTACTGGCTGCCGGTCTGGTGGCTGCGGGGATCGTTTTGATCAACCGGCCCGCTGCCGCCCCACGTTAAGCTGTCGCGGCAGGAATCGCCCCTGGGGCGGATGTGGGCGGAATGTGGTCCGCTGAACCACGCCCGCCAAAGGGGCGACAATGCTGGCAAATCCGGCGCTCTTCACAAACAACGCGAAGACTGTCCCCAAAGCTGTCCACAGACGCTGGTCCCTGACCCTCACTCGCTCGTGATGTGGCCGAAAAAACGTCAAGCTTAAAATCTGCCGCCCAAAGAAATTTTCCCGTTGATCGGGGGTGCGGATTACGACAGTTTGACGAAGCGGTCGGGGACACCACTAAATCTAGTGCCGCCGCGAACAGGCAAGACGGTCCACACAAAGGGCATCCAAATGGGGTGCGACCCTCTTGACGGCGCTCACCGTCAGGACCGGAACCGTTTTGTCTGACCACGCGGCGCTGATGCGGGTCCCCGGCAATTTGACAAAATCACCGCCCGTTTCTGGGCGCAAAAACAGGAGATCAGGGGCATGAAGATCGAGCGGAAGTTCACCACCGAAGCCACCGGCGCCTACGGCGCCATGAGCTTTGCCATCACCGTTTCTGAAATCCGCAATCCGGACGGCACCGTCGTCTTCCGCAACGACGCGGTCGAGGTCCCCGAGGGCTGGAGCCAGGTCGCCTCCGACGTGCTCGCCCAGAAGTATTTCCGCAAGGCAGGCGTTCCTGCTGTTCTGAAGAAGGTCAAGGAAAAGGGCGTGCCCGAATTCCTGTGGCGCTCGGTCCCCGACGAAGAAGCGCTGGCTCAACTTCCGCAGGATCAACGTATAGTGGGCGAGACTTCGGCCAAGCAGGTCTTCGACCGTCTCGCCGGGGCCTGGGCCTATTGGGGCTGGAAGGGCGGCTACTTCACCACCGAAGCCGACGCCCGCGCCTATTATGACGAGATGCGCTTCATGCTGGCCCGCCAGATGGCCGCCCCGAACTCGCCCCAGTGGTTCAACACTGGTCTCCATTGGGCCTACGGCATCGACGGCCCGTCGCAGGGGCACTTCTACGTCGACCACGCCACGGGCAAGCTGACCAAGTCGGCCAGCGCCTACGAACACCCGCAGCCGCACGCCTGCTTCATCCAGTCCGTCAAGGATGACCTCGTCGGCGACGGCGGCATCATGGACCTCTGGGTGCGTGAAGCGCGCCTCTTCAAATACGGCTCCGGCACCGGCACCAACTTCTCCTCCCTCCGCGGCGTGGGCGAGAAACTGTCCTGTGGCGGCAACTATTCGGGCCTGATGGGCTTTCTGAAAATCGGCGACCGCGCGGCAGGGGCCATCAAGTCCGGCGGAACTACCCGCCGCGCCGCCAAGATGGTCATCATCGACATGGACCACCCGGACGTCGAGGACTTCATCAACTGGAAGGTCATCGAAGAGCAGAAGGT
>JANOCQ010000182.1:0-4629 GCA_031412255.1 Paracoccaceae bacterium | reverse complement strand
CGCGGGCGAGGTGCTGCCGATCGACAAGCCGGACATGCTGGTCTTCACCAACCGCGAGCCTTTGGGCGTGGTGGCGGCGGTGGTGCCGTGGAATTCGCAGCTGTTCCTTTCGGCGGTGAAGCTGGGGCCTGCCTTGGCGGCGGGGAATACGGTGGTTCTGAAGGTGTCCGAGCACGCCTCGGTGCCGATGCTGGAGTTCGGGCGGCTGATCGAAGCCGCGGGGTTTCCGCCGGGCGTGGTGAACATCATCTCGGGGCATGGCGAGGTGGGGCGGGTCTTGACCTCGCATCCATTGGTCGCGCGGATCGCGTTCACCGGGGGGCCAGAGACGGCGCGGCATGTGGTGCGGAACTCGGCCGAGAATTTCGCGGAGGTGTCGCTGGAACTGGGCGGCAAGTCGCCCTTCGTGGTGTTCGAGGATGCGGACCTGGAAAGCGCGGTGAATGGCTGCATGGCGGGGATCTTTGGCGCGACGGGGCAAAGCTGCGTCGCGGGGTCTCGGCTGATCGTGCATGAGGCGGTGGCCGAAGAGTTCTTGGCGCGGTTGGTGGCAGCAGCGCGGGCGATCCGGATCGGGGACCCGCTGGAGGACGAGACGCAGATGGGGCCTTTGTGCACCGATGCGCAGGTGCGGCATATCGAGGCGCAGGTGGCTTTGGCGGTGACGGAAGGGGCGACGGTCCTGACCGGGGGGCGGCAGCCAAGCCTGGGCGGGACCTATTACGAGCCGACGATTGTCGACTGTCCGTCGGCGGACCTGACCATCGTGGATACGGAGCTGTTCGGGCCGGTGCTGTCGGTCCTGAGGTTCAAGGACGAGGCGGAAGCTGTCGCGCTGGCGAACCGTTCCGCCCACGGCCTTGCGGCGGGGGTCTTCACCCTGAACGGCGCGAGGGCCATGCGGGTGGCGAAGGCCATCCGCGCCGGGATCGTCTGGGTAAACACCTACCGTGCGGTGTCGCCCATTGCGGCTTTCGGGGGCGTCAAGGGCTCGGGCTACGGGCGCGAAAGCGGCTTTCAAGCCATGTACGACTATACCCGGCCCAAGACGATCTGGGTCAACACCTCATCCGAGCCCATCGCCAATCCCTTCGTGATGCGCTGATATCTTTGGGAGACTGAAATGAAGTTTCATCTGGCGATCAACATGGAGCGGATCGACGATACGCTGAACATGAAGGACGTGGCCAAGCACACGCTGGAGATGGTGCAGATGGCCGATCAGGGCGGCTTTCGCATCGCCTGGGCGGCGGAGCATCACGCGCTGGAGATGACGATTGCTCCCAACCCGTTTTCCATCCTCACCTGGTGGGCAGAGCATACGAACGACATCCGCTTGGGGACGGCGGTCATCGCGGCGCCCTACTGGCACCCGATCAAGGCGGCGGGGGAGGCGGCGTTTGTCGATCTGATCTCGGGCGGGCGGCTGGAGTTCGGCATCGGCTCGGGCGCGTACCAGCGCGAGTTCGACCGGATGCGGCCGGGCCTGAAGCAGACCGACGCCTGGCGGTATATGCAGGAGATGCTGCCGGTGATCCGGGCGCTGTGGCAGGGCGACTACGCGCATGAGGGGGAGCACTGGTCGTTCCCGGCCTCGACCTCCGTCCCGAAGCCGGTGCAGGCCGAGGTCCCGGTCTGGGTCGCGGCGCGGGCACCGATCACCTATGATTATGCGGTCAAGCATGGCTGCAACATCCAGTCCTGGCCGCTGACCCGCGACATGTCCGAGGCGCAGCTTTACATGGACCGGATGGCCGAGGCGCTGGCTGCGAACCCCGGCAAGAAGCGGCCCGTCATGGCGATGATGCGGCACACGGCGGTCTATGACCGGAAGGAGGACTGGATGGTCCCGGTCCGCGCGGCGCAGCGGCAGCTTTCGCAGTTCGAGAACCTGTTCAAGAACATGGGGGACGTGGAGAACGGGTTTCCGAAGTCGATCCCCTTCGATCAGCTGGGCAACCGGGCGGAGTATGATCCGAAGATGCTGAACCGGAACCTGATGTTCGGCACGCCGGATGAGGTGATCGCCAAGCTGAAGCTCTATGAGGCGATCGGGGTGGACGAGTTCATCTATTATGCCTCGCTGGGGCTGGGGCTGGCAGAGCAGAAACGGTCGATGGAGCTGTTCTGCAAGGAAGTCATTCCGGCGTTTGCGTGACGGCCGCTCGTCGATGACTTCGTCACTCCTCGCTGGGGTGTTCCGACGAGGAGACGAAGTCGAACGAGGAGGATTTGTCGCGGACCGCACGGGTGGTGCGTTCGCGCAGCGTTTCCAGGTAGCTGGTCAGCGTGCCGGGCCAGGAGGGGGTGGCTTCCGTGGGTGCCCAGCCCTGGCGGTAGTCGCTGGGGCGGCGGTCGAAGCATTTGCGGAACGCGGATGCGAAGTGGCTGAGGGCGTTGAAGCCGGTGGCGGTGGCGATCTCGCGCACCGTCAGCTTGGTTGCGATCAGGAGGACGCGGGCGTGTTGCAGCCGGACGAGGGTGCCGAACTGCACCACGGAGCAGCCGAGGCCGCGGTGGAACTGGCGTTCAAGCTGGCGTTGGGAAAGGCCGAGGCGCTGGGCGATCTCGGGGATGGGGAGCGGGTCGGCAATGTTCGCCTCGATCAGGGCGATGGCCTTTTGCAGGGTGGGTGAGAACTGGTCGGTCCCCTGACCAAGGGTGCGGCGCTGGGGGGCCTCGGGCGGGCGGACCTGATGGTGGAGCATCTGGTCGGCGACCTCGTTGGCCAGGCCGTCGCCGTGCTGGCGCGCGATCTGGCGGAGCATGAAATCCGCCCCGCCAAGGCCACCGGCGCAAGAGAGGATGGGGCCGTCCAGGGTGTAGAGCTGTTCGAGAAGCGGGACGTCGGGGTAGCGTTCCTGGAAGCCAGGGGCCCAGGACCAGTGGGTGGCTATGGGGGTGTCGGTCAGGAGGCCGGCCTTGGCGATCAGGTAGCAGCCGAGTTCGACCGCGCAGAGGCGGGCGCCGTCGCGGGACTGGCGGCGGAGCCAGGCTGCGAGGTCGCGGTTCGTGTAGTCCTCGGCCCCCCAAGATGCGAGGACGCAGATCAGTTCTCCGCGCCGGGGGCGGTCGGAGAGGGGTTGGGCGGTGAGGGTCAGGCCGTTCGAGGCGGGGATCTCGCGCCGGTCGGGGGAGAGGATCTCCCACTGATAGAGCGGTTCCGGGGCGAGGTAGTTGGCGACGCGGAGGGGTTCGATCAGCGAGATCAGGGTCGCCATGTTGAAGCGGGGGACGATGACGAAGGTGACCCGCGTCATGGGGGTGACGGGGGTTCGCAGGGCGGGGGTGGAGATGCGGTTTTCCGTCATGGGTGGCAGGATAGCCGTCGGAATACCGGTGGGGAAGGGCGGGCCTGTCCACGGTGGACAGGCCCTGCGAGGCGAGGAAAATCAAGGTGTTGGGCGTTGGCGTTCAGGCTTTGTTAACTGGTGCCGTCAGTACCACATGTCGTCCATCGACGCCTTGCGGCGGGCGATGAAGTCCTGCAGCGCCTCGTCGGTGGCCTGGTCCAGCGGGGGGGCCTCATATTCGCGCAGGATCTTTTTCCAGCGGGTGTTGGCGCGCTGGGCGTAGTCGATGCCGCCCTGTTCGTCCCAGGTCTCCCACGGCTGGTTGTCGTCCAGCGCGCTGTCCCAATAGGCCGTCTCATAGTGTTTCAGCGTGTGCTGGGTGCTGAAAAGGTGCTGGCCGGGGCCGAGTTCGTTCAGGGCGTCGAAGGCCAGGGTATCCTCGTTCACCTGCATCCCGTCGAGATAGGCGTGGAGCGCGCCGCAGATGTCGGTGTCCATCACGACCTTCTCGTAGGACATCGACAGCAGCCCGTCGAGGAAGCCGGCGGAGTGGAGGACGTAGTTCGCCCCGCCCTGCACGGCGGACATCATCGACATCATGCTTTGCCACATCGCCTGGCCGTCCGGGAGCTTGGAGGTCGAGAAGTTCCCGGCACAGCGGAGGGGCAGGTTCAGGCGGCGGGCGAGCTGGCCCATCGCGAGGGAGCCGATGGCGGGTTCGGGCGTGCCGAAGGTGGGCGAGCCGGTTTTCAGCGACATGGTCGAGAAGAAGGACGCGAGGATCACCGGTGCGCCGGGGCGGGTCAGTTGGGCAAGGGCGCAGGAGGCCATCGATTCCGCGAGACCTTGGGCGACCATCCCGGCGATGGTCAAGGGGGCGACGGCGCCTCCCAGCAGAAAGGGCAGGTGGATCGAGCCTTGGTTCGCGGCGGCGTAGGTGCGGATGCCGGCGGCGGTGACTCCGTCGATCACCAGCGGCGAGGTGGTGTTGAAGTTGCCCATGATGACGCAGTTCTGGTCGGTGAACGCCTCGCCAAACAGGATGCGGGCCATCTCGACGCTGTCGGCGGCGCGGTCGGGAGCGGTGATTGACCCCAGGAATCCCCGGTCGGAGTAGCGGATGTGGGAGTAGACCATGTCGAGGTGGCGTTTGTTCACGGGGACGTCGGTGGGTTCACACACGGTGCCGCCGGAGTGGTGCAGCCAGGGGGAGGACTGGGCCAGTTTTATGAAATTGCGGAAGTCCTCGATCGTGCCGTAGCGGCGGCCACGGTCGAGGTCCATCACGAACGGCGAGCCGTAGGAGGGTGCGAAGACGACGTTGTTGCCGCCGATC
>JANOCQ010000181.1:0-11190 GCA_031412255.1 Paracoccaceae bacterium | reverse complement strand
TGGTGGCACTGCTGCCTTTCAGACTGGCAATTGCCAGGCTCACGGCAAGGGTAGCGTGATTTGTTTTGACAAACACAAAATCTGTGTCACGCTTGCCTTATCGGCAACCATTTTGAAAGGAGGTGATCCAGTGTCTAGAGTGATATTGGAGAGAGGTGTCGGGACAGTCGGGGGGGGTATTTTCTAAGGGCAGCCCCTGGAAAATAGACCACCGATTGGATTTGGATGCCCTAACTGGCCCATCTCCTTGGATCTCGGAAAGGGTTGCCTGAGCAGGGCAACCCTTTCTCTATTCCACCGCGTCGAATAGCCTGGCCACATGTTGCACGTCACCGAAAACCTGGCGATCGCCGATTGGGAATTGTCTGAAAGCTTCATGCGGGCTTCGGGTCCTGGCGGGCAGAACGTCAACAAGGTCTCGACCGCCGTCGAGTTGCGGTTCGAGGCGGATCGCTCGCCTCATCTTGCCGCGGGCGTGAAAGCGCGGCTGAAGAAGCTGGCCGGACGGCGCTGGACGACCGAGGGTGCCATCGTGATCCAGGTCGAGGATACCCGCAGCCAGGCCCAGAACCGCGAAATCGCGCGCGAACGACTGGTGGAACTGATCCGCGCCGCGCTGGTCAGGCCGAAGCGCCGGATCGCCACCAAGCCGACGCTTGGCAGCCAGCGCCGCCGCATCGCCGCCAAGACCCTGCGCGGTGAGGTCAAGTCGTTGCGCGGCAAGGTGGGGGACGAGGAGTGACTGCCGCCCACGCCGCCGCGGCGGCCTGGGGCGGTCAAGTCCTGCGCCTGCTGCGCGACCGCGAAAACCATGTGCTGGAGATGCGGCTGCCCTCGGGCGACCGCGCCGCCTTGCGCCTGCATCGCGCGGGCTATCAGTCCGATGCCGCGATAAGGTCCGAACTATGGTGGTGCGCGGAACTCTCGCGCGCGGGGCTTCCCGTGCCCGCTGCACTTGCCGCTTTGAACGGTGAGCTTCTGGTCGCCCTGCCCGACGGTCGCCATGCCTCGGCCATCGCCTGGATCGACGGCGAGGCACTGGGCGAGGCGGATAAGCTCTTTACGCGACCGCTGGCGCAGGTGCTGGACCTTTACCACAAACTTGGCGCGTTGCTGAAGCGGGTCCACAGCGCCACCGATGCGATGATCCTGCCCGACGGTTTCACCCGCCCACGCTGGGACCTTGATGGCCTAGTGGGCGACAGCCCGCTTTGGGGTCGCTTCTGGGAACATCCCGTTGCCACCCCCGATCAGCGGGCCACGCTGATCCGAGCCCGTGACGCCCTGCGCGAAAGGTTGACGGGCGAAATCGGCCTCATTCATGCCGACGTCCTGCGTGAGAACGTTCTGGTGAACGATTGTTCGGTATCGTTGATCGACTTCGACGACAGCGGTTTTGGCTTTCGGTTGCATGACCTTGGCACTGCGCTTGTCCAGACAGTTCAGCGCCGTGACCACTCCCAGTTCCGAGATGCGCTGATGGCGGGCTACGGCACCAAGGAAACCGAGATGGTCGAGGCGTTCGTTCTGGCACGCACTCTGGCTTCGGTCGGCTGGACCATGCCCCGTTTGACCCTGGACGATCCGATTCACCGCAGCCACATCGCGCGTGCCACCCACTGCGCACAGCTTCTGCTGAAATCCTTGTGACAAGGTAGTCGAAAGGATATTCCCCGCCCCAATGTAACGCGGGGTAACGATCCCATGACAGATGAGACCGACCACCGGTTGAACCAGTGGAAGACGCTGGACAAGGACCTTGCGCGGTTCAGCCAGCTTGAGGCGGCCACGACTGCCATCGGCAAGCCGGTCATCGCCACCGGCATCGCGTTTGTCTTCGTCATGCTTTGCGCACTTTTTGCCTTCTTCCTGATGGGCAACCAGTCAGGCAATCTGATCATCGTGGCCGCGGCCGCATTCGGGGCCTATATGGCACTGAACATCGGCGCGAACGATGTCGCGAACAACATGGGACCTGCTGTCGGGGCCAAGGTCCTGACGATGGGCGGCGCATTGGTGATCGCCGTCATCTTCGAGACGCTTGGTGCGCTGATTGCTGGCGGCGATGTGGTCAGCACGATCTCGGGAGGGATCGTTGCACCTGAAGCCGTGGCGGACCCCGATACCTTCATCTGGGCCATGATGTCGGCGCTGATCGCCTCGGCTCTTTGGCTGAACCTCGCGACATGGATGGGCGCGCCAGTCTCGACCACCCACTCCATCGTGGCCGGGGTGATGGGTGCCGGGATAATGGCCGCGGGCTTTGGCGCCGTGAACTGGGACACGATGAGCCAGATCGCGGCAAGCTAAGTGATTTCGCCCATCATGGGCGGCGTGGTGGCAGCCCTGTTCCTGGCCTTCATCAAGGCCAGGATCAACGACGTTCCCGACAAGATTGGCGCGGCGCGCCGCTATGTCCCGGTGCTGATCGGCGTGATGGCCGGGACTTTCGCGACTTATCTGGCTCTGAAGGGTCTGAAGAAGCTTTTCGACATTTCGCTTGGAAACTCAGTGCTGATCGGCGTGGTGATCGGCGTCGCCGTGACGCTGCTGATGCGTCCCATCATCGTCCGCCAGTCCGAAGGGCTGGAGAACCGCAAGAAATCGCTTAAGAAGCTGTTCGCCGTTCCGCTGATCATGTCAGCAGCGCTTCTGTCCTTTGCCACGGCGCCAACGATGTAGCGAATGCCGTTGGTCCGCTGGCGGCCATCGTCCACGCCGTTCAGGATCACGGCACCGCGACAAGGGTCGAGATTCCGCTTTGCGTGATGATGATCGGCGCCTTCGGCATCTCGTTCGGGCTGCTGTTGTTCGGCCCAAAGCTGATCCGCATGGTTGGACAAGAGATTACGAAGCTGAACCCCTTGCGTGCCTCTTGCGTGGCACTGTCGGCCGCCATCACCGTGATCATCGCCTCCTGGCTTGGGCTGCCGGTCTCCTCGACCCATATCGCGGTGGGGGGCGTGTTCGGGGTCGGCTTTTATCGCGAATGGCACGCCGAACGGCGGGCACGGGCCCTGAACCTGCAGAAGGGGACGCCGCTTCTGCCGGACGAGCGCCGCCGCCGCAAGCTTGTGCGGCGTGCGCATGTGCTGTCGATCGGGGCTGCCTGGATCATCACCGTGCCCCTTACAGCGGCGCTGTCGGCTGTGCTGTTTCTGGTCATGAACACCGTCTTCTAAGGGCTCAGACCACGACTTCCTGCGCCAGCTGCTCGCCGACGCCGAAGACCCGTTTGTAGCGCTCTATCTCGTCCTTCGGCCCCATCGCCTTGGCCGGATTGTCGGACAGCTTGACCGTGGGCCGCCCGTTGGCGGACTGCGCCTTGCAGACCAGACTGAACGGGGCGAGCGCATCGCCTGCAACCAGACCCCGGAAATCGTTGGTCAGCATCGTGCCCCAGCCGAAGGACACTTTCACCCGACCGTTGAACCTGGCGTAAAGCGCCTCGATGGTGTCGACGTCCAGCCCGTCCGAGAAGATCACCAGCTTTTTCGCAGGGTCTTCGCCCCGCTCTTTCCACCAGCGGATCGCCGTCTCGGCCCCTGTCGCCGGGTCACCGGAGTCGATGCGAATACCTGTCCAACCGGCCAGCCAGTCGGGAGCGTTTTTCAGGAAGCCCTCGGTCCCGTAGGTGTCGGGCAGGATGATCCGCAGGTTCCCATCATGCTCCTCCTGCCAGTCGGCAAGCACTTGATAGGGCGCCTGCCGCAGGTCGGCATCGGTATCGGCTAGCGCACTGTAGACCATTGGCAGTTCATGGGCGTTCGTCCCGATGGCCTCGACATCCCGGTTCTTGGCGATCAGGCAGTTGGAGGTGCCGATGAATTTCCCGCCGAGTCCCTCCTGCATCGCCTGAACGCACCAGTCCTGCCACAGAAATCCGTGCCGCCGCCGGGTGCCGAAGTCCGCGATCTTCAGCCCGTCGATGCCACGCAGGCGTTCGATCTTCTCCCACAGCCGGGTCATTGCGCGGGCGTACAGCACCTGCAATTCGAAGCGACCCATGTCATGCAAGGCAGCGCGACTGCGCAGTTCCATCAGGACGGCGAGGGCAGGAATCTCCCACAGCATGACCTCGGGCCAGCTGCCTTCGAAGGTCAACTCGAACTGCCCGTCCCGCTTTTCCAGGTGATAGGCTGGCAAGCGCAGACCCTCGAACCACTCCATGAAATCGGACCGGAACATCTGCCGCTTGCCGTAGAAGGTGTTACCCCGCAGCCAGGTGCTTTCGCCTCGTGTCAGCGACAGCGAGCGCACATGGTCCAACTGCTCGCGCAACTCTCCCTCGTCTACCAGGTCGGCCAAGCGCACCCTGGAGGATCGGTTGATCAGGGTGAAGACCACCGTCGTGTCGGGCTTGTTTCGGAAAATCGACTGGCACATCAGAAGCTTGTAGAAGTCGGTGTCGATCAGTGACCGCACGATGGGATCGATCTTCCACTTGTGGTTCCAGACCCGAGTCGCGATATCCACCATCTATGCCTCCAGCGCGACGCCTGCCGCGCGCATCTTGTCTCGCGCCTCGGCAAGGCTGCCATTCAGGTCGATCGCGCGGCAGGCCCCCTGAAGAACCGTGGCCTTGAAGCCCAGCCCGGCCGCATCCAGTGCGGAATAGGCGACGCAGTAGTCGGTTGCCAGGCCCACCAAGGTTACCGCCGTCACCCCCCGGCTGCGCAGATAGCCGTCCAGCCCGGTACCGGTTGCATGGTCGTTCTCGAAAAAGGCCGAGTAGCTGTCGATCTGGGCACGAAACCCCTTGCGGATCACCAGTTGTGCGAAATCGGTACGCAAGGCGTCGTGGAAAGACGCACCCGATGTCCCTTGCACGCAATGCGTCGGCCACAGCACCTGCGGGCCATAGGGCATCTGGGCAAGGCTGAACGGGACGGCACCGGGATGGTTCGCTGCAAAGGAGGCGTGATTGGCCGGATGCCAGTCCTGCGTCAGAACAACCGTGGCGAACTCGCCCATCAAACCGTTGATCCGGCTGATGATCTCGTCCCCCTTGACCACGGCCAGCGCCCCGCCGGGGCAGAAATCATTCTGCACGTCGATCACAATAAGGGCTTCGTTCGCTGGCTGCATGGCGGCCTCCCGGTAGCGTCCCCCCTTGCGTAAGTCCGGGGGCGGGGTGCGTCAAGCGAAGCGCTTGAAATTCGGGGCACTTGGGCGCAAAGGAGGGCCATGCTGACCGTTGCTGCACTTTATCACTTCACCCGCTTTCCCGATCCCGCCGAACTGAAGCCGGGGTTGTTGCGGCTATGCCAGGCGCAGGGGGTGAAGGGGTCCCTTCTGCTGGCGCCCGAAGGGATCAACGGCACCATCGCCGGCACGCGGGAAGGCATCGACACCGTGCTGGCGGCTGTGCGTGCCCTGCCGGGGTGCCTGGCGCTGGAGTGGAAGGAAAGCCCCGCCGACGCCATTCCGTTTGGCCGGATGAAGGTGAAGCTCAAGCGAGAGATCGTGACAATGGGGCAGCCGGACGTCGACCCTCTGGCTCGGGTCGGGAACTATGTGGACCCTGCCGAATGGAACGCCCTGATCAGCGACCCGGATACGGTGGTGATTGATACTCGCAACGATTACGAGGTAGCCATCGGCACCTTCCAGGGCGCGGTGGACCCCGGTACCCGGGCATTCGGCGAATTTCCCCGGTGGTGGCAAGCGAACCGCGACCGCTTTGCCGGCAAGAAGATTGCCATGTTCTGCACGGGTGGAATCCGCTGCGAGAAATCCACGAACTACCTTCTCGGCCAAGGTCTTGATGAGGTCTACCACCTGAAGGGCGGCATCCTGAAATACCTTGAAGAGGTCCCGCAGGAGGCGAGTCTGTGGCAGGGCCAGTGCTTCGTTTTCGATGACCGCGTCTCGGTCGGGCATGGGTTGCACCGCGGCGGGCTGACGTCTTGTGGTGCCTGTCGACGGCCCGTCAATTCCGAAGCTCAGTCGGACCCGGCGTACGAGGAAGGTGTATGCTGCCCCACCTGCGCGGGTGAATACTCGCCGGACGACCGGCTGCGCTTTCGTGAGCGTCAGCATCAGATGGCACTGGCGGCCAAGCGCGGCCGCCAGCATCTGGGCGCTTAAGCGGCCTTTTCGGCAAGCATGTCCTGCACCATCGGAATGACCTTTTCACCGTAAAGCCGGATGCACTCCATCAGGTCGGCGTGCGGCACCGGGCCGGTCGAGTACTTCATGTCAAACCTTTGGATGCCCAAGGTCCGTACCGTCCGTGCGATCTTGCGCGCCACGGTCTCCGGGCTGCCGACATATAACGCGCCGTGCTGGACTTCGGCCAGGTAGCGCTCCTTGGTGACCGGCGGCCAACCCCTTTCGCGCCCGATGCGGCCGAACATGTCGGCGTAGTGCGGCCAAAGGATTTCCTGTGCCGCTGCGTCAGTTTCGGCAACAAAGCCGGGGGAATGCACGCCGACCGGCCGCACCGGTTTGCCCATCTGGGCGCAGGCACGGTGGTAGAGGTCGATGTAAGGCGCGAACCGCGCGGCGTCGCCACCGATGATCGCCAGCATCAGTTGCAGGTCCTGCCGAACCACCCGCACGACACTTTCCGGGCTTCCGCCGACACCGACCCAGACCGTCATCGGTTGGCCCAGCTGCGGAAAAACCGGCTGATCCTTCAACGGACTACGGGTTTGACCGGACCAGGTCACCTGCGGCTCTCGCAGAAGCTTTGCGAAGAGGTCCAGACGTTCCTCGAAGAGTTGGTCATAGTCCTGCAACTCATGTCCGAAAAGCGGATAGCTTTCGGTGAAGGACCCCCGCCCCAGGATCGGCTCCGCCCGTCCGTTGGAGACGGCGTTCAGGGTGGAAAAGCGCTGAAAGACCCGAACCGGGTCGTCAGTGGACAGGACCGTCACCGCGGTTCCCAGCTTGATGCGATGCGTCCGTCCGGCAATGGCGGCCAGCACGATTTCCGGCGCCGAGATCGCAAAGTCGGGACGGTGATGTTCGCCCAGGCCGATGAAATCGATCCCGATCTCGTCCGCCAGCGTTGCCTGGTCCAGCACTTCGCGCAACACGCTGTCCATGGGTTGCGGCTGGCCGTCCGGACCGACCGTCATATCGCCGAAAGTGTCAATGCCGAGGGATACCTGGGTCATGAGAAAGCTCCTTTCCCGACAAGGTAGGGATTTGGCGCCAACAAATGAATGTGGTTTTGGAGAGAGGATCGGTTCGGCGCTGCACGCCAGGCAAGTGTTCGCCGTCGTTGGATTTATCGCAATGACGTCGCGCCCGTTCGATGTCTGCGTTCCGTCCGGAATGCGGATGGAATCAGTTCGCGAGCCGGGCGGCGCAGCCTTTGATTAACCGTGGCGACGAATCAGAAGGCGGGGCAGGTTCAACGTAAAGGAGACCGCCATGACCTCAGCCGAAAGCCTTGCCGTCCAGATGGGCCTGGATCTACCCGACTTCGACCGCGACGGCTACTACGGTGCCGCCTATGGCACGATGAAGCCCTTTCACCGGGTTGGCAGCTTGCTGTTCCTGTCCGGCCACGTGGCGCAGATCGGCGAGGAGATCACTCACAAAGGGCGCCTGGGCCAAGATGTTACGGTCGAGGAGGGATATCAGGCCGCGCGGCGGACCGGGTTGAACGTGCTGGGCGGCATCCGTCAGGCTGTCGGGTCTCTGGACCGTGTCAGGGGGATCATACGCAGCCTGAACTTCGTCGTGTGCACGCCAGACTTCGAAGATGTGCACCGGGTCTCCAGCGGGCTGTCGGACCTGTTTGTCGAGGTTTTCGGACCTGAGCGCGGCCTTGGGGGACGGGCCACAATAGGCGTGATGGCACTGGCGAACGGGGTATGTTTCGAAACCTGGGTCACGGTCGAGGTGGAGTAGAAACGCGGCTCTCCAGTCGACGCGCCTTGACACGGATGCGGCCAGAGCAAGACGCCAGCGGCGATTTCAAAGGCAGGTCGGCTGCGATCTGCGCTGAACCTGCGAGCGCCTGCCGAACAGTGCAAGAGCGTTGCCCAAGGCGAGCGCCCACCTTGCCCTGCGTTCCGCTTTAAGCGCTGTCTTATGCTCCTGACGGTGGTGGGCGTGCGGGTCCTTTGGACGACCATCGGTGTGATGGGCGGCCGTGGCGCGAAGAAGATCAAGGTTGACGCCGTGCATGACTGTCACTCCAAATTGGGGCCAGGTTCTATAAAAGTCCAGAAATCCGTTACTTCTCAAATCTTTGCCGAAACGGGAGTCGGCTTGTCCGGTTGGCGTCATCTGGCCGCCCGTCCTGCATTGCAAAGTGCTCTGGAACCGGCCCGGACACTGTTCCCTGCGATACAGGTGATGAGAATTTTTCCAACAACCCGCACTTCCGGCGGGCCATCGACGGTCTTGTGACCGTCAGGCCTTGTCGCGGACCTGAAGCTGGGTGCCTTCTTGCCGGACCTCGAACCGCGGGAGTTTGCGGATCAGGTCAGACAGCTTGGCCGCGCCATAGGTGCGGGTATCGAAGTCCGGGGTCCCTTGCGTGATGTACTGGCCGATCTGGCCCATCGAGTACCACTCGCCCTCGGGGTCGATGGCCCGCATCGCCGCGATGATCAGCGGGATCGCCTTTGCCGGCGCTTCCTTGGTGCCGGGCCTGGGTTGTTCGCCGGCCCGCGGCTCAGCGGCGTCGGGGGCGGGTTTCGGCGTCTCTTCCGCCGGCACACCCAGGTTTTCGACATAGATGAAACGCTTGCAGGCCATGCGGAAGGCCTCGGGCGTTTTCTTCTCGCCGATGCCGTAGACGTCCAGCCCCTGTTCGCGGATTCGGGCCGCCAGTCGGGTAAAGTCGCTGTCTGACGACACCAGGACAAAGCCGTCGAACAGGCCGGAGTGCAGGAAGTCGATCGCCGCGATCACCAGGCCGATGTCCGAGGCGTTCTTGCCCTTGGTGTTGGAAAACTGCTGATCGGCGACAAGACCCAATGCCGCGACCTTCTTCGCCCACCCGGCCAGGCGTTGCGCCGACCAGTCGCCGTAGATCCGGCGCACCGAAGCCTCGCCCAATGCCGCGATCTCTTCGAAGATCGCTTCTGCATAACCGGCGGGGACATTGTCGGCGTCGATCAGGACGGCAAGGCGCGGAGCACGGGGGTCGGACATGGAAATCTCCTTCGCCCGCGACAGTCGCAGGTCGTGGCCGAAGTGTCGAGGGATCAGCCCTCTGGTACATCGCCGCAGATCGGGCCAGACAGCAAAGCCTCCAGCCGGTCGATCCGCGCGGGATCGGTGTCGGTGATGACGAAGGTTGCTTCGGTGATCGGTGCGTGGATCATCGGCTCGAGCACGGTTGCGGCGCAAATCCTAAGGTCTCCGGTGTCGCCGACATGGGCAGTGGTAAGCGCACGCATCGTGGCATCAAAGCCGCGCGACAGGCGGATATACAGCGCCGAACCGCGCCCGACCTCGTCCACCCGGCGCACCGAAAGGATGTCGGCTGCCTGCGCGTCCAGCCGGTCCGCGCCGAAAACCAGCGACAAGCGCGGGGACTCGGCCCAGGCGGGGGCCGCACAAAGCGCTAGGGCGGTGACGAGGCGCATTGGTTTCCCTTCCCGCAGGCACCAAGGATAGCAGCCGGACGCTTCCCGGCAAGTCAGGCAATCAGTGCAAGCGCTTTTGCGGAAAGTGCGGTCAACGCCCTTTCGGGCGGCAGAGACAGCAGCAGGCCGCGCTGCCCGGCGTTGATCCAGACGTTGGGTGCGGTGCAGGCGGTGGCCTCAATGGCCGTCGGAACCGCACGCTTCTGCGCAAAGGGAGAGATGCCGCCGACATGATAGCCGGTCAGCTTTTCGGCCTTGGGCGCAGGCATCATCGCGGCGGCCTTGCCTCCGAAGGCACTTGCCACCTTCTTCATTGACAGTTGCCTGTCAGACGGAATGAGACAGCAGGCTGCCTTGCCATCAACCTCGACCATCAGGGTCTTCAGCATGACCGCCGGGTCGATCCCCAGCGCCTCGGCGGCGGCAAGGCCCACGGCATCGGCCCTGGGATCGTAAGCGTAGGGGTGGAGGATGAACGCTACCCCCCTAACCGTCAGGAAAACCGTTGCGGGCGTGGCCGCCATTTTACTGGCTGCTTGGAAAGAGACGGAGTCGATACTCTCCGGTCTGATGATTGAACTCTTCAGGAAGAATTTCGCCAAAGCGCTCCTTCCAAGGCCTCGCCCATTCGACGGTCCTTGGGTTCTTCGACGGATCGACGGCCTTGCACAATATCAGGTCGACTCTTCCGCCACAAGTCTCGAGGGCATAATTGACGTGCCTGCGCCGCATGGCATTGCCAGGTTTATCCTGCCAGATCAAAAGCCTGGGGTGTCCCCTAAGGTCCACTTCCCAAGGGTTCTTGGACTTGTCGATCTCATCGGCCCAAACCGTCACTGCAACCGCTTTGCCATCCGAGCGTATGGCTGACCACTGGGAACGGGGGCTGGAAAGGTCATATCCAGCCGCCCGAAAGGCATCTGTAAAGGTGCGTATCAGCAACCTAGTAAACCACCACCGCGCGGATGCTCTTGCCCGCATGCATCAGATCAAAGCCTTCGTTGATCTTCTCCAGGGGCAGGATGTGGGTGATCATGCTGTCGATCTCGATCTTGCCGTCCATGTACCAGTCGACGATCTTCGGCACGTCGGTGCGGCCCCGCGCGCCGCCGAAGGCGGTGCCTTTCCAGACCCGGCCGGTGACCAGCTGGAAGGGCCGCGTCTCGATGACCGCGCCCGCAGGCGCCACGCCGATGATGATCGACTGCCCCCAGCCGCGGTGGGTGCATTCCAGCGCGTCGCGCATCACCTTGACGTTGCCGGTGCAGTCGAACGAGTAGTCCGCGCCGCCGATCTTGTCGAAAGGCGTTTTGGTCAGGTCGACGATGGCTTGCACGACCGACGTCCCCTCGGGCAATTCCCTGGGGTTGACGAAGTGGGTCATCCCGAACTTCTCGCCCCATTCCTTCTTGTCGGTGTTGAGGTCGACGCCGATGATCATGTCGGCCCCGGCCATCTTCAGGCCCTGGATCACGTTGAGCCCGATCCCGCCCAGACCGAAGACCACGGCCTTGGCCCCGATCTCGACCTGAGCCGTGTTCAGGACCGCGCCGATGCCGGTGGTGACCCCGCAGCCGATGTAGCAGATCTTGTCGAAGGGGGCGTCGTCGCGCACTTTCGCCAGCGCGATTTC
>JANOCQ010000180.1:0-2266 GCA_031412255.1 Paracoccaceae bacterium | reverse complement strand
CGACGGAAACGGTGATCGTCTGCTCGTTCTTGTCCGAGGTGACGGTGCCCGTCAGGATACGTTTTGGCATGGCGGTTCCCCTTACTTCGCAGCTTCAGTGGCTTTTTGAACCAGCACCGTCTTGATGCGGGCAACGTCACGTGACGGCACGCATGCGGGCGGTGTTCTCAAGCTGGTTCGTCGCCTGCTGGAAACGCAGGTTGAACGCTTCCTTCTTGAGCTGAACCAGGTTGTCGCGCAGCTGGTCCGGCGTTTTCGACTTCAGTTCTTCGGCTTTCATGCCGCTTCCTTTTCCACAATCGCCAGACGGCCCCTGCATGAGGGTCACCGAGGACCTGGCGGATCAATGACAAACCAACGAATCCGGGAGCCCCGGAATCGCTGGATGGCGTCGTATAGGGGGGAAGGGCGTGGGGGGCAAGGGGGAAGTTGGGGGTCTAGCCTTCCCACCCGATGTCTGACAACTCAGTACCATCAGGAGGGACTGAACTCTTGATAGAATGATGCGAAATGCCCGGCTCCGGCTGGGCATTTTCATTTTCCCCAACACCTAGACGGAGATGCCCCATTGGAAGGTCTTCTTGACCTTCTGATGCAGCTGCTTGCCCGCTTCGCATACGACCTCATCAAGTGGGTCGTGAATAAGCTGCGCGAGTGGTGGCGTCAGAAGACCTAGCGGCTCGCCGCTAACTCATCCTACTGCCAAATAGTCTTGCCGAGTGCCCGGAGAAGGCATGTCCAAGCGGTGGCCAATTCGTAGGGTGCGCTACAGCGCACCAGCGGACGGTGCGCTGTAGCGCACCCTACGGTTCACCTTGCCCGACCATGTCAGTATCTGCTACAATCTGCCATATTGAGGATTGCCCATGCCGAACATTCACCTGACCAAGCAGATGGAAGAGTATGTTGACGGACAGATCAAGTCCGGCGCGTTTTCCAACGTCTCGGAAGTGCTGCGTGCCGGTCTGCGCATGATGATGGAGGACGATGGCGCCAGGGCGTTCTATCGCCTGAAGGCCGAACTGGAAGAGGCCGTCGCAGAGGCCGAACGCGGCGACTATGTTGTCTTTGATCCGGTGGCCTTCGAACCCCGCGCCTTTCGGAAGTGACGGGCCAGATCCGCCTGACGCTTCGGGCATTGCGCGACCTTGAGGATGCGCGGCGCTATACCGAAGAAATCTGGGGCGAGGCGCAATGGCTGCGGTACTTCTCTGCCATCCAGACGGGATTTGACCGGATCGCCGCCGACCCGGCGTGTGGTCAAAGTCGCGGTCAGTTTCTTGCGGGGATGCGCTCGCTGACCGTCGGGCGTCATCTGATCTTCTTCATCCCAGTGCGGCACGCGGGCGGTGAGGTTGTCGTCTCGCGCATTGTCCATCGGTCGCGAAACCTGAAGGCGCTGGCTTATGCGGAAGATCCTCCCGCTACGCCCACCCATAGTTGAAGCTGACCGAGATCCGCTCTTCCTCGGACATGTTCATGGGCACCTCGTGGCGGAGCCAGCTTTCCCAGAGGAGAACCTCGCCGACCGAGGGCTTCACATAGACGAACCGCTGCAGCTCTTGCGAGGCGGTTTTCAGGGGCACGGGGGCCAGCATCATCATCGGCAGGCGGGGGTCCTCCAGCTTCAGCGCGCTCGTCCCCTCCGGCATCGCGACATAGGTCGTGCCCGAGATCACCGAATGCGGGTGGATGTGGCTGGCGTGGGTGCCGCCTTCGGGCAGGATGTTGATCCAGAGCGAATTGCACTTCAACTTCTTGTCGCCCAAGTCGAAGCCGAGGTCCTTGCAGAAGGCCGCGACATGGAGGTTCAGCGCCTTTTCCAGATCGCCGAAGATCGGCATCCGCCAGGGCAGATCGTCCAGCGAGGCATAGGAGGTATAGCCGGGATAGCCGTTCGCCTCGCACCACTCCTGCCCGGCCTCGTCATCCTCGGCCACCATGTCGCAGGTCTGGTGAAGCTCGGCGTAGTCGACCTTCTTCTTCGCGAGGTCATTGAGACCGGCGCGGTAGAGGCGGGTGACGAAGAGAGAGGTGATGTCGGGCATGGTGGTCTCCAGATTTGAAAAGGCCCCCGCCGTTTCCAGCGGGGGCCAAATGTAGGGTGCGCTACAGCGCACCTGACCTTACCAGTCTTCCTTCGCGACGATGCGCGTGGTGACCGGGAGTTTCATCGCGCCCAGACGCAGGGCCTCACGCGCGATTTCGTCGTTCACGCCGTCGATCTCGAACATGATCCGGCCGGGTTTGACCTTGGCCGCCCAGT
>JANOCQ010000179.1:0-8628 GCA_031412255.1 Paracoccaceae bacterium | reverse complement strand
CGATGGTGCGGTCGT
The DNA here is from genome assembly GCA_031412255.1 of Paracoccaceae bacterium. Lineage (GTDB taxonomy): Bacteria > Pseudomonadota > Alphaproteobacteria > Rhodobacterales > Rhodobacteraceae > Tabrizicola. The sequence goes on along the minus strand of JANOCQ010000179.1, from coordinate 8,613 downwards.
CGACATAGACCTGGTCGTCATAGGCCACGTCCATCAACTGGTCCCGACTTTTCACGAAGCCGGGCCGCTGGGCTAGGGCTTGCAAAAGAAGGAATTCGGTCACCGTAAGCGCGACCTCCTTGCCCTTCCAGGTCACCGAGTGGCGCAGCGGGTCCATCCGCAAAGCGCCCCGCTCCATCATCCGGGTTTCCTCGGTCGCGGCCGCCTCGCCGGTATTGATCGCCTCTTGCCGACGCAAGAGCGCGCGGATGCGTTCGACCAGAAGGCGCTGGCTGAAGGGCTTCTTGACGTAGTCGTCCGCCCCCATCCGCAGGCCCAGAACCTCGTCGATCTCATCGTCCTTGGACGTCAGGAAGATCACCGGAATCGATGTCTTCTGCCGCATCCGCTGCAACAGATCCATGCCATCCATCCGGGGCATCTTGATATCAAGAACCGCCATGTCCGGCATCCGGCGACTGAACGCCTCGAACGCGGACTGGCCGTCGTTGTAGGTTTCCACCTCGAAGCCTTCGGCTTCTAGGGTCATGGCGACGGAGGTCAGGATGTTCCTGTCATCGTCGACAAGGGCGATGCGCGACATCTTCGAGCCTCCCTTAACTGCTGCTGCCTGTTCTTATTTTGTCTGATTTGCGTGACTTGTACCGGGATAATCAACAGAAAAGCGAATCACCCATGAAACAATGCGACCAAGGGTGACAATTTAGCCCATGACGCCGACAATTCCTTGCTCTGTCTGGCACCGTTTTGCCGATGGTGGCGCTAACGAAGGAATGATTGCGCTAACTGTTTGAAATCACTCTATTCTTGTGCAAAAATCCCATGCTATAGCGCATTATGGCCGGTCCCGACCAAGGGGTTGCCGCGGCATTCAATAGCCCGGATGCCGAACCGTCGGAACCGCCGCGCCAGATTTGCGACAACGGGAGCTTGCAGGATGATCCAAGGACGCGTGAACCCCCATCAGACGCTGGAGACTCAAGGCATCACCGGTGTGGCGGTCGCCCACTACAACTATGCCGAGTCCGCGCTGGTCGAGGCTGCGGTTGCGCGTCGAGAAGGTCGTCTGGGGCAGGGCGGGGCCTTTCTGTGTTCGACCGGGCAGTTCACCGGCCGCTCGCCAAAGGACAAGTTCGTCGTCCGCACCGCCGCTACCGAAGCCACGATCTGGTGGGACAACAACGCAGCCATGACGCCCCAGGCGTATGGCCGCCTCAAGGCGGACATGCTCGCCCATGTCCAGGGTGGCGAGCTGTTCGTCCAAGACCTGTATGCCGGGGCCGACCCGATGCACCGGCTGGATGTCCGCGTGGTGACAGAGCTTGCATGGCACGGACTTTTCATCCGCCACCTGCTCCGCCGCCCTGCGCGTTCAGACCTGGATGGCTTCACCCCGGAATGGACCATCATAAACTGTCCTTCGTTCAAGGCTGACCCTGGCCGCCACGGGACCCGGACGGAAACCGCCATCGTCCTGAACTTCGACGAAAAGACCGTCCTGATCGCCAACACCGCCTATGCCGGAGAAAACAAGAAGGCCGTCTTCACCGTCCTGAACTACCTTTTGCCCGCCAAGGGCGTCATGGCGATGCACTGCTCGGCCAACCACGCCTTGGGCAACCCGGTCGATGCCGCCGTCTTCTTCGGCCTTTCCGGCACTGGCAAGACCACGCTCTCCGCCAGCCCCGACCGCACGCTGATTGGCGATGACGAGCACGGCTGGTCTGACAGGGGCATCTTCAACTTCGAGGGCGGCTGCTACGCCAAGACGATCGACCTGTCGCCCGAAGCCGAGCCCGAGATCTACGCCACCACCCACCGTTTCGCGTCCGTGGTGGAAAACATGGTCTACGACCCCGAGACACTGGAATTGGACTTTTCCAACCGCAGCCTCACCGAGAACACCCGCTGCGCCTACCCATTGGAGGCCATTTCGAACGCCAGCGCCACCGGTCTTGGCGGCCATCCCCGCCACGTCGTCATGCTGACCTGTGACGCGTTCGGCGTCCTGCCCCCGATCGCGCGGCTTTCCCCGGCCCAGGCGATGTATCACTTCCTCTCCGGCTTCACCTCCAAGGCGGCTGGCACCGAACGGGGCATCACCGAACCGCAGCCCACCTTCTCCACCTGCTTTGGTGCCCCTTTCATGCCGCGCCGCCCCGAGGTTTACGGCAAGCTTCTGCAAGCCAAGATCGCCAAACACGGCGCGTCCTGCTGGCTGGTGAACACCGGCTGGACCGGGGGGGCCTATGGCACCGGCAAGCGGATGCCGATCAAGGCGACGCGGGCCCTCCTGGCCGCTGCACTGGACGGCACCCTGTCTGCCGCGAGCTTTCGCAGGGATCCGAACTTCGGCTTCGAGGTTCCTGTCAGCGTTCCAGGCGTCGATGCAGCCCTCCTCGACCCCCGCCGCACCTGGGCCGATCCGGCCACATATGACATGCAGGCGGCCAAGCTCGTTGGCATGTTCCAAAAGAACTTCGCCCAATACGTGCCCTTCATCAATGCCGACGTGAAGGCTGCCGCCATCGGTTGATCGGGAACAACGCCTCGCCCTGCCGGTTCTGGTCCAAGACAGCGGAGCCGGCGATGCCTTCCACACAAACAGTCCCTCCGACCCGACTGCCGCCCGCTCCGTTCCCGACAGGCGCCGCGCTGCTTCTTGGTGCGGGGCTTGGTGGATTTGTCGACGGGATCGTGCTCCACCAGTTGCTGCAATGGCACCACATCGCCTCCTCGGCGGGCGTCCCGGTGGACACTGTCGAGGGCCTTCGGCGGAACACGCTCTTCGATGGCCTCTTCCACGCCGCAACCTGGGTCATGACCCTTGGAGGCATTGCGCTTCTCTGGCGCGGCGCAAGGCGAGGGGCGCGGCTCTCGGGGTCCAGGTTGATCGGAGGTGGACTGATGGGCTTCGGGCTGTTCAACCTGGTCGAAGGACTGGTGAACCACCACCTTCTTGGTCTGCACCACGTCAATGAAACTGTCCCGCCGGACCAGTGGCTGCTGTGGGATCTGGGCTTTCCGGCGTCGGGAGTGCTCTTGCTGATCCTGGGCTATATGATCAGCCGAAAAGCGCCTGCCTGACCATGTTCAGTCCGGTCACCACCAGCAAGCCTTGCGTCCAGCGCCGAAAGCGCCCCTGGTCAAGGCTGTCCTGCACTGCGTAGCCAAGGTAAAGCCCCACCAGCGCCGGTAGACACAACGCCGCCGAGAAACCCAGGCTTTGCGCGTTGGCGACACCCGTTCCCAGATGCGACAAGAGCAGCGCCATTGCCCCGATCAGGAACACCACGCCCTGCGCTCGGATCATCGTCAGCTTGTCAGCCCCGGTGGACAGCAGCAGCACCAGAAGCGGCGGATCCCAGATGCCCGAGACTCCGCCGTAAAGGCCGCCGATAATCCCAAGCCCCCACTCCGCCCTGTTTCGGTGATGCAGCTTTATCACGAGACTGCGCCCCATCAGTTGCAGTGCCGCGAAAGCGGAGATCGGGATGCCCAGCATCAGAAGATAGACAACACGCGGGATCGCATCCGCAAAGGGGGCCGAGATCGCGATGCAGATCACCGTGGCGATCAGAAACCGCTGGTAGGTCTTTGCCGTCTCAACCGCCGGACCGATGCCCTGCCGGAAAGCCTGGCTCAGGTTCGTCACCAGGGTCGGCAGTATCAGCCCTGCCAAAGCCATCTCTTGTGGAAGAAACACCGCAAAGGCCGAGACAAGGATCATCGGCATGGCAAATCCCACCGCGCCCTTCACAAAGCCTGCAAACAGCGTCACCGCCAGCGCCCCGGCCAGGGCCTGACCCGACAGCCCTCCGGAGATCAGTTCAAACATGACATGTCCTTTCCAGTCCCTTGTGGCGCAGTCAAGGGGCGCCGGGAAGGTGCGTTGCGGACTTTTCCAACCCTGGCACCGCTCGCGTCGCGAAACAGCACCCGGAACTGGCGCTTCGTCCTTGTCGCGCCTCCTGCAGGGTTTGCGGCTGGAACACCCAGGGCGCCGTGCCTCTTGTGTTCTTGGAAGCCTGTCCGCACCGCCGCCCAACCGAAAGTTACCAAATGGCTAACGCGCGTGCTCAAGCCACTGATTTCGAACCATCGCGGAATCCGTCCACGGTGGACACTTCCCCTCTCCCCAGATGGCTGCTACCCAAGCAGCGCAAGCGAAGGACCACCTGACGTGCCCATGACTGACAACCTGCGCGGCATCCTTCTGATGTGCGCGTCGATGGCCGCTTTCACCATAAATGACACCTTCATGAAGTCGGTCACGCAGTCCCTTCCCCTGTTCCAGACCATCGGACTGCGCGGAACGATCGCTGTCGCCGGCCTCCTGATCCTGTGCCTCGCCACCAGGGCCTTCCGCTTTCGCCCGAACCGCCGCGACGGCTGGCTGATCCTGCTGCGCTCGCTGGCCGACGTGGCCGCGACCATCCTCTTTCTCGAAGCGCTCCTCAGGATGCCTCTGGCGAACCTGTCCGCGATCCTGCAAGCGCTGCCGCTGCTTATCACCCTTGCCGCCGCCCTGGTCTATGGGGACAAGATCGGCTGGCGGCGGATGACCGCGATCCTGGTCGGCCTCATCGGTGTGCTCATCATCATCCGACCGGGTACCGAGGGCTTCGACCGCTGGTCTCTCCTCGGCCTTGCCTCTGTCGCCTGTGTCGTGGTGCGCGACCTCTCTGTCCGGCCCCTGCAAGGCCAGGTTCCCTCGACCCTCGTCGCTCTTGGAGCGGCTGTTGCCGTGACGGTGATGGGCTGGACGGGCGTCCTGTTCCAGGGTTGGCACACGCCGACCGACTGGGACCTGACCCGCGTCCTGGGGGCGGGCCTGTTCCTCATTGTCGGTTACCTTACCTCGGTCGCCGCGATGCGCCATGGCGACATCGGAATGGTGGCACCGTTCCGCTATACCTCTCTCCTCTGGGCCATTGTCCTGGGTTTCCTCGTCTTCGGTAATTTACCCGACCGCTGGACCTTGGTCGGCGCCGCCGTCGTCGTGGCCGCCGGTCTGTTCACCCTGTGGCGCGAACGCCGACTCCGTATCCTTGCGCGACAGTGACGCTTGAAAGGACCACGCATTTCGGCACAGTGACGCCCGGCAAAGCTGGAGAGCGCGGGCAGGTATGACGACAATCGGGGGGGACGGTGCCGCAGTCAGACCGCGCCGGGTGGCGCTGGTTGGACTGCTCTTCGCGGCCGAGCTCGCACTGGTGGCGTTGGCCTACCAGTTTTACGCCGACATCGAATGCCGCCTGACCGACCACGAATTCACCTGCAATGCTCTGCGCAGCCTGGTTCTGCGGGCGCTTGTCGTGATCGGTGTCATGGCTCTGCTGATCCGGGCCTGGCCCACAACCTTTGCCGAGTTTCTGGACACCGCGGCCCGGCACCGCAGTGCACTTTCTGCGGTTGTTCATCTGATCGGCGTCGCCTTCATTCTGGTGCCGCTGGGACTTTACTGGGGCAGGGACCTCTCGACCGGGCTGGGCGAGGCGCTCTGGTTCTGGGGGCCGGGTGTGGTGCTGGCGATGGGCGGCGGGATCCTCTGGCTCGCGCCGCCCGGTGCCTGGTGGCGGATGCTCTGGACCCGCAGTCACAGCACGCTGCCGATCCTGCTGCTCGCGGCTCTGATCCCGGACATCGTCTTCCAGGTCCTGCCTCTATGGAACTGGCAATCGATGGCCAGTCTGACTTTCCAGGCGGTCGCAACCACACTCTATCTGCTAGGAGCCGAAGCAGACGTCCAGGCGGTCGACTACATCATCGGCTTTGGAGACTTCTACGTCAGCATCGCGCCGCAGTGTTCCGGGGTCGAGGGATTTGCACTCGTCACGGCCTTCATCGGGGTCTACGCCTTCATCTTCCGTTCTGATGTAAGAATGGGTCGCTTCCTTCTGGTGATGCTGCCCCTTGGTCTGATCTGCAGTTGGCTTCTGAACATCCTGCGCATCACCCTTCTGATCCTGATCGGCGCACGCTTCTCTCCCGAGATCGCGGTGAACGGGTTCCACTCCTATGCCGGGTGGCTGATGTTCACCGCCCTGGCGTTCGGCTTGACCGCCGTGGCGCAAACCGTGCCGTGGCTGCACCGCGAGGGATCCAGGCCAGCGGTCGCACGCCCGTTGCGGAGTGATCCCGTGGCCGCCCAGCTTCTGCCCTTTGCCGCCTTCATGGTCGCGGGGACCCTGGTGGCCGCGCTGGCCCCACATCCGGGCCTGGGCATGGCGTTCGGGGCACTTGTCCTGGGGCCGGTCCTGTTGTTCTTCCTGCCGGTCTTCCGGACCCTGGACTGGCGACCGGATGCCACCGCCCTGCTCGCGGGGGGTATCGTCGGGCTTGGCTGGGTGCTTGGAGCCCCGGCCGCCGATCCCGAACTTGGGCGGCTTCTGGTAGCGTTCCCGGCCTGGGCCTTTGCAGTCTGGGCGCTTGGCCGCATCTTCGTCACGACCGTTCTGGTTCCAGTGATCGAAGAGATGTTCTTCCGCGGCTACCTGCTTACAAGGCTGGATGGGGCCCAGCCGTGGCGGCGGGCTCTGGCCGTCGGGCTCTCCAGCCTGGCCTTCGCGCTGCTCCACGGTCGTTGGATAGAAGCCGGTCTTGCCGGCCTGGTCTTTGCCTGGGTGGCGTTGCGGCGGGGTCGGATTGCCGACGCGATCTGGGCGCACATCATTGCAAACACCATCGTTGCAGCCGTAGCGGCCGGTCGGGGTGACTGGAGCCTGATATGACAAAAGGGGCCCTGTGGGACCCCTTTTCTTGGTTCGAAGCGTCTTTGGCAGTCAGACTGCCGCGCGACGGTTCCGCTCCCAGACGAACGCCAGGATAGCCAGGACTGCGGCAATCGCCAACAGACCGGCCGAGGCATCGATCTCGGGAACCGAATGGACCTGACCATGTCCGCGCACTGGACGGTTCCACGCCAATGCAGGAGCCGCGGAAATTGCGAACATCGTGCCCGAGAACAGCAAGCCCGAAACAGTTTTCTTCATTTAGCCCACCCATAAAATTCGACCTGAGCCAAAAATACTCCGTAAAATTGCGAAGATAAAGTCGCATTTGAGACACAATCTGTTTTTGCAATCATTGGCTTAACTTCCAGCGAACGTTACAACCGGAGGTTAGAAAACTCCCAGAGCCTCGTTGCACCTAACCCACCTTTCCCAGCAAGGGGGGCCTTGTTGACACCCCTACCGATTCCCCCTATACGCCCGCCAACCCGAGCTCTAGGTTGCGACCGGGGCAAGGGCTCAGAGCGCTTGAAGTGGTCATGATCCGGGCCGAAAATGCCCCGATCCTCTGGAATTCCACCGCGGCATCGCCGGAAACGGCGGTGGTTGCGGTGTTCGTGTTTTGCGATTCGCGCAAGGCACGGTCGAGAAGCGGCGCCTCCGCACGGCTAGGGGGGCGAGTATCGAAACGAGGAACGTGAATGCCGACGATTCAACAGCTGATCCGGAAGCCCCGGGAAGCCGTAGTGCGGAAGTCCAAGTCGCAGCACCTGGAATCCTGCCCGCAAAAGCGTGGGGTTTGCACCCGCGTCTATACTACCACCCCGAAGAAGCCGAACTCGGCCATGCGGAAAGTCGCCAAGGTGCGCCTGACCAACGGTTTCGAGGTCATCAGCTACATCCCCGGCGAAAAGCACAACCTTCAGGAACACTCTGTCGTCCTGATCCGTGGCGGCCGGGTGAAAGACCTTCCGGGTGTGCGCTACCACATCCTCCGCGGCGTTCTGGACACCCAGGGCGTGAAAGAGCGTCGTCAGCGTCGTTCGAAATACGGCGCCAAGCGTCCGAAGTGAGGAGATAACAGATGTCCCGTCGTCACGCCGCCGAAAAGCGCGAAATCCTGCCCGATGCCAAGTATGGCGACCGGGTGGTCACCAAGTTCATGAACAACCTGATGCTCGACGGCAAGAAGTCTGTCGCCGAGACCATCGTCTACGGCGCGCTTGAGCGCGTGCAGACCCGTCTGAAGCGCCCCGCCGTGGAAGCTTTCCACGAAGCGCTCGACAACGTGAAGCCCTCGGTCGAAGTGCGTTCGCGCCGCGTCGGCGGTGCGACCTACCAGGTCCCCGTCGAAGTCCGCGTCGAACGTCGCGAAGCCCTGGCGATCCGCTGGCTGATCATCGCTGCCCGCAAGCGCAACGAGAACACCATGGAAGAACGTCTTGCAGCCGAGCTTTCGGATGCCGTGCAGAACCGCGGCACCGCCGTGAAAAAGCGCGAAGACACCCACAAGATGGCCGACGCAAACAAAGCGTTCAGCCATTACCGCTGGTAAGAGGGCATCATGGCACGCGAATTCCCGCTGACACGATACCGCAACTTCGGGATCATTGCCCACATCGACGCGGGCAAGACGACGACGTCCGAACGGATTCTGTACTACACCGGCAAGTCCCACAAGATCGGCGAAGTCCACGACGGCGCCGCGACGATGGACTGGATGGAGCAGGAGCAAGAGCGCGGGATCACGATCACCTCGGCTGCGACCACCACCTTCTGGGAGCGTACGATTGATCCGGGTCTCGAGCATAACCGCTCCGACAAGTACCGTTTCAACATCATCGACACCCCCGGCCACGTCGACTTCACCATCGAAGTC
>JANOCQ010000178.1:0-2693 GCA_031412255.1 Paracoccaceae bacterium | reverse complement strand
AACAGGGTCCGCAAGGGCGACGACGCCAAGCTCACCAGCCGGGCACCCGGTTGGCTGCAATGGTCCTCTGACGGCTTTCGGCTGATCGAACCGCACACCAGCACCGTCCAACGGGTCTACCGCATGACGCTGGATGGGGTGGGCGAACACATCATCGCCAAGACCCTGAACGAGGAAGGCGTCCCCGTCATGGGCCGGGGCAAGGCTTGGCACCGCTCCACAATCGCCAAGCTTCTACGGAACCCGGCGGTGATCGGAAAGCTCACGCCCGGACACATGGAGTTCGACGGGAAGGGCAAGAAATGGCGCGTCACTGAGGAGCCAATCGCCGACATATTCCCGCCCGCCGTTCCCGCAGATGATTGGACAGCCGTCCGGGCCATCAAAGACGGGACCGTAAGAGCGCCGTCGGGGCGGTCTGCGGCGCGTCCGGTGCAGAATATGTTTGGCGGGCTGGGCCGTTGTCCTGACTGCGGCGCGGCCATGACGCGGGTGTTCAAGGGCAAAAACAACGGTACTCCGAAGTTGGTCTGCACCATGGCCAAGGCTGGCAAGGTGAAGCACTACGCCTCTGTCTCGCAGGATGATGTGGAGACCGCCTTCCTTCGAGACTGGCAGCGGCTGATTGCCCATATGCCCGCCCCGCCTGTCGATGATCACCTCAACCGACTGGCTGATGACCTCGACGGCGAAATCAGCGCGAAGGAAGACCACCTCGAAGACGTGGTGCAGGAGATGGTGGGCGGGGGCGTCCAGAGCGCCGCGCGCGCAGCCCGCAGGATCGAAGAGGAGTTGCGGACCCTGCGGGTGCAGCTAGGCGAGGTGCAGGCTCGAATCGAGATGGCCGACCGTGGCGTAACTGCAACCCGGCTCGAAGGTCTGAGGGAGATCATTGAACCGGCAGAGGGCGAGGTCGACCGTGCCCGCGTCAATGCTGCGTTGCGGGTGCTGTTCGAGGGCGTGACCATCGATCATCACACGGGCTTCCTGCGGTTCCACTGGCGGCAAGGTGGGGAGACCGGGCTGATGTACGCTTGGCGGGATTAGCAGGCCGTCCAGCACTATGTCCCTACGTGCTCTGTCAGACCCCACTGAGTCCCTCTGGACAAAGATGGCTGTCAGGGTGCGGGGCGGCGCTTGTCGAGTCCCTAGGGCCTCTGGCGGGGCGCTGAGGGCATGCCAATTAACACTCACTATGGGACAAGGAACATTCATTTTCCGCGCTGCATTTTGCGGTGTCGCTAGGCCCGTTTTGAGGTAGCAGCGAGCCGATGTTGCCCCCTTCTTCCAATGACAGTGCCGCGGCAGTCACTTGGTCCCGTGCGGCGATTGACGGGCCAGCCGCTCGAGCCACAGACTACCTGTTTCTGGAACTCGAGGCATCGGAAAACCGGCAACGTGCGCTTCGCAAGAAGGACAGGGAACGCCTCAATGCGACTGTTAGCGCGTTCACGCTCGAACTGTATGCTGCTTGCCGCGACGGCGGCAATGGTTGGCGGCGATATAGCCGGGCGCAGGACACCTATCGCAAACGGGACCGCTACTCGGCATGGCCCGTCTCCCACAGCACGGTCTGCAAAGTCGCTGACTGGCTGATCGGTGCAGGTTACGCCCATGCAACCCTTGGTCATTATCAACGGTACCCGGACTTCGGCAAGAACGCCGGGGCCGGAATGCAATCGCGTATTCGCGCGACTGACAAGCTCATCGGCCTCTTCGAACAGGATTTCGACACCACTCCGCATCACATTGGGTTCGCACGTTGGGTCGAACCAATCGTGCTCAGGGAAAGGGCTGAAGAGCTTGGCGGGACGAAGCGTGACATCGACTACGATGATACGGCTGAGACGGCCCGGATGCGGGAGAACCTGCGGCGCATAAACACCTCCCTTGCTGGATTTCGAATTAGCTTGGCCAAGCCTGACGAGCCGATTGTCGATCTGCCGCCCTTCATGCTCCGACGGATTTTCAGCCGGAGTTCCTTCATGCTTGGCGGCCGCTTTTACGGGGGACGATGGATCGATCTTCCCGTCGAGGACCGGTCAACACTTCTGATCGACGGAGAAGAGGTCGCCGAGTTGGACTTCTCAGGCTTACACCCCCGGCTAATCTACCAGTTCGAAGGCAAGCCACTGCCAGCGGACGCTGACCCGTATGCTGTTGCCGGGTGGACAGGCCAGGAGCGCCGAGGATGGGTCAAGATAGCTTTCCAGCAGCTAATCAACGCAGACAAAGATGCGAAGCTCCGCAAGCCGCCAGACGTGCCTGCAGACAAGATTGGGAAGGGTGGTTGGGACAAGCTGAAACAGGCGATGTCAAAACATCACAGCGAAATCGAAGGTTGGTTTCGCTCAGGCAAGGGCCTCGAACTGCAGCGCATCGATAGCGACATCGCCGAGGCAACGCTTCTCGCACTCGCCGATCAGGGCGTATGCTGCTTGCCGGTGCATGACAGCTTCATCGTCCCTCGGTCCCATGAAAACCAACTTCGCAACGCCATGATGCAGGCGTATCATGACGTTCTATCGAGGCGGGGTCATGGAGGGACTGATCCCATCATCCACACGCGATGATCCCTCCATCCTCCTTCACTTACTAGGGGCCGTAAGAACACGGCCTAGCGGTTCGCCAACGATCATCAGGGCAAGCTGGATCGCTTACAGAACAGAAATCCGAGGCCTCATATACGTAGC
>JANOCQ010000177.1:0-36510 GCA_031412255.1 Paracoccaceae bacterium | reverse complement strand
GGGCCAGCGCAGCTCGACCCCGGCCGAGCCATGTGTGCGCGAGGTGCTGCCGCCAAAACTGGCATCCTCCGTGATGGTATAGGCGTCGCCGGTCAACTCGCCCAGAACGGTGCCTTCGATCCCCATCGGCAGAAAGAAGCTCCGCCGCCAGTCGATCCGCGCCGAGATGCGGCCTACGTCCCGGCCATCGGCGATGCCGTCGCCGTTGCCGTCCACGGGGCTCGTCGAGCTGCGGTAATGATTGTGGGTCTGCAACCGCAACCCACCCTCACCGCCCAAGGGACCCAGCGAGAATCGGCGGTGGAAGGTCAGGTCGGCGATCACCGTCGGAATCGTCGTGTTGTCCTCGTCGTCGCGCAGGGTCTGGAAACTGATGATCCGGGCAGAGATGTGTTCGTTGCGCCGCGTGCGCTGGATCTCGACCCGGCTGTCCAGCCGGTCGGCATTGTCGATGCCGTAGTCCAGCAGGTAGGCGGGATCGGTCACGGTCTGGCCGTCAAAGCTAAGTTTGAACCGCTCGGGCAGGGTGAACGCGCCCCGTGCGCGCAAATAGCCCCGGGTCTTGCCCGGGATCAGGTCGTCCCGGCTGACCGATCCCTCCAGGGTCAAGAGCCCGGTGGCAAAGGCCTGCCGGTAGCGCAGTCCCAGGGTCTGGCTGTCCCGCGCCGTCAGGTAGGGGGTGAGGGTCAGGTCGGCCGATTTTCCCAGCACGATGAAATAGGGCACCCGAATGCCGGTCCCAAGGTCCGAGGTGGTGCGGACCGACGGCATCAGGAACCCGGTGGCGCGCTTCAGCGTCGGATCGGGCATCCTCAGGCGCGGGATGTACAGGATCGGGATGCCCGCCAGCCGGAACTGCGCGCGGTCAAAATAGATCTGTCGTTCCACCTCGTCATGCACGACGCGGCGGGCGCGGATTTCCCACAGGGGCGTCGGACTGCCTGGGCAGACCTTGCACGACGACGCGGTCACGGTCTGCAAGGCCGTGTACCGCCCCGCGACACGCATCATCCGGTTCGCTGCCAATTGCAGTTGCTGGTTCAAGACCAGCCGTGCGCTGGTCAGGATGCCTTCGGACAGATCAGCGGCAAGATCGGCCTGGCCGGCCAGGATCAGCGTCTCGCCGGTCGGTTCGGTCAGCACGATCGGGCCGGTGATCTCCAGCCGGTCGGTCGCCTGGTCAAACACGATGCGGCTGGCTTTCAGGCGGCGGCCCTTGAAGAAAACCTCGACATTGCCGTCCGCGATCAGCCGGGTATCCCCGGTGATCTCCAGGCTGTCCGAGACCAGGGTCGCGCTGTCCTGCGCCCAGGCGGGCAGGGCAAGGGTCAGCAGAATCGCGAGGAGGGCCAGAAGGCGCACCATGTCAGCCCTCCTCCAGGTGCAACAAAAGGCCCAGCGACAGCATCACCGCCGCGACCGGGGGGCTCCAGGCTGCCAGCAGGATCGGGATCTGCCCACTGTCGCCCAGGGCCTGGGCGAAGTTGCGCAGGAAGTAAAAGCCGAAGCCGGCGAGCAGCGCGAAAAGGACCATCCGCCCCGTTCCGCCGAACCGCACATGCCGCATTGTGAACCCTGCCGCCACCAGCACCATCGCCGCCATCAACATCGGCAGCGCGAGCTCCATCTGGTACCACAGCTTGTAAGCCTGCGCCGAAAAGCCCGCGCGTTCGAGATCGGCGATGTAGCCCGGAAGTTGCCAGAACCCGATTGCCGAAGGGGTGCCGAAACTGTCGCGGATCCGCTCAGGCGTCAGGTCCGAAGGCAAGGCGACCGGCCCCTCCGCCGCGACTGCGGTCAGCTCCGGGTTCGCTGCCGTCAGGTCCCAGGTCTTGGTCCCCGTCAGCTGCCAGGCCCCTTCGACCAGCCTGGCCGCATCCGCCTCCACGCGCTGCGTCGGACGGCCCTCCTGGTCAAAGCCCAGGAAGGTCACCCCGAAAAGCTCGGTCCCGTCCAGGTTCGACCGCGCTGCCTGGATCACCGTCTGCCCCTCGGCCGACCCCTGCCGTAGCCAAAGACCCGTATCGGCCACCGACAGCACCGACCGTCCGCCCTGGCTCAGTTCCGACCGCATGTCGTCATAGGCCTTGGACGTCGCCGCAACCAGGGGATTGAAGAACGCCACCGCCAGCAGCCCAAGCGCCACCGACACCATCAGGGGCGCCACCAGGAACCGCAGCCCCGACCGCCCCGCGGCCCGCACCACGACCAGTTCCGACGACCGCGCCAACCCCAGGAAATTGGCGATCGCCCCCATGATCAGGATCAGCGGCAGGATGCGGTACAGCGTCTCGGGCACCGAATACAGCGACAGCTTCGCCGCCCCGGCCAATCCGATCCCCGCATCCGAAAACCGCCGCAACTGCTCGATCATGTCGATCAGCATCAGGATCACGAAGAACGCCAGGAACACCCGCCCCACCGACCCCAGGAACCGCCGCGCGATGTAAAGGCTCAGCGTCATGCGAAGATCCGCCGTCGCCGGGGCCGCTGCGCCCACCACAAAAGTCCGCTCGCAACCACGGTTCCCGCCCCAGGTGCCAGATACACCACCGGCCAGCCGCCTTCACGCTCCAGCGCCACGCTTCCCGTCCAGGTCCAGACCAGCTGCAGCCCGATCAACAGGCCCACGGCTACCGCCATCTGACGCCACAGCCCGAAGCGCGAAAAACTGCCCAGCATGAGCGCCGCGAACCCAAGCAGCGAGGCCGCCACCGCCAGAAGCGGCGCCGCAAGCCGTGTGTGCCCCTCTTCCTGCATCTGCGCAACGCTTGCCCCCGTTGCGACCCTGGCCTCCGGCAAGGCCTGAAGCAGCACCCCCGTCGGCAATGCATTCAACGCCACCGGTCCTGTATCCCCGACCGAGACCAGGCCGGCCAGGTCCAACGTAAAGTCGGAGAACCGGGTGATTGCCATCCGCCCGTCCGCCCGGCTCAACCGTTGCGTCGAGCCGTCCACCATCACCAGCTTCGGCGCCACCTCGCCCCTTACCAGAAAGGCTTTGCGGGCGGTGTGGACGGCGCGGTCGGTCTCGGATCTCTCATCTGCCAGGAACAGGTCCAGAAGCTCTCCCGTAGGGCTGATCTCGCGGATATATAGGGTAATCCCCTGTGACGGGTGCATGAACTTTCCCGCCGTCAGAAACCGTGCGGTCACATTCTGCGAAATCTCAGCTGACCGCTCGCTCAGGATGCGCTGGCTTGCCGGCACCAAGAGGTTGGTCAGCACCAATTGCATGACCATCACCGTCAGTCCGAAAAACAGCACCGGCCGCGCCAGCCGGAAGGCCGAAAATCCCGTTGCCTGCATCACCACCAGCTCGGATTCCTGCATCAGCCGGTTGACGACATAGACCGTCGCCGCAAAGGCGGCAATCGGCAGCACCAGCCGGATCGCGTTGGGCAGGGTCAGGACCGAGAACTCCAGGAACACCAGGGCCGACTGCCCGTCGCCGATCAACTGGTCGAACAGTCCCACGGCCCGGTTCACCCAGTAGACGGCGACCAGAACCAGCGCAAAGAAGCCGAACAGCGACAGCAGTTGCGACATCAGATATCTGTCGAATCTAGACACGCCTGCGCCGGCCCCTACAACATCTAGACTTGACCCTAGCGGAATTCACCGGCGGCGAAAACTGCTATCTGGCCAAGCACCAAACAGGGTTGTAGCGTCCCGGCAAGCCGCCGCCGAGGGGCGGAAAACCCGATCGAAAGAGACATCCGCATGCCAAGACCCCTGCCGATCCAGTTCCAGGCCACTGATCTTGAGACACTTGCCAAGGCCACAGGCCGCATCGCCGTTCTGGCGGACGCGGGACAACCGGCAAGTCCCGGCTTTAAACGTCTGGACCGGCTGACCAGGGGCGCTTTAACCCGCGCCGGCGGGTCCGAAGCTTTCGGCAAGCTGAAACCGGGCGAGGCGATGGATCTGGCCTATCTGCCGGGACTGGCCGCCGACGCCGTCCAGTTGATCCGTCTCCCGAAAAAGGCCGACCAGGCCCAGGCCCGCAAGGCCGGCTCTGCCATCGGGAAGTCGCACGGGGCAGCGGGTTCGCTGATCCTGGCCGAGGGCCATGCCCGCGCCGCCGATATCGCCTTCGGTCTGGCGATGCGGGCCTATGACTTCGACACCCACAAAAGCGGCGAAAAGACCGTTCCCGGCCCTGTGACCCTGATGGCCGCAAATCCCGAGGCCGTAGCCAAGGCCGCAGTTCCGATGGCCGCCGTCGCCGAAGGTGTCTTTTTCACCCGCGATCTTGTGAACGAACCCGCTAACGTGCTGACCACCCATGATTTCGCCGCCCGGCTGGCCGCCATGCACGAGCTTGGCCTCGACGTCGAGATCCTGGAAGAGGAAGAGCTGACCAAGCTTGGCATGGGCGCGCTTCTGGGCGTGGGGCAGGGGTCGGAAAGCCCTTCGAAGGTCGTGGTGATGCAGTGGCATGGCGGTGCGAAAGGTGAGGCTCCCTTTGCGCTGATCGGCAAGGGTGTCGTCTTCGACACCGGCGGCATCTCGATCAAGCCTGCGGCCGGCATGGAAGAGATGACGATGGACATGGGCGGCGCGGGCGTCGTCGCCGGGGTGATGCGGACCTTGGCCCTGCGCAAGTCCAAGGCCAACGTCGTCGGCATCGTCGGCTTAGTCGAGAACATGCCGGACGGGCGCGCACAGCGTCCCGGCGACGTGGTGAAATCGATGAAGGGTGACACGATCGAGGTGATCAACACCGACGCCGAGGGCCGGTTGGTGCTGGCCGACGTGATGTGGTATGCCCAGGAACGTTTCAGACCCAGCGGCATGGTCGACCTCGCGACTCTGACCGGTGCCATCATCATCGCCTTGGGCCATGAAAACACTGGCGTCTTTTCCAACAACGACGACCTCTGCAATGCCTTCCTCGCTGCCGCCAAGGCCGAGGGCGAGGGCGCCTGGCGGATGCCGATGGGCGATGCCTATGACGCCAAGCTCAAGTCGCGCATCGCCGACATGATGAACGTCGGCGGCCGCGACGGCGGTGCCATCACCGCGGCCCAGTTCCTCCAGCGTTTCGTCAAGCCCGAGACGCCCTGGTGCCACCTCGACATTGCCGGGACCGCGCTTCTGAAGGCCGACACGACGCTGGCCCCGAAGGGGGCGACCGGCTGGGGCGTCATGGCGCTGGACCGCCTGATCCGCGACCGGTTCGAAAAGTGAGGCTTCTCGCGCGCGTTCCGCGTCGCTCCGCGCCGGACGGCACGCAAGCGAGGAGAAGTCGCAGACGCACGACGAGCCGACCGGAAAGACCAGCATGGGCGTGGTGATGTTCTTCCACCTGATGCAGTCGGCCCCCGCCGACACCCTGGCGATCAATGCGCCACGCGCGCTGGGGCAGGGCTGGCGGGTCATGGTGCGCGGCACCGACCTTGCGGCGCTGGACCTCCTCGATCAGGCGCTCTGGCTGAAAGGCGGCGACGACAGCTTCCTGCCGCATGGGCTGGAGGGTGGCCCGCAAGACGCCGATCAGCCGGTGCTCATCGGTCTTGGCGCGCCTGTAAACGGCGCGAAGGTCCTGGCGCTGGTCGACGGCGCCGACGCGACCGACGCCGAGATCGCCGCGATGGAAAGGGTCTGGGTCCTTTTCGACGGCAAGGACGATGCCCGTCTGCAAGCCGCTCGCAGCCAGTGGAAAGCCATCACCGCCGCGGGCCACGCCGCGCAATACTGGTCCGAGGAATCTGGCCGTTGGGAAAAGAAGGCGGAAAGCGCAGCGCGCTGAACGGGCGGTTTTCCTGGCGGAACTCCGGCCGGGTCCAATCGTTAAGGCCACCTTACCAGAAAAACCCAAGCCCTTGATAAGTCAAGGAACGCAGACTTTGTCCACCGTGGACACCTACTGCCGCAGCACCAGCTTGCCGCCGTCGAACTCCATCCGGAACTGCCCCAGGTAGTCCATTCCCAGCAGCGACTGCTCCAGCGCCCCCTCGGTCACGAAGGCCTGGAAGCCCTCGTTCCGGAACGGCCCCAGCTCGACCTCGCCCAGCGTGACCCGGGCGGTCCGGACCACCCCGTTCGCGGTCGTCGCCTCGCCCCGATAGTCCAGATTGGCCAGGTCGATCCCCAGCCGCTCGGCATCCTTCCCGGCCAGCACCATGCCCGACGCCCCGGTATCGACCATGAACGGCACCGCCGCGCCGTCGATCATCAGGGTCAGATAATAATGCCCGTCCGCCGACCGGGGCACCTCGACCGCCCCGTCCGTCGCCACCTCCTGGATCGGCATCACATCGCGCCGGATGTCCGACCACAGCCCATACCCCGCCATCATGCCGACGAAGATCAACCCCCAGGCCAAGGCCATCCGCAGCGCCTGGCCCATCCGCTGCCGGAATTCCACCAGAACCCAGCCGCCCAACGCGACCAGGATCAGCGCCAGATAGCCCACCCTGGCCAAGGTTTCTCCGTCCATCCGAACCTCCGGTTCAGACAGATATGGGGGCAGGGTGCGGGATTGGAAAGATCACCCGATCAACCCCGTGCCCCGGATCCCGTCGATCACGAACTGCACCGACAGCGCGGCCAGCAGCATCCCCAGAAGCCGGGTGATGACGATCACCCCCGTCCGCCCCAGCATCCGCTCCAGCGGTGGCGAGGCAAGGAGGAAAGCGTAGGTCACGACCATCATCAAAACCATCAGACCCAATACCGCCAAGGTCCCGGACCAGCCGCCCCCCGCCTCGCCGACCAGCAGGATCACCGAGGCAATCGCCCCCGGCCCGGCGATCAGCGGCGTCGCCAGGGGAAAGACCGAGGGGTCGTGATCAGGCTCCGCCTGCTGCCCCTCGCGCCGCTGGGTGCGGCGCTCGAACAGCATGTCGAGAGCGGTCAGGAACAGAAGGATCCCGCCGGCGATCCGGAAGGCGGGCATCGAGATGCCGATGAACTCCAGGATAGCTTCGCCGGCGAGTCCAAAGATCAGCAGTAGCACCGCCGCGATGATACAAGCCCGACGCGCCATGGCTCGACGCTTCTGGGGCCCCATCCCGCGGGTCAGCGCGATGAAAAGCGGCACCAGACCCGGTGGGTCGATGACCACGAACAGCGTTGCGAAGGCTGTGATCAGGAAGGCCGTTTCGGGCATCGTCGCTCCAGGTTCGGCAGAGGCTAGCCCGGTCACCCGGCGTTTGGAAAGAGGAACTTGGGGTGGCTGGTCCGCTATCAAGGTAGGGTTTCTTGAGTCCGCGGTTTGGCGATCTAGGCCACGTGCTGCATGGCGCGGGGATAACGCCTGAATTGTTCTCAGATCCAGAGTCAATATGTATATACATTCACCATGTATATACATTGCGATTGGCTCAGGCCAATGCGCCCTCTAGCCTCTCTTGGGCCTCAAGCCACAGCGCCTCTGCCTTGTCCAGCGCGCCCATCACCTCGGCATACTTGGCATTCCATGTGGCCAGCTCGCCCTTGCGACCGTCCTCGTACAACTCTGGATCGGCCAGCTTCTTCGCCAGCTTGTCGCGCATGTCGTTCAGCTTCGCGAGACGGTCCTCGCATTTGCGGACCTCCGCCTTCAAGGAAAGCATTTCGTCGCGGCTGGGTTTGGGTCTCTTTTCAACGGGTTTTGGCACGACCTTTACCTCGGCGTCACCCGAAAGCAGCTGCCGGCGATAAGCTTCCAGATCCTCTGTGTAAGGCGTTACAGCCCCGTCCTTTACCAGCCATAGCCGGTCGGCGACGAGACCGAGGAGGTGCATATCGTGCGACACCAGGATCACGGCACCAGGGTACTCGGTCAGGGCATCGACCAAAGCCTCACGCGACTCGATATCGAGGTGGTTGGTCGGCTCGTCGAGGATCAACAGGTGCGGCGCGTCGATTGTTGCCAAAAGCAGCGACAATCGAGCCTTCTGACCGCCGGAAAGCCTGGCCACCACCGTATCGGCCTGATCCGCCATCAGCCCAAATCCCGCAAGCCGCGCACGCAACTTGGGCTGGCCCTCCGCTGGGCGCAGTCGCATTATGTGCTGCAAAGGCGTCTCATCAATGTGCAACTCGTCAACCTGGTGCTGGGCGAAGTAACCGATCCGCAGCTTGGAGGACCGCGAAAACTTGCCCTCCGCAGGTTGAAGTTTGCCTGCCAAGAGCTTGGAAAGTGTGGACTTTCCTTCACCGTTGCGACCCAGAAGGGCGATCCGGTCATCCTGGTCGATCCGCAAATTCAGCTTCTTCAGCACCAAGGGACCGCCGTAGCCGACCGCAACGCCGTCAAGGTTGATGATGGGCGGCGCCAGTTCCTCGGGGGCAGGGAAGGTGAAGACCACCTTCTTGGCATCCTCGGGCGCGGTGATCGGGGTCAGCTTCTCTAGCATCTTCACGCGGCTTTGCGCCTGAGCGGCCTTTGAGGCCTTGGCCTTGAAGCGGTCGACGAAGGCTTGCAAATGGGCGCGCTGAAGGTCGACCTTCTTTGCCTCGGCCTGCAGCACGGCGCGGCGTTCGGCCATCTGGCGGGCGAACTGGTCGTAGGGACCGGTCCAGTAGGTCAGCTTGCGGTTGTCGAGATGCAGAATGCCCTGGACCGCGCGGTTCAGAAGGCCGCGGTCGTGAGAGATGATGAGGACAGTATGAGGGTACTTCTGCAGGTAGCTTTCCAGCCACAGGGCGCCTTCAAGGTCGAGGTAGTTGGTCGGCTCGTCCAGAAGCAGATAGTCGGGCTGGGCAAACAGCACACCTGCCAGAGCAACCCGCATCCGCCAGCCGCCCGAGAAGGCAGAGCAGGGCATAAGCTGCTGATCGGCATCAAAGCCCAGGCCCTTGAGAATGCTGGACGCACGACCCTCGGCGGACCAGGCGTCGATGTCGGACAGACGCGCCTGGATCTCGGCGATGCGGTGCGGATCGTGCGCGGTTTCCGCCTCCAACATCAGGGCGGCACGCTCGGTGTCGGCTTGCAGGACGGTGTCCAGCAGCGTTGTGTCTGACGACGGAACCTCTTGCGCGACGCCGCCGATCCGGGCGCGCTGGGGCAGGGTGATTGACCCGCCTTCCAAAGCAAGCTCGCCCTTGATCAGCCGGAAAAGCGTGGTCTTGCCCGCGCCATTGCGCCCGACGAGACCGACCTTGTGGCCGGTGGGAATGGTCGCGGATGCGCCCTCGAACAGAGGGCGGCCTTCGACATTGTAGGTGATGTCCTCGATCTTAAGCATGGCCGCGCATTGCCCGAAGCTGGCGGGAAGGTCAATGCCACTGCACCTTTTCAAAGACGTGCGCGCGTGATAGCAGCCCGGCCATCCGAAGAGGGCCAAGCTGGCCCCAAACCCGATGGAGAGCCACATGGCCGTTGAACGTACCCTGTCGATCATCAAGCCCGATGCGACGAAGCGCAACCTGACCGGCAAGATCGTTGCCAAGTTCGAAGATGCGGGCCTGCGCGTCGTCGCGTCAAAGCGCATTCACCTGACCGCCGCCCAGGCCGGTGCCTTCTATGCCGAGCACAAGGAACGTGGGTTCTATGGCGAGTTGTGCGAGTTCATGGCCTCGGAACCGGTTGTCGTTCAGGTTCTGGAAGGCGAAGGCGCCATTGCCAAGAACCGCGAAGTGATGGGCGCAACCGATCCGGCCGCCGCCGCGGACGGCACGATCCGCAAAGATTTCGCGCTGTCCAAGGGCGAGAACTCGGTCCACGGCTCGGACAGCGAGGCTTCGGCAGCGCGCGAGATCGCGTTCTTCTTCTCGGGTCTCGAACTCGTCGGCTGAGCGGCTGAACTCTGGATGCGGCCCGGTCGTCTGACCGGGCCGTTCTCGTTTGGGGCGGGGTGGCAATCCCGCATCCGAAAAGCGTGTAATCAGTATTATGTAATGTAACGGATGCTGGAAAGGCTGCAATTGCCGGGATATGAGGCGTGCGAGCCCTTGGAGCCTGCCCCATGTTCGACCGTTCGATCAAGATCGCCCCGTCAATCCTGGCTGCGGATTTCGCCAACTTCGGCGCGGAGTGCCGCGCGATCGAGGCGCAAGGCGCGGACTGGGTGCATGTCGATGTGATGGACGGCCATTTCGTCCCGAACCTGACCTTCGGTCCCGCAATGTGCGCGGCAATCCGGCCGCATATCAAGGGCGTGATGGATGTGCATCTGATGATCTCGCCGGTCGATGTCTATCTTGAAGCCTATGCCCAAGCCGGAGCAGACGTCATAACGGCGCATGTCGAGGCCGGACCGCACATTCACCGGACCCTGCAAGCCATTCGTGCACTTGGGAAAAAGGCTGGTGTTGCCCTGAACCCCGGCACTCCGGTCGAGTCGGTGGCAGAGTTGATGGACATGGTCGATCTGATCTGCGTCATGACGGTGAACCCTGGTTTTGGCGGGCAAAGCTTCATCGAAAGCCAGGTCGCCAAGATCGCGCGTCTCCGCAAGATGATCGGTGACCGGCCGGTGCACATCGAGATTGACGGCGGGATCACGGTGGCGACAGCGCCCTTGGTGTCAAAGGTGGGTGCGGATGTCCTGGTGGCGGGCTCGGCCGTCTTCAAGGGTGGCTCGGTGGACAACCCGGCGCCCTACGGTGCGAACATCACGGCAATCCGTGCGGCGGCCGATGCTGCTGTTGGCTGAAGCCTTGAACCTGGTCTTTGACCTGGATGGAACGCTGATCGACAGCGCCCCACAAATCCATGCCGCCGCGAACATGGTCTTCGGGTCTAAAGGGCTGCCCCCGTTTGCGCAGGCAACTGTCCGCAGCTTCATCGGCAATGGCGTTGGTGTCCTTGTCAGCCGGCTGATGGCGCATCAGGCCATGGAGAACGACCCCGAACTGCACGCGGAACTGGTTCTTTCCTTCATCAAGATCTACGAAGAAGCCTTTGATCGGACAACGCTTTATCCCGGTGTATCTACGGCGCTGACCGACCTGTCTGTTGCCGGTCATCGACTGGGTATCTGCACCAACAAGCCCGCGGGTCCTACTCGCGCCGTCCTGGGCCATTTTGGGCTATTGCAGCATTTTCCGGTCATCATCGGCGGAGACACCCTACCCCGGAGCAAACCTGACCCCGCACCGCTGTTGGCGGCGCTGCAGGAAATGGGGCCAGGTAAGGCGCTTTTCATCGGTGACAGCGAGGTCGATGCCGAAACGGCCTGGGCGGCGAACGTGCCTCTTGCGCTTTTTACCAAGGGCTATCGGACAACTGCGCCGGAGGAACTGGCCGCGAAGATCATTTTTGACGATCACGTTGCCCTACCCCGCCTGATTCAGCACCTCGCGCCACGTCTTTAGGCATTTGCGGGCTGCCATCCGCAGTTGCGGGATGACAAGTGCTGTCATCCGGTCGTTTTGACGGCCAAATCACGGTTCGAACGGTAGACAAGCCAAGGGAACCCGACTTATCTCACGTCCAAGTTCCGAATGCCGCAAGGTCAGGCTCTCCTGACGCGGGCTTCAGGCAACAGGGAAGACAGACATGAGCGATACCATCCTAGCCGTCCTCAACCGGATTGCCGCTTCCTCCAGCATTGATGACGCCTGGGAGCGCGCCACGACCCATTTCGCCAGTATGGGCTTCAAGCGGGCCAATTACGGGTTCACGCGCTTCAAGCACCTGAAAACCATTGGTGATCCCGAAGACGCACTGTTTTTGACGACCTGCGACGCAGACTACGTCAAGCGCTATTTCCAGGGCGCCTTTTACGCCAAGACTCCGGTCTTTCGCTGGGCAGAGCATAACTCGGGGGCCTGCACCTGGTCCTGGGTGAAAGAGGCCTTCGAAGCCGGCCGCCTTTCGTCCGAGGAAGCCGAGGCTGTGCGCCAGAACGCAGCGATGGGAATCGTGGCCGGCATGTCGGTCAGCTTTCCCGAAGTGTCGTCCCGGTCCAAGGGCGCGCTCGGCCTGATCGCAGATCCTGGCCTGACACCGGCGCGGGTTGACGAGATTTTCGCGGCCCGAAAGGAAGAGATCCTTGCCGTGGCCAACATGATGCACCTGACGATCGTACACCTGCCGCAGCTTTCCCGGCACCGCGCGCTTTCCCCGCGCCAGCGCGAAGCGCTGGAATGGGTCGCTGATGGCAAGACCACGCAAGACGTGGCACTGCTGATGGGCGTCAGCCCGGCGATGGTGGAAAAGCACCTTCGGCTTGCGCGGGAGGCGCTTGCGGTGGAAACGACGGCCCAGGCCGTGGCCAAGGGTGCGCTGCTCAACATGATCTTTCAGCGTCAGCCCGAAGTAGCCCACGCTGCCGCGAGGTAGGGTATTCCGCACTCGTCCGCATCGGGTGGACGTGGCACAACTACAAGGTGACGCAAGGGAAACCAAGGTCACGCGGACCAGTGGTCTCTGACTGGACCCGCTTCGATTGTACAATGGCCGGGCATTCTGAACGGCTGACTTCACGTCTTGCCCTCCCGCACCGCATCCCAAGGATCGGGGCAGGACTTGCGGCGCGGTTCTCCCCGGGACCGCGCCGATCCATTTTCCACAAAGCCAGGTCGACAAGGAAAAGGGGCCGGCGCATCGCTGCACCGGCCCCCTGCCCCATTGTCGCGAACTCAGCCCTGAAGCGCTTTCGCCACTTCGGCGGCGAAGTCTTCCTGCTTCTTCTCGATCCCTTCGCCGACTGCTACGCGGGCGTAGCCGGTGATCTCGACGCCAGCTTCCTTGGCTGCGGCTTCCACGGTCAGGTCAGGGTTGATCACGAAGGCCTGGCCCAGAAGCGTGTTTTCGGCGAGAAACTTCTTCATCCGGCCCGGAATGATGTTGTTGTGGATCACCTGCTCGGGCTTCGGCTTGGTCGAAGAGGCGTTCTCTTCAAGGGCCTTTGCAGTCTGCACGGAAAGCTCACGCTCGACCACGACCGGGTCCAGGGTGGCTTCCGACAGCGAAAGCGGGTTCGTCGCGGCAATGTGCATCGCGAACTGCTTGCCGATTTCCTCGGCCTTGGCCTTGTCGCCCTTCAACGCTACCAGAACGCCGATCTTGCCCATGCCCGCGGTGGCCGCGTTGTGGACGTAGGAGACGACGGTGTCGCCCTCAAGCACGTGCAGGCGGCGGAAGGTCATGTTCTCGCCGATGCGAGAGATGGCTTCCTGCAGGACCGTTTCCACGGTCTTGCCGTTCAGGTGTGCGGCCTTGACGACCTCGATGTCGTCGCCGGTGGTAAGCGCGATGTTCGCGACATCCCGCACCAGCGCCTGGAAGTCGGCGTTCTTGGCGACAAAGTCGGTTTCCGAGTTGATCTCGACCGCAACGCCGCGACCATTCGAGACGGCGACGCCGATCAGGCCCTCGGCCGCGACGCGGTCAGCCTTCTTGGCGGCCTTCGCCAGGCCCTTTGTGCGCAGCCAGTCGACCGCGGCTTCCATGTCGCCGTTGACCTCGGTCAGGGCTTTCTTGGCATCCATCATGCCTGCGCCGGTGGATTCGCGCAGTTCCTTCACCATCTGTGCGGTGATCGTCATGGTTTTCCACTCCTTGGAAATGCTGATCCCGGCAGGGTTAAGACCCGCCGGGTGACAGTGTTGTAACGCAAGCGTTCGATCAGGCTTCGGCAGCCACTTCGGCAGCCGGTTCAGCAACGGCCTCTTCTTGCGGAGCCGCTTCCAGAGCGCCAAGGTCCACGCCAGCAGCACCCATCTGGGCAGACATGCCCTCCAGCGCCGCGCGGCTGATCAGATCGCAATACAGCTGGATCGCGCGGGCGGCGTCATCGTTGCCCGGGATCACGTGGGTCACGCCCTTGGGCGAGCAGTTGGTGTCGACTACGCCGACGACCGGGATGCCCAGCTTCTGCGCCTCCAGGATGGCGAGGTCTTCCTTGCCGACGTCGATGATGAAGATCAGGTCCGGGGTGCCGCCCATTTCACGAATGCCGCCCAAGCTGGCCTGCAACTTGGACTGGTCGCGTTCCATGCCAAGGCGTTCCTTCTTGGTCAGGCCTTCGCCGCCGGCGCCCAGAACTTCGTCCAGTTGCTTCAGACGCTGGATCGACTGCGAAACGGTCTTCCAGTTGGTCAGCGTGCCGCCCAGCCAGCGGTGGTTCATGTAGAACTGCGCGCACTTTTCGGCGGCAGCGGCGATCGGCTTCAGGGCCTGACGCTTGGAGCCGACGAACAGGATACGGCCGCCCTTGGCGACGGTGTCGCGAACGACCTTCAGCGCCTGGTCCAAAAGCGGGACGGTCTGGGTGAGGTCGAGAATGTGGATGCCGTTGCGGTCGCCGTAGATGTACTCGCCCATCTTGGGGTTCCAGCGCGCGGTCTGGTGGCCATAGTGAACGCCAGCTTCCAAGAGCTGACGCATGGTGAACTCGGGAAGAGCCATGCCTTATCCTTTTCCGGTTTGATCCTCGGTGCAGCCGTCTTCACCCCTTGCGGGGCAACCGGTGGACCGCACGGGATTTCTCCCCGCATCGGACCCAGCCACACCTGTGAAGTAGGCGCGCCATACTCTGCCCTTTGCCGCGTTGCAAGGGGCAGAACCCGGAAAACCGGGACAAAAGCCGCGAAACCGGCAGGAATTCGTCGGCTTCGGTCGGGCTGGGGTGCCGTGGAATGGCTAGCATTCCTGGCAGCCGCCGTCACCCCGGAATGCCCGATGAAGATCCGTTCGATCCGCGCCACGCCCGTAAACATCCCCTTCCGCGCGCCCTACCGGTTCAGCTACGGCGCGATTGCCTCGCTCACCAAGACCGTGATCGAACTTCAGACCGAGGATGGGGTCCTGGGTCTGGGCGAATGCGCCGATGGCGACCGGGCAGCCGATGTGGTGGCCGCTGGTGCCAAGCTGATCGGCCATGATGTGCGCGAGGTCACCACGGCCGAGGCGAAGATCGTCCCCGCGATGCGCTATACGCCCTGGGGCAATGTCACCGCTGCCCGCCGCGTCTTCGGCGGGATCGAGATGGCGATGTGGGACGCGCGCGGCAAGACGGAAGGGGTGCCGCTTCACACCCTTCTCGGCGGCGCGGTGCGAACCGAGATACCCCTGACGGAATATTTCTCCTACCGCTTCCCCGGCACCGACCCCGGCGAGGCGACTCCCACCGACGTCGCCCGTTACTGTGCGACCATGATTGAACGGCACGGCTCCACGGTCTTTGAAGGCAAGGTCGGCACGGTCCCCTTGGCCGAAGAGGTGCAGATGGTCCGCGAGGTCCGGGTCGCCATCGGCGACCGACCCCTGCAACTGGACGCAAATGGCGGCTGGACTGTCCCCACGGCGCGCGAGGCGCTGGCCCGGTTCGCCCCCTTCGACATCAGCTGGTTCGAAGAACCTGTGGAAACCTATGAGGAAATGGCGGATCTCCGCCGCCATTCCCCCATCGCCTTTTCCGCCCATGCCATCGACCTGCAGAAAGCGCATGCCCTGCGCTGTCCTGATGCCATCGTGACCAACGTCAACGAACACGGCGGCATCGCCCGCACGCGGGATTTCATCCGTGCTTGCGAAGCGATGGGCGTCGGCTTCCGCTTCCACTCTGGCGAGACGGGAATCGCCTCGGCTGCCTACCTCCACCTTTGCGCCGCGCTGGAGCATGTGCGGGGTGCCAGCCAGACCCTCTTTCACTGGTACGGCGACGACGTGATCGAGGGCGGTCCCTTCGCTCTGGAGAACGGTGTGACCCAGGTGCCCACCGGCCCCGGCCTTGGCGTAACCCTGGACCGCAAGGCGTTGCAACGCTGCCACGACCGCTATCTTAACGAAGGGGCTTTCCCCAGCGGCCGCGATGGTGGTTACGGCAGCGGCTTTCGCAAACGCTAGGCTGCGACTGCGTGCAGATGACCGCAAGCGGCAGCCACGTGCCGATGATCCGACCCGCAGCAGCCCCCGATCAGGCGCAGGTTCGGCAAAAGCTTGGCCAGCGCCACATAGTCGGCCCCGAACTCTGCGGGGTTGCCGTCATCCAGTTCGGTGGCAGCGTCCAGTTCTGCATGGCTGAGCCGTGAAGCATTGGCCCGCAACCCGCCAATCCGGTCCCGCATCGGCCCTTCCAGCCGGTGCGCGAAATGGGTCGGATGCGCGCAGTTGACCATGTAGAAAAGCGCGCTTCCCCCGGTCGCGGCCTCGACCTCCGCCAGCGCCTCCTGCAGCCCCTGCCCCGATGGCAGGTCGCCGTCCGTCTCGACCGTGAAGGACAGGATATGCGGCAGCCCCGCTGCCTGGGCGGCACGGGCGATGCCTACCGCCTCTTCCACATGGGTCATCGTGACCGCCGTCACCAGGTCCGCGCCCGCTGCGGCCAAAGCTTCGATCTGGGGCCGGTGGATGCGCGCCGCCTCATCCGCCGCCCGCGTCACGTCGACCCTGTAGCCGTCGCCTGACGGCCCCATGACACCGTTGACCAGGATCGGCAGCCCTGCGGTTTCATGCCGATCGCGAAAGGCCCGCGCGAAGGCCACCGCGTCCGCGTTCACGCGCCGGATACCAGCCTCGTCCAGACCAAGCGCCGCGGCCCAGCCCATGTTGGCGCGCCACGTGGCGGTGTCGAGGACAAAGCCGGTACCCCCGGCCCGCGCAAGGTTAAGAAACCCCTCGAACCAGCGCTCCAGCGCCGCGCGCCCGGCTGCGTCGTTCAAGAGCACGAATGAGGCGAACTCGGGCAGATCGAACCCCTCGTGAAAGATCATCGCGGTTTCCAGACCGGCGTCGGCCGGCCAGGGCTTCTTCGTGGTCATCAATCGGTCAATGCGCTGCATGGAAAGCTCCTGTTCTTATCAAGAGCCCCTTGATCGCAGAGAGCGGGCTTTGTCCGACAGCCTACCTGTGGTAAACTTCACCCGAGGATTAAACTGCATCAGTTTCCGAAGCTTAACTGGGTCTCTTGACGAAATCGCGCTGTGCATCCGGTTCCAACTATACCTCGAGTCAACCAAATGACGCAGGACATCGCCGAACGCCCCACCCGCGGCAAACGCGACCGCATCCTGGAAGTCGCGCATGACGCGGTCGTCGCCAAAGGCTTTGATGCCACCTCGATCGACGAGATCGCCGCTGCGGTCGAGATCACGCGCGCTGGATTCTTCTACCATTTCCCGGACAAGAACGCCCTCGCCCGCGCATTGATCGAACGGCAGATCGACGAAGAAGGCCGCATGATCAACGGCTTTCTGACCCGCGCGGCCGAGTTGTCGGATGATCCGCTGCAGCAACTTCTGATCACTCTGCGCCTGATGGGCGAAGGCTATGCCGAGGTGCCGGGCGGTTATCAAGGCTGCATCCTTGCCGCGGCCACCTACCAGGACCGGCTTTTCGACGCCGAAGTGAAGGCGGCCAACCGCCGCGCACTTTTGGCCTTCCGCGAACGTTTCCAGGCGCTATTCGAACGCATTGCCGTTCTGCACCCCCCGCGTGAGCCGGTGGACCCGGCAGAAATGGCAGACCTCGTCAACGGCATCATCGAAGGCCCGATCATCCTTGCCCGCGGGATGGGCGACCCGCCGCTTCTGACCCGCCAGGTGCTTCTAGCCCGCCAACTGATCAAGTCGCTTTATCGGGGCTGAGGCCCTCTTGCGGACTTCCTGACTGCGCGCCACAAGGGGCCATGACACCGGATATCCTCTGCATCGGCTCGGTCCTGTGGGACATCATCGGCCGCTCGCCCACCTCGATGCGCCTTGGCTCGGACGTGCCGGGTCGGATCACCCGCTTGCCCGGCGGTGTGGCAATGAACATCGCCATGACCCTGCGCCGCTTCGGGATGACCCCGGCGCTTCTGACCGCCATTGGCCGCGACGCGGAAGGCGATGAAATCATCGCCGCCTGTGACCGCCTGGGGCTGGTCACTGCCACCGTGTACCGGTCCGACGACCTGCCGACCGACCGCTACATGGCGATCGAGGGGGCGAACGGCCTGATCGCCGCCATCGCCGATGCCCATTCGCTGGAGGCTGCGGGCGACAAGATCCTGCGCCCCCTTGCCGACGGGCGCCTTGGCACCGAAATCGCCCCCTGGACTGGTCCCATCGCGCTGGACGGCAACCTGACCGAGGCGCTTCTGGCCGAAATCGCCGCCTCGCCGCTGTTCGCCGCTGCCGACCTGCGCGTGGCCCCCGCCTCTCCCGGCAAGGCTGGGCGGCTCCTGTCGCTCCTCGAACATCCATCGGCGACGCTTTACGTGAACCTTGAAGAAGCCAACATCCTGAGCCGCAGCGAGACCTCTACCGCCCCCGAGGCAGCGCAGGCGCTGCTGATCCGGGGCGCGGGCCGGGTTCTTGTGACCAACGGCGGCGAACTGGCCGCCGAGGGCCGCCGCGATGAGGGTGTGATCATGGGGCAGCCCCCCAAGGTCCTGGTGACGCGCGTCACCGGGGCGGGCGACACGTTCATGGCGGCACACCTCGTGGCCGAACGCCGGGGCGCCAGCCGGCAAGAGGCACTGGACGAAGCGCTCCGCGCCGCTGCCACCTATGTCTCGGGGGACATCGGCTCATGAACTTTGCCGACATGACCTGGACGAACCCGCCGCCCGCATCCCGCATCGAGGGCGACGCGCTAAGCCTGACCACCGGGGACCGCACCGACTTCTGGCGAAAGACCCACTACAGCTTCATTCGCGACAGCGGGCATTTCCTGCACCACCCCGTCACCGGCGACTTCTCCGCGGAGGTCACCATAACCGCGCGATACGAGGCGCTGTATGATCAGGCGGGGCTGATGCTTCGGCTGGACGCGACGCGCTGGGTCAAGGCCGGGATCGAATACACCGGCGGACAGGCCTTCTTTTCCACCGTCATCACCAACGACCGCTCGGACTGGTCTATCGTCGCCCTGCCCTTCGCTGCCGATTGCCTGCGCCTTCGCCTGACCCGCCATGCCGACGCGATCCGCGTCCAGGTCCAAAGGCCCGACGGCACGTGGCTGATGGCCCGCCTGGGCTATCTTGAGGAGGGACCCGCCCAGATCGGTGTCATGGCCTGCTCGCCCGAACGCGCGGGCTTCAACGCCTGCTTCCACGACTATACCTGCGGCCCAGCCATAGATCGGACGCTTCATGATTGACCTGCCCCTCACCCTGTCGCCCGACGTGACCGAGGCCCGCGCCCGCGGAGCGCCAATTGTTGCACTTGAAAGCACGATCATCACCCACGGCATGCCATTCCCGCAGAATGTGGAAACAGCCCGTCAGGTCGAGGCCGAGATCCGCGCCCAAGGCGCCACTCCTGCCACCATCGCGATCATGGACCGGCGCATCCACATCGGCCTGACCGACGCGCAGCTTGACGCGCTTGGACAGGCCAAGTCCGTTGCCAAGCTTTCGCGGGCGGACCTCGCCGCTTGCCTCGCCATCGGCGGCACCGGGGCCACCACCGTCGCCGCGACGATGATCTGCGCCCACCTTGCCGGCATCCAGGTCTTTGCCACCGGCGGCATTGGTGGCGTGCACCGTGGAGCGGCGACCAGTTTCGACATATCGGCCGACTTGCGGGAACTGGCGGAAACCCCGGTCACCGTCGTTGCCGCCGGGGCCAAGGCGATCCTCGATCTGCCCAAGACGCTGGAGTATCTTGAAACACTTGGTGTCCCCGTCATCGCCTATGGTCAGGAAGACTTTCCCGCCTTCTGGTCGCGTGCCTCGGGTCTCATGGCACCTCTTCGCATGAACAATCCCGCCGAGATCGCTGCGGCTCACCGGATGCGGAGACTGCTCGGCCTGCCCGGTGGACAACTGGTTGCAAACCCGATCCCCGAGGATGCCGAGATCCCCCGCTCCGAGATCACCCCGCACATCGAGGCCGCATTGGCCGAAGCCGAAGCCAAGGGAATTGCCGCCAAAGCCGTCACGCCTTTCCTGTTGCAACGCATCTTCGAGCTGACGGAGGGCCGATCGCTGGACTCGAACATCGCCCTTGTGTTGAACAACGCCCGCCTTGGCGCGGCGATTGCCCGTGAACTGACCTTGACCGCTTGAATTTCCTGCGATCAGTGCGGCGCGCCATTGCACAGCGCCGCGCCGACCCCCTAGATAGGGGACGAAGGGGACCAATCACTCGTGACCGATCCGAATACACACCATCGGCGCGGCTTTTTCGCCAGCCTGCGCGCCAGCTTCCTGACGGGCCTTGTCGTCGTGCTGCCGATCGGCCTGACGATCTACATCGTCTGGGCCTTCATCGGCTGGCTGGACGGCTGGATCCTGCCGCTGATCCCCGCCACCTATCAGCCGGACGCGCTGATCGGCCGCTGGTTCGGCCCGGAATATGAATTTCCGGTCCGTGGTGTCGGCGTTCTGGTTTTCCTTATCGTCACCATCATCGTTGGCTGGCTGGCCAAGGGCCTGATCGGCCGATCCGTCATCCGTTCGGGCGAGAACCTGGTCGAACGGATGCCGGTCGTTCGCTCGGTCTATTCGGGCATCAAGCAAGTGGCCGAGACCTTCTTCAACAAGAAGGACAAAAGCTTCGACAAGGTCGTGCTGGTCGAGTTCCCCCGCCCCGGCTCGTGGGGGCTTGGCTTCATGTCGACCCGGCCGAAGGGCGAACTCGCCGAAAGACTGGCGGCGATGGGTCCCGACATGTCCGCGGTCTTCGTCGGCCTCACGCCCTTTACCAGCGGGATGCTGCTTTTCGTGCCGACGCATGAACTGGTCGTCCTGGACATGGGCGTTGATGATGCCGCAAAGCTGATCGTCTCGGGTGGTTTGGTCTATCCGGTCCCGAAAGAGCCGCTTCTCTAGTTCAAAAGGCCCATCAGATCGGTTCCCGTTTCCTGCCCGATCTTCGATCCGCCGTCCTTCAGGAAGCGATCCGCAGCTTCCCGCCCCGCTGCCTTCAGCCGGTCAAGCAGGTACGGCGTGGGCCTCAGCTTCGAATCTGCCGACAGTTCGTTCATCAGCCCGTCGTCGGCGATGATATGGACGTTCGCCGCCTTCATTTGCCCGGCCTCCATCCTGCCCTCGGCGATCAGGCGGCGAACGAAGTTGATCGCGCGCAACTCTCCCAGAAAGCCGGCATTGAAGCTGATCTCGTTGATCCTGTTCTGAATCTCCAGGGGAGTGTCAGGGATGGCTTCGCTTCGCATCGGATTGATCGACACCACCAGGATGTCGTCCGGCAGATCGGGTTCGTACAGGGGAAACAGGGCGGGGTTGCCGGAATATCCACCATCCCAGTAAGCCTCGCCGTCGATTTCGACGGTCTGGAACACGGTCGGCAGGCAGGCTGATGCCAGCAGCGCCTCGGGCGAGATCTGGGTTCCGTAAAAGACCTTGATCTTGCCGGTCCGCACATTTGTTGCACTGACGAACAGCCTTGGTCCTTCTCCGGCGCAGACATGGCTGAAATCCAGATCCCGCACCACCGGCTCTAGCGGGTTCTTCCAGTTCTGGCCGAAGCTGTAGGGCGAATAAAGCTGCGTCGCGACGCCCATCGGGGAAAAGGGCAGGACGGCCGCACTCGCGGTCTGCCAGAACCGCAGGGCCGGCAGGAATGCGGCGATCCAGGGCACCATGCGCAAGTCGCCGACCGCGCCCACCTGCTCCCAAAGCCGGTCAAGGCGCGCCCGCGCTCCATCTCGCCCCCCCGCAAGCAGCCCGGACTTCAGCGCAGCCCCGTTCAGTGCCCCCGCCGATGCCCCGGAAATTCCGGCAATCTCCAGATCTTCGTCCTGCAAGAGCCGGTCCAGCACACCACACGTAAAGGCACCATGCGCACCTCCGCCCTGCAACGCCAAGCTCACCCGTCGCATTCCGGCCCCCGTCAAGACTTTTCCGACAGGACTGCAAGCCCGTGTGAAGGCCTTGGTTCCCTCACAAGGCCGTCCAGCCGCCATCGACACTGATCGTGGTTCCGGTGACCTGATCTGCGGCCGAAGAACAGAGATAGACTGCCGTCCCCCCGATCTGCTCGACCGTCGCGAACTGACGCGACGGCTGGCGGAGCAACATTACCTCGCGGATCACGGTTTCCCGGTCCATCCCGTGCACCTTCATCTGCTCGGGGATCTGCGCCTCGACCAGGGGGGTCAGCACATAACCGGGGCAGATCGCATTGCAGGTGATCCCCTGCCCCGCCGTCTCCAGCGCCACCGTTTTCGACAGCCCTACGACCCCATGTTTGGCGGCGATATAGGCTGACTTGAAGGGGCTTGAGGTCAGCCCGTGAGCGCTGGCCACGTTGACGATCCGCCCCCAGCCCTTCGCCCGCATCCCTGGCAAGGCGGCCGCCGTCGTGTGGAAGGCCGAAGACAGGTTGATCGCCAGGATCGAGTCCCACTTTTCGACGGGGAAGGTTTCGATGGGGCTGACGAACTGGATGCCCGCATTGTTCACCAGGATGTCGCAGCCCCCGGCCTTTTCGATCAGCGCCCGGCACTCTGCACCCTTGGACATGTCGGCAGCGATGTAGAGCGCCGCCACCCCATGCCGCACTCCAAGCTCGGCCGCCAATTCGTGATCTTCCGGCCGGTCGGTAAAGCTGTTCAGAATCACCTCGGCCCCGGCGGCCGCCAGCGCTTCGGCCACACCCAACCCTATTCCCGAGTTCGACCCGGTCACCACCGCCCGCTTGCCCGAAAGTATCATTCGTGCCCCCAATGCTGCATCTGCAAATGAATGCCACGCCGGGGATCGGAACGGAAGCCCGCAGGCCCAAATGAAAAAAACGCCGGCGCGAAGCCGGCGTTAAGTCTTTGAGGCAGGTTTCATACAGGCAAGAAACCTATCGAGCAGTACAGTCTTTATAGTCCCCTCTCCGCCGATGGCCAAGCTAAAAGTTTGAATTGATTCAATCTCCGTCCTAGTCTGCGGCCACACAACCGCTGGATAGGGGAGCATCACGGGATGGGACGGGAAAGCAGCGCCGGTTTGCGCAGTTTCGGGCTTGCGGCTGCACTTGCACTCTTTGCCGCAGCCGCGCAGGCAGAACCGATGCACGGTATAGCTATGTATGGCGACCCTGCCCTTCCCCCGGATTTTGTGTCCCTCCCCCAGGTGAACCCTGATGCACCCAAGGGCGGAACCTACCGCTGGGGCGAGGCGGGCAGCTACGACAGCTTCAACCCCTACGTCACCAAGGGCCGCCCCGCGATCGGCATATCGACCCTTACGGTCGAGACGCTGATGGGTCGGAACTATGACGAGGCCTTCTCGCTGTACGGGCTTCTGGCCGAATCGATAGATACCGACGACGGCCGCACCTACGTCGAATTCACCCTGCGCCCCGAGGCCCGATTCTCTGATGGCTCGCCCGTGACCGTCGACGACGTGATGTGGTCGATGGAGGCTTTGGGCACCCAAGGCAACCCGCGCTATGCCGCGGCCTGGAAGAAGATCGCCTCGATGGAAAAGACGGGGGAGCGGTCCATCCGCTTCACCTTCAACGTCGAGGATCGCGAACTGCCGCTGATCCTTGGCCTGCGTCCGATCCTGAAAAAGGCGCAGTGGGAAGGCAAGAACTTCGCCGAAGCGACGATGGAGGTCCCCATCGGCTCGGGGCCTTACGTGCTGGAGACCTCCGAACTGGGCGTTCAGGTGACCTACAAACGCAACCCCGATTGGTGGGGGAAGGACCTGCCCTTCAACCGCGGCCAGTGGAACTTTGACGAGATCCGTTACGACTACTACGCCAACCCGCAGGCGATCTTCGAGGCGTTCAAGGCGGGTCAGGTCTCGGCCTACCGCGAGGCGAACGTAGCCAAGTGGCAGTCCTCCTACGACTTCCCCGCAGTCGCCTCCGGTGACGTCATCAAGGCCGAAATCCCGCATGGCCGTCCCTCGGGGATCGAGGGCTTCGTGATGAACACCCGAAAGCCCATCTTCGCCGACTGGCGCGTGCGTGAGGCGCTGATTCTGGCTTTCAACTTCGAATTCATCAACCAGACCCTGAACGCGGGCGTCCTGCCCCGCATCCCGTCCTACTTCGGCAACTCGTTTCTGGCGATGGACCCCGGCAAACCCGCCGAGGGGCGCGAGCTGGAACTTCTGCAACCCTTCGCCGCAGAACTTCCTCCGGGTGCCCTCGAAGGCTATGCTCTCCCGGTGTCCGACGGCGACCAGACAAACCGCAAGAACATCCGTGCCGCCGCGAAGCTGCTGGAGGAAGCGGGCTGGATTGTGGGCGATGACGGCGTCCTGAAGAACGCCAAGGGCGAGCCCTTCGCCTTCGAGATCCTCCTCGTCACTGGTCAGGACGAGATGGGCTCCGCCGCCGAGGTCTATATCGAGGCGCTGAAGGCGCTTGGCATCCAGGCGCGCCTGACCAAGGTCGACGACGCGCAATACAAGGACAGAACCACCAACTACGACTTCGACATGACCCACTACATCCGGTCCTTGTCCCTGTCCCCCGGCAACGAGCAACTCCTCTACTGGGGTGCCCCCGGTGTCACCGAACCCGGCACCCGCAACTGGATGGGCGTGAACTCCCCGGCGGTCGAGGCGATGATCGCCGCCATGCTGAAGGCCCCGAACGCGGATGAGGTTACCACCGCCACCAAGGCTTTGGACCGGGTCCTGACCTCAGGCCGCTATGTGATCCCGATCTGGTATTCCGACCTTTCCCGCTTGGCTTATTCCTCCGACCTGAAGTATCCCGAGAAGATACCGCTCTACGGTGACTGGACGGGTTTCCTGCCCGACACCTGGTGGTATGAGGCAAAGTGAAGAGGCAAGAGCAATGAAGAAACTGGCACTTCTGGCCGTCCTGGCGGCCTTGGCAGGCTGCAACACCATCGCGGGTGTGGGCGAGGATGTCTCGGCCGGTGCGCGGACGGTGCAGAACACATTCTGACGGCGCGGTCGCCTCAAGACGGGGTGGCTGCGACCTTCACGGCAGGTCCCGTGTCGGTCGCGCCCCGTTCGGGCAGCCGGATCACGGTGAGCGAGCAATGCGCCTCGGCCACCAGCTGGGCCGAGACCGAGCCCAGTTAGAGCCGCGTCGTGGAATGGCCGCGCGCGCCCATCATGATATGGTCGACCTGGTTCGAGGTCGCATAGTCGATGATCGCCTGTCCGGGGTCGGTGCCTTCCAGCACCGTATAGGTCAGCCGGTGATCGGGCAGCTCAATCCCCGCAGCCCAGGATTTCAGCTGCACCAGCCGCATCACATGCAGGTTGTTGCCCTGATCGTCCGTGCCCTGGTCGATCCCGATCCGGTTGGTCTTGATGACGTTCACGCAAGCGATCCGCGCGTCTGGCTCCAGGACCAGCATCCGCTTGACCGCGCGCAGCAGCACCTCGGCCAGCCGCTCGCCTTGTGGTGACAGATCGACCGCCACCACGATGATCGGAACCGAGGCCAATTGCGCCGCGACCGACGTCGGCACGGTGAACCGCCGTATCCTCCGCGTCACCCGCCAGCGGTCGAAGACCTGTAGCCAGCTGTCCTGCTTTAGCTTGTGCGCGCGGCTGGTCAGCGTCACCTGGGCCGGATGCGCCAGGTCAAAGGCCATCTGC
Organism: Paracoccaceae bacterium; assembly: GCA_031412255.1. Classification (GTDB taxonomy): domain Bacteria; phylum Pseudomonadota; class Alphaproteobacteria; order Rhodobacterales; family Rhodobacteraceae; genus Tabrizicola. Next base: position 11,149 of record JANOCQ010000177.1, on the reverse strand, counting down.
GCCGCCGTCTGATACCGCCGCATCGGATCGACCGACAGGGCGCGCAGGATGATCTCCTGCAACCACTCCGGCACCTCGGGACGGATGGCGCGTGGCGGCACCGGGTCGCGCCAGAGCCGCTTTCGCACCCCACGCAGCGTCTCCGGCGTGCCCCAGGGGTTCCGCCCCGTCGCCAGCGCATACAGCATCGCGCCAAGCGCGAAGAGGTCGGATCGCGGGTCATCCCGGCAGCGCAGATACTGCTCGGGCGCGATATAGGGATAGGTCCCCATCGGTATGGCGAATTCCTCGGCAAGAAGGTCCGGAAGCTGGTCGTGGCGGCTGAGACCGAAGTCGACCATCACCATCTCGCCGGTCTTGCGCTGCAGAAAGTTCTCGGGCTTCAGGTCGAGGTGGATCACATGCTGCCGATGCAGGTCCGCCACCGCCGCCACCATTCGTGCCGCGATCTCTATCACGTCGGACAAGGGCAATGGGGCCTTCTGAAACACCGGCAGGAACGACCCGCCGTCGATCAGTTCGGTCACGATGTATGGCATCACGTCAAAGCCGCCGCTGGCGATCACCTTGGGCACATGCGGACCCGACAGCCGGGACATGATCATCTGCTCGACCTCGAAGCCCACGATGGTCGGCCCGTCATAGCCGTCCAGGATCGTGGGCACCTTCATCACCAACGGCAGGTCGTGATCGGGATGCGTCACCGCCCAGATCGTCGCGAAGCCGCCGGTGTGCAACTTCTCGCCCAAGGTGAAACCGTCGATCTGCAACTCTTGCTTTGGCCGAACCTGCATCATCTACCCACCATCAGCCGCAGCGCCAGCTCCTCTGGCAATCCTGCCGCGCGCACCTTCTTTGCCGCGCTCGCCACATCATAGGGCGTGCGGCGGAACGTCAGTTCCTGGCTCACCGTGTCCACCAGCGCCCATCCCGCCTGCGCCACCCCGTCCCGCGGCTGTCCGACCGAACCGACCACCGCCAGCCACCGGCGGCTTGCCAGCAACGGAATTGGCAGGCCGGGCCGGAACGCCTGTTCGCGCACCACGCCGCCGATATCGCAACTGGCCAGCATCGGCACATGCACATGTCCGCACAGGATCACCCTGGCCTTGCAGGCGCGAAACGACGGAGCTGCCCTGGTGTCAGAGGTGACATAGCTCCAGGCCTCGGGCTGGCTGGCCGAGGCATGGACGAACAGCAGCCCCTCCGCCTCGGTCGCCATAGGAAGCCCTCCGAGGAACGCCTTCTGCGCCGTGCTCAACCGATCCGAGGTCCAGTCCAGTGCCCGCCTGGCCAGCTGGGACATTGCTTCCTGCGCGCCCGCCGCCGCACTGTCGTGATTGCCCCGGACGCAAACCGCGCCCTCGGCAACCAGCGCCGCAGCCTTGTCGCAACACCATTCCGGATCAGCCCCATAGCCCACGATGTCGCCCAGCATCGCGATCCGGTCGACGCCATGCCCCGCTCCATCGGCAAGCACCGCCTCGAACGCCTCGCGGTTGGCATGGATGTCCGTTAGGACCGCAAACCTCATCCATCCCCTCCCGTGGCGTCTTTCAGATAACCTATCGCGAAGCGAAGGCCGCGGGCCATGCGCCAGATCAAACCCGCCGCAACCAAACCCGCGCCGAGCAGACCGCCGATCAGACCGCCGATCAGACCAGCGACGTGATCCACAGCAGCGTCGCGTCCTCTTCGGACAGGCTGACCACGTTATGTCCCATCGCCGCGTCGTAGTAGGCACTGTCGCCGCGGCGCAGTTCGACCGGCTCGTAGAACTCCGTGTAAAGCCGGATCACGCCGGTCAGGACATACAGGAATTCCTCTCCATCATGCCGGACCCAACCGTCAAACTCCTCCAGCCCCCGCGCGCGGATCGTGGCACGGTATGGAAGCATCTGCTTCTTCGTCAGATGCGCCGCCAGCAACTCGTGCTCGTAGGTGACCGTCGCCTGCGACTGCCCCTCGCCGGATTTCGTCACCGCCATCCGCCCCATGACCTGCTGCTTCGACGGGGGGGTGAAAAGCTGCGGCACCGTGATTGCCAAGCCTCCGGCCAGCTTTTTCAGCGCCTCATAGGTCGGGCTCATCTGGCCGTTCTCGATCTTGGACAGCGTCGATCGCGCCAGCCCCGCCCGGTTGGCCGCCTCTTCCAGCGTCCAGCCCAGCGACCGGCGCAGTTCGCGCACCCGTTCTCCAAGGTTCAACGGCTCTACATGAGCCTCTCCCCCCGCTTCACGCGCCACGCGGATCATGCTTTTCGGATCGGTCAAAGCCATGGTTCCCGGATAGTGCAGCCGATCCTCGCTTGCAACCATCACCCGCCGCCCTGCGCAACTGCCGCCCCGTCCCTGCGCCAAAGCGCCACAAAGCCCCTTGCCCGTTGCAAGCCACCAAGGCACTACCATCCCCTCGACGCCCTGCCGGACCGACGACGACACTGGCACCCGCAAGCCGATCTGCGGCAAGCCGCTCGCTACAGGAGACCCGAATGACCCCCGCCCTTGTCCGCATGGACATCTTCTCCGACCCCGTCTGTCCATGGTGCTATGTCGGCAAGGCGAACCTTGACCGGGCGCTTGCACAGCACCCCGACCACCCCTTCGCAATCCAGTGGCATCCGTTCCAGCTGAACCCCGACATGCCGCCCGAAGGTGTCGCGAAACGCGCCTACCTCGAACAGAAGTTTGGCGGCAAGGCCCGCGTTGACGCTGTCCACGAGCGCCTGCGCGAGTCGGCCCGCGCCGCCGGCTTCGAGATGAACCCCGACAAGCCGCAGCGCATGCCGAATACGCTGGATGCCCACCGCCTGATCCATTGGGCCGGGATCGAGGCGGTGCAGTCGGCCGTCGTCACTGCCCTCATGCGGGCCTACTGGGTCGAGGGCCGCGACATCGGCGACCTCGGAACCCTTTCCGACATCGCCGGCGAGAATGGCATGGACCGTGAGGCGACCCTTCGCCTTCTGCAATCGGACGCCGAGGCGGACGACATCCTGGCCCGCGACCAGGACGCGCGGCAGAAAGGTGTCACTGCCGTCCCCACGTTCCTGATCGCGCAGCAATACGTCGTTTCCGGAGCGCAGCCAGCCGAGACCTGGGACAAGGTTATCGCCGAACTGACAGGACAGGTCGGGTGACCCAACAGAAAATCTCGCAGACCGAATTCGTGGCGCTTGTCGCCATGCTTTTCGCAACCATTGCGATCTCGATCGACGCAATGCTGCCTGCCCTGCCCGAGATCGCCGCGACCCTGTCGCCCGAGGCTCCGAACGCAGCCCAACTGGTCGTCACTAGCTTTGTCCTCGGCATGGGCATCGGGACGCTTTTTACCGGACCCCTCTCCGACGCCTTCGGCCGCAAGCAGGTGATCCTGGTCGGCTCCGGCCTTTACGCCTTGGCCGCCCTTGCGTGCTACTTCGCCCCCAGTCTGGAAGTCCTTCTCGTCGCGCGCCTTTTTCAGGGCCTCGCCGCGGCCGCCCCGCGCACAGTGGGTATTGCGATGGTCCGCGACCTTTATTCGGGCCGCGAGATGGCCAAGATCATGTCCTTCGTCATGATGATCTTTACCATCGTCCCCGCACTCGCCCCGCTGATGGGCCAGGGCATCATCGCCTTGGGTGGCTGGCACTCGATCTTTCTGGCCTACATTCTCTTTTCCGGCCTTTCCATGCTTTGGCTCGGCCTCCGCCAGCCCGAGACCCTGCCGGTGGCCAAGCGCAGGCCCCTTCACCCCGGCGACCTTTGGCGCGGCACGCAAGAGCTTTTCACCTACCGCATCATCCTGGTCTCCATCCTGTTGCAGACCCTGACCCTGGCCGCCCTGTTTGCCACGCTCTCCAGCCTGCAAGGAATTTTTGAACGCCAGTTCGGCCGGGCGGAAACCTTCCCGCTCTGGTTTGCATTGATTGCCGTCGCCTCCATGTCCGGTAGCCTTCTGAACAGCCGCATCGTGATGACCCTCGGCATGCGACGGGTCGTCCGGCGCACTTATGGCGCTGTCCTGGTCCTGTCCCTGGTTGCGCTTGCGACACTCGGCACGGGCCTTCTGCAGGGAAACCTGAGCTTCGCCATGAAAATGGCCTGGTGCATCGGGATTTTCTCGATGATGGGACTGACCATGGGCAACCTTAACGCACTTGCGATGGAGCCTGTTGGCCATATCGCAGGCCTGGCAGCGTCCGTCATATCTTCCCTGGCAACTGTGGGCTCGGTGATCCTTGCCATACCGGTCGGACTTGCGTTCGACGGCACATCGACACCGCTTCTGATCGGCGCGACCGTCTTGGTCGCTCTTTCCCTGATCCTGTCCCTGAAAACTCTGGGAGAGCCTCGGTCGCAAGACCTACCGCTTTCCCGCGCGAAATGAAGCCAGCGGAAGCGGCGCCTTCAGCCCCGTTTTCCCGCTTTGACCACCTCGGCCAGATCGCGCGCGATGTTGAACGCGCCCTTGATCCGGTCGGCTTCGGTCTTCATCTCGCCGGTCAGGACGATCTTGTTGCCGTTCACCCGCGCCGCCGGTCCTTGCGCCTTGAGGAAATCCACCAGCCCCGCCGGGTTGGCAAACTTGTCATTGTGGAACTGGATAGTTGCCCCCTTCGGCCCCGCGTCCAGCCTGGAGATCCCCGCCCGTTTGCACATCGCCTTGATCCGCACGATCAGCATCAGTGTGTTGACCTCTTTCGGAAGTGCCCCGAAGCGGTCGATCAGTTCCGCTGCAAACCCTTCCAACTCCACCTTCGTCGTCAGGCTCGACAACCGCCGGTACAATCCCAGTCGGATATCGAGGTCCGGTATATATGTTTCGGGGATCATAACCGGCACGCCAAGGTTCAACTGCGGCGACCAGTCGTCGTCAATGGCCGACAACCCCTGCAATTCTCCGGATTTGATCTTGGCGATCGTTTCTTCAAGCATGTGCTGGTAAAGTTCGTAGCCCACTTCCCTGATGTGGCCCGATTGCTCCTCGCCAAGAAGGTTCCCCGCACCACGCAGGTCAAGGTCATGGCTTGCCAGGTTGAAGCCAGCTCCCAGCGCGTCCAGGCTGCCGAGCAACCGCAAACGTTTCAGCGCCTGCGGCGTCAGCGGTGCGCGGGGCTTTGTGGTCAGATAACAGTAGGCCCGCGTCTTCGACCGGCCCACCCGTCCGCGGATCTGATACAGTTGCGATAGACCGAACATATCCGCACGGTGAACAATCATGGTGTTTGCCGTGGGAATATCCAGGCCGCTTTCCACAATCGATGTGGCAACGAGCACATCATACTTCCCGTCGTAGAACTGGTTCATCCGGTCATCCAGATCCCCTGCCGCCAATTGCCCGTGTGCGATCACATAGCTCGCTTCAGGAACCTGGCTTTTCAGGAAGTCCTCGATCTCGGGCAAGTCGGAGATGCGCGGTACGACGTAGAACGTCTGGCCGCCCCGGAACCGCTCGCGGAGGATCGCTTCGCGAACCGTGATTGTGTCGAATTCGGAAACATAGGTCCGGATCGCCAGCCGGTCCACCGGGGGCGTTGCGATGATTGACAGGTCCCGCACCCCGGTCAGTGACAGCTGCAAGGTGCGGGGGATCGGCGTTGCGGTCAGCGTCAGCACATGCACTTCCGACCGCATCTCCTTCAGCCGCTCCTTGTGCGTGACGCCAAAGTGCTGCTCTTCGTCGATCACCAGAAGACCCAGCTTCTTGAAGCTGATCCCCTTGGCGAGCAAGGCATGCGTCCCCACGACTATATCAACCGACCCGTCCGCTATCGCCGCCCGCGTGGCATTGGCCTCCTTCACTGGAACAAACCGTGACAAGGGTCTGACCGAAATCGGAAATCCTCGAAACCGTTCAGCAAAGCTGCGGTAATGCTGCCGCGCGAGCAAAGTCGTCGGGCAGATCACCGCGACCTGCATCCCCGACAGGGCCGCCACGAACGCCGCCCGCATCGCGACCTCGGTCTTGCCGAACCCCACGTCGCCCACCACCAGCCGATCCATCGGCGAGCCCTTCTCCAGGTCCGCCACTACATCGGCGATCGCCGTCAGCTGATCTTCCGTCTCCTGATAGGGGAACCGAGCCGCAAACGCCTCCCAAATCGAATGCGGAGCCTCCAGGATCGGCGCATGGCGCAGGGCGCGTTCCGCCGCGACCCGCATCAGCCGGTCGGCGATCTCCTTGATCCGCTCCTTGAGCTTGGCCTTCTTCGCCTGCCATGCCCCGCCACCAAGCCGGTCCAGCAGGCCTTCCTCATGACCATAGCGGCTGAGAAGCTCGATATTCTCGACCGGCAGGTAAAGCTTCGAATTCTCGGCATATTCCAGCATCACGCAGGCATGCGGAGCGCCCAGAGCCGTGATCGTCTCGATGCCCAGATAACGACCGACCCCATGCTCGACATGCACAACCAGATCGCCCACGCTTAACGTGTCGACCTCGCGCAGGAAGTTGTCGGCCTTCCGCTTCCGCCGCGGCTTGCCGACCAGACGTTCTCCCAGCACATCCTGCTCGGAAATCACCGCAAGGCCTGGGGCCACGAAACCTGCTTCCAGTGGCCAGACGACAAGGAACAGGCCACCCTTCCCCTCGGGCACATCGCGGAAATCGGCAATCTCCTTTGCGCCGTTCAGCCCGTTGTCGGCCAAAAGCCCCTTCAACCGCTCCCGCGCACCATCCGACCACGAGGCGATGACAACCTGGCCGGTCTTGGCCAGTGCCTGAATATGCTCGGCCAAGGCCGCGAAAAGATTGATCTTCTCCTGCTGCCGCTCAGGTGCAAAGTTCCGCCCCGCCCGTGCGCCGGCGTCAAGAACCCCAGGCCCCGGCGACTGCGGCAACGGCGACAACTGCACCACCCGAGTGGCAGCAACCGCCGTCTCCCAGTCCACATCATTCAGATACAACTCCTCAGCGGGCACGGGCTTGTAGACCGAATCTATTCGACCCTTGGCCCCCATCGCCTCGGCCCTGGAGTGGTAGCTGTCGTCGATGCTTTCCCACCGAGCCAGCCGCGCGGCGGTCACCTGATCGTCCAGGACGACCGAGGCACCGGGCAGGTAGTCGAACAGCGTCTCCAGCCGCTCGTGGAAGAAGGGGAGCCAATGCTCCATCCCCTGGTGCTTGCGGCCCGCGCTGACGGCCTCGTACAGGGGATCATCCGTGCCCGCCGCACCAAAGGAAATGCGGTAGTTCTGGCGGAACCGCGCGATCGCTGCCTCGTCCAGAATCACCTCGGAAACCGCGGAAAATTCAACCTGTTTCAGCTTTTCCGTTGTGCGCTGCGTCTCGGGATCAAAGCGCCGCGCGCCGTCGAGGACGTCGCCGAAGAAGTCCAGACGGATCGGACCGCCCGGGCCGGGCGGGAAGATATCCACGATGCCGCCGCGCAGCGCATAGTCGCCGGGTTCCGCCACCGTGGACACCGGCGAGAAGCCCATCCGTGCCAGAAATCCCTTCAACCGCTGCTCGTCCACACGCTCGCCAACCACACCCCGGAAGGATGCCGCCCGCACCACTGCGCGCGTCGGCAATTTTTGCGTCGCCGCGTTCAGCGTCGTCAGCAGAACAAAGGGCCCCGCGAGCCCGTCCGCCAGCACTGCCAGCGTCGCCATGCGCCGCGCCGATATCTCGGGGTTGGGGCTGACCCTGTCGTATGGCAGGCAGTCCCAGGCCGGAAAGTCCAGCACCACAACGCCCGGTGCCATAACCGCCAGGGCCGCGCGCATCGCCTCGGCCCGCTTGTCATCGCGCGCGACATGCACGACCGGTTGGCCCCGCGACAGTTCGCGGACCAGAATGCGGGCGTCAAAGCCCTCGGGCGCACCGCCCATCAAGATGCGTTCGGCTGTCATTGGTGGTTCCCGAGGACCCCGGTCAGGCCCGGTCAGTTGAGAATGGATACGCTGATGTTCTGCCAGGTGCCGTAGAAGGCGGTTACCGTGATGGCCAGCATCCCGATGACCTGAACCACCCGACGGTGAATGGTGAGGCGCCGGAAAAGTGCCTCGCCCGTTGCTGCTTCGGCGACGATCCGCCGGCTGGCGCGGACCGAAACGCAGACCACCAGCATCATTGGCGCAAATAGCAGCAGCACGGCCTGGGCGAATTCGACGTCATACCAGAAGCCCAGCACCAGCAGAGCCGATAGCCAGAAAGCCGCGATTGCGACCAGGACCAGCGCCCCGGAATCCACCATGTGCAAAAGGCGGTTGATGTTGATCCGGACCAGATCCTCGACATCCGCCTGGGCCTGTCCCCCCTCACGCCGGGCGCGCTGGATCATGTCATGCGGCACGCCCAGCACCCAGTGACTGATCGAGGACCACAGCGCCGCGAGGGCGATCCAGTACCAGAGGTTGGAGAATGACCTCAGGTCGATGACTTCAAGCGCCGTATCCAGGACATCCAACTGTCCGGTCTCCTTCAGGTATCACCGTGCCACGCATACATATCTTGAGGCGGCTCTCTTTCCATGGCAGGCAGAACGACAAGCCGCAAGTCCCTTGACCGGGAAGGAAGGAACCAGCCATGCAATCCGTTCAAGGGCAACACCCCCTTACCCGGTTCCGCCGCCTGCGCCGCACGCCCGCCTTGCGCAACCTGGTGCAGGAGAACACCCTGACCGCCGGCGACCTGATCTGGCCGGTCTTCCTGTGCGACGGGACAAACCAGCGCCAGCCGGTCGCTTCGATGCCGGGCGTCGAACGCCGGTCGCTCGATCTGGTCGTCGAAGCCGCGGCGGAGGCAGCAGAACTCGGCATCCCCGCGATCTGTCTTTTTCCCTACACCGATCCGGTCCTGAAGACTGCCGCCTGCGAAGAGGCCTGGAATCCCGAGAACCTCACGAACCGCGCGATCCGCGCGATCAAGGCGCAGGTCCCCGACATCGCGGTGATGACCGATGTGGCGCTTGATCCCTATAACGCGCACGGCCATGACGGGCTGGTCGTTGACGGGATCATTCTGAATGACGAGACGGTCGAGGCTCTGGTCAAGATGGCGCTGGCCCAGGCCGAGGCGGGGGCAGACATCCTGGGGCCGTCGGACATGATGGACGGCCGCATCGGTGCGATGCGGGCGGCGCTGGAAGCCGCGGGGCACAGGGACACCGCAATTCTCTCCTACGCCGCGAAATATGCCAGCGCCTTCTATGGCCCGTTTCGCGATGCCGTAGGGGCCTCGGGCGCGCTGAAAGGCGACAAGAAGACCTACCAGATGAACCCCGCGAACACGGACGAGGCGATCCGCTTGGTCGCCCGTGACCTGGCCGAGGGCGCGGACATGGTCATGGTGAAGCCAGGAATGCCCTATCTCGACATCTGCCTGCGGGTGAAGGAAGCATTCGGCGCCCCCACCTTCGCCTACCAGGTCTCGGGCGAATACGCGATGATCCAGGCGGCTGCGCAAAACGGCTGGATTGATGGCGAAAAAGCGATGCTGGAAAGCCTGATGTCCTTCAAACGCGCGGGTTGCGATGGCATCCTGACCTATTTCGCGCCGTCCGTGGCAAGGCTGATGCGCGGCTGAGCCAGAAAGGCCGGAAACCAAATTCCTCAAGCAGGGAGTTGCCTCCTGCGGAAACCGAAGCACTCAGCTCAACAACCCCTGCACCGTGGTCGTCAGGTCGTTCAGCGAGAAAGGCTTTGGCAGGAAGACCGAGTTCGGCACCCGCGCCTGGTCCTCGGCCAGCCCGTCCTCGGCATAGCCCGACATGAACACGACCTTCACGCCCGGTCGGTCCAGATGCGCGCGCCGCACCCAGGCCGGACCGTCCATGCCGGGCATCACCACATCCGTGACGAAAAGATCGATATGCAGCCCCTTGTCGTCCAGCCTGGCAAGTGCCTCTTCGGCATTGGCCGCTTCAAGCACCGTATAGCCGCGCAACGATAGCGCCCGACTGGCAAAAGCCCGGACCGAGGCTTCGTCCTCGACCAGCAGGATAACCCCCTCGCCCTGTTTTGCCGCAACCCGTCGCAACTCGACGGCGGGAGCAGCGTCCTCGCCCTCATAGACCGGGAAGAACAGCGAGAAGGTCGTACCCGCACCCACAACGGAATCGACAAAGATATAGCCACCCGACTGCTTGACGATCCCATAAGCCATTGACAGGCCAAGGCCCGTCCCTTCTCCTACCCGCTTGGTGGTGAAGAACGGCTCGAAGATCTGCCGCAACTGGTGTTCAGGAATCCCGACGCCATGGTCGATCACCCGGATCACCGTGTAATCCCCCGCCGGTACCGTCGCCCGGTCGCGTTTGAGGTCTTCGGCCAAGGTCACGGGTTCGGTCTCGATCCGGATTCCCCCACCATTCGGCATCGCATCCCGCGCGTTAACCACCAGGTTGATCAGCACCTGCTCGATCTGCCGCTTGTCCGCACGGATCTTGCCGAGGGCCTTGCCGACCTCGTGCCGCGGATGGCCCAGGGAAAGCTCCGCCTTGTCGACCATCAGCCGGTTCAGAAGATGCGTCAGGTCGGCCAGCACATCCTCCAGGTCCAGCACCTCGGGGTTCAGCGTCTGCTTGCGGGAAAACGCCAGCAGTTGCCCCACCAGCGAGGCCGCGCGATTCGCGTTCTGGCGGATCTGCTCAAGGTCGGCAAAATCGCTGTCCTCTCGTCCGTGGCGCAGCAGCAGCAGGTCGCAATGTCCCGAGATGGCCGTCAGGAGGTTGTTGAAGTCATGCGCTATGCCGCCGGCAAGCTGTCCGATGGCCTGCATCTTCTGGCTTTGCGCGAATTGCGCCTCCATCGTCTTCAGCCGCGTCGCGTCGTTCAGGATGGCCAGTGCGCCGGGTCTCCCGCCATCGACATAGCGCCGCAAGGTGATCTGCAGGAACCGTTCATCCTCCCCGCGAACGCGCAGCACTTCCGAGCCACCTGGATGCCGCCCCGCGACCACGTCGGACAGCCATTCCGACACCGGCCGCCCCAAACCTTCAAAGAGGTCGTGGAACATTGCCGCCCGTATCTCGCCCTTCCAGATCAGCTCGCGCGCGGCGTGGTTCGCCACCCGCATCACGCCGTCCGGCCCGAATGTCATGATTGCGACCGGCACTTCCTCCAGGTCCGCCCCCACCGCCATGGGAGCCGGCCGATCCGTGCGCTCGTAGGACTGCCCGTCGCGCGGCAGCTCTATGTCGTCGATCCGCCAAAAGAACCGATCT
>JANOCQ010000176.1:0-6424 GCA_031412255.1 Paracoccaceae bacterium | reverse complement strand
GCGCGATGGCCGCCTTCTACCACGACAGCACCGACATCAACGATCCCTGGCAGCGCGAGGTTGCGGCGATCCGGATGATCGCCAAACTGCCGACCATCGCCGCGATGGCCTACAAGTATTCGGTCGGCCAGCCCTTCGTCTATCCGAAGAACGCGCTCAGCTACGCCGGCAACTTCCTGCACATGTGCTTCGCCGTCCCGGCCGAGGAATACGTCGTCAATCCAGTCCTGGAAAAGGCGATGGACCGCATCATGATGCTGCATGCGGACCATGAGCAGAACGCCTCGACCTCGACAGTGCGTCTGGCGGGGTCCTCGGGCGCCAACCCGTTTGCCTGCATCGCGGCCGGCATCGCCTGCCTTTGGGGTCCCGCGCATGGCGGGGCGAACCAGGCGGCGCTGGAGCAGCTTCGCGAGATCGGGACCGTCGACCGCATCCCGGAATACATCAAGCTGGCCAAGGACAAGTCCTCGGGCGTCAAGCTGATGGGCTTTGGACACCGGGTCTACAAGAACTTTGACCCCCGCGCCAAAGTGATGAAGGAATCTGCGGACGAAGTGCTGGGCCTGCTGGGCGTCGACAACAACCCCCTCCTCCAGGTCGCCAAGGAGTTGGAGCGGATTGCTCTGGAAGACGAATACTTCGTCTCGAAGAAACTTTACCCGAACGTCGACTTCTATTCCGGGATCATCCTTGAAGCGATGGGCTTCCCGACCGCGATGTTCACGCCGATTTTTGCGATCAGCCGGACCGTGGGCTGGATCAGCCAGTGGAAAGAGATGATCGCCGACAAGAACCAGAAGATCGGCCGCCCTCGGCAGCTGTACATCGGCCCGACGCAACGCGACTACGTGGACCTGCGCCACCGTTAAGGCTCTGGCACAGGGACAAAAGGCCGCCTGAACCGGGGCGGCCTTCTGCTGGAAGCTGCGCTGTCCCGTCGCAGGATGCGCCTGATGAATTCTGTCGGGAAATTGTTATATTCTGCTGGTGCTTTCGACGCGGAGTATGACCATGAAAGACACCTATCCGACGGCCGACCTTACAGCCCACCATGCACCGACGACCTTTGGCGACCGGATCGCGCTTAAGACCGTGAAGTTCATGCGGGTTTTCGCCGATGCCTTCTTTTCCAAGCGATACGGCCACCGTGCCGTCGTTCTTGAAACCGTGGCCGCCGTTCCGGGCATGGTCGGCGGGCTCTTGCAGCACCTGAAGGCGCTGCGCCATATCCGGGACGACCAGGGCTGGATCAGGGAACTGCTCGAGGAAGCCGACAACGAGCGTATGCACCTGATGACCTTCATCCACGTCGCCCAGCCTTCCCGGTTCGAACGGGCCATCATCATGATCGGCCAGGCGGTCTTCTATAACGCCTACTTCTGGCTCTATCTCTTCGCTCCCCGCATCGCGCACCGGATCGTTGGGTATCTCGAGGAAGAGGCCGTGGTCAGCTACACCCAATACCTGGCCCAGATCGACGCGGGGCATGTTGAAGACGTTCTCGCCCCGCAGATCGCCATCGATTACTGGCACCTGCCCCAGACCGCGCGCCTGCGCGATGTTGTCATCGCCGTCCGCGCCGACGAAGCCGGCCACCGCGACCGCAACCACGAAATGGCCGACCAGCTGAAGGCGGCCTAGAAACGCCCGTCCAGCGCGCCGACGGCCCGATACAATTCGGGCCGCCGGTCCCGGAAAAGCCCCCAGTTCGCCCGTTGCGCTGCAATCGCGTCCAGGTCGAACTGGTGGACAAGCACTCCTTCCGTCTCCCGGTCGGCCTTTGCGACCAACTGTCCGGTGGGGTCGCTGATGAAGGAGGAGCCGTAGAACGTCACCTCGCGCCCGTCGGGAGCCCCCTCCACCCCGATCCGGTTCGATGCCACCAGCGGCACCAGGTTAGCCGCTGCATGACCGGGCTGAACGACTTCCCAATGCGGCTGGCTGTCATAGCCGGGCGCTGGTGGCTCCGATCCGATGGCGGTCGGGTACAGCAGCACCTCCGCCCCCTGAAGCGCCATGGCACGCGCGCATTCCGGGAACCACTGGTCCCAGCAGATGCCGACGCCGATCTTCCCGAAGGCGGTCTCCCAGACCTGGAACCCGCTGTCGCCGGGTGAGAAATAGAAATTCTCCTCATACCCAGGACCCTTGTGTGGATGCCGCCCGTTCTGCAAGGGAATTTGCTTTCTTCTGTGCGTTTGATCGAGTGCGTGCTTGTGTCAGGCCTGAGAGTGCGGCCTTTCACGCGCCGCTGGCCGGTATGGTGATCCGCGGGCCAGATCCAAATCTGGCGGACGAGCGATGGCTCTGTGTCCTGGACTGGTTTTCCCGACCCTGATCCTGGCGATCAATTGCCCATGAAGTATAGCGCCTCTCCTTACATCCCCGACTTACCGGGTTCAGACGATGGACGGTGCGGTAGTTACGCCGCCATCAACTGCCCCGGATCCCGATAGTTCTCATTCCGCGTCAGCATCGCCCAGATGCCGCGCGCCATCTTGTTCGCCAAGGCGACGGCCACAAGCATGCGCGGCTTCGTGGCCAACATGCGGGCCAGCCATGTTCCGGGGCGGGCGCCCTTCTGACTCGTCCATCGCACCACGGCCATGGCCCCGATGATCAGCAGCCGTCGGATATCCTGCTGGCCCATCTTCGACGTGCGCCCAAGCTTTTGCTTGCCACCAGTCGAATTCTGTCGTGGCACAAGACCAAGCCAGGCAGCAAAGTTGCGGCCGCAGCCGAAGGTTTCCATGGGCGGTGCAAAGGTTTCGATGGCCAGCGCACCGATCGGTCCGATGCCCGGCATGGTCTGCAGCCGTCGCGTCGTCTCCGCGGTCCGCGCGAGTTCGCCGATTCGCTTCATCAGCACGCCGATCCGTGCCGTTTGATCGGTAATCTGCGAAAGCAAATCGAGGCAAGTCTCGCGTGCAAGTTGCGGCAGAACAGTCCCTTCGTCGTCCAGTATCTCCTCAATCCGACGAAGCTGATGAATGCCCTGTGGTGCCACATACCCGAACTCGTACAGGTGAGACCGCAGGGCGTTCACGAGCTCGGTTCGCTGCTTCACAAGCTGCTCACGGGTCCGGAATACGACCGCCTGGGCCTGTTGCTCGGCGTTCTTGACCTCGACGAATCGCATCGATGGCCGGGTTGCAGCCTCAACGATCGCTTCGGCATCAGCCGCGTCGTTCTTCTGCCGCTTGATGAACGGTTTCACATAGCGCGCTGAGATCAGCCGCGTCACATGACCAAGCCGCGCCAGCTCGCGGGCCCAGTAATGCGCTCCGCCACATGCCTCCATGACAACCGTGCAGCCGGGCTGCTCAGACATGAAACGGTGGAACTGTGGTCGGCTGAGCTTCTTGCGGAACAGGACCGTCCCGTCTGCCGCCGCGCCGTGAAGTTGAAAGCTGTGTTTTGCAAGATCGACGCCGATGATGATAACCTTTTCCATGGATGCCTCCTTCTCCTCTCGTGGAACCAAGCACCACGAATGTGGCACATGACGCTGCCGTCGAGGAAGGGCGGCATCCACCCCATCTGGGGTATATGGCTTTTCCGGTAGACCACCAACACGCGCCCGTCCGCATCGACCATGGCCACCGAGTTGAAGAAGGCTTCCCCGGCACGCTCGAAGAGGCTGACCGGGATCACCACACCCAGTTCGCGGGCAAGCGCCGCAAAACGGGCGACCAGCAGATGACCTTCCAGGGGTTGGGCAAGGTCGAAGAACTTCGGGTGCTTCTCGATGCAGAAATAGGGCGCCGCGAACAACTCCTGGAGCAGCACGACCTGCGCGCCTTGTCCAGCCGCCCGGCGCACCAGAGCTTCGGCGCGGTCTGCATTGGCGGGAAGGTCCCAGCTACAGGCGAACTGGGTGGCAGCGACGGTGAGAGGTCTCATGGCGGTCCCCAAGGCAGCAGTCTTGCGACCACCCTAGATCTCGGGCGGGGCGGCTTGAAGCCCGATTTCGGCGCTGGTCGGCCAGCGTTTTCCCGCTGCCTCAATGGCAGTGGGGTGCAACCGTTCCGATCGGTCCCGCCCCACCACACGCCTGCGCCGCCACAGGAACGCCTTGCCCCAGCTTTTCCATGTCCCCACCATCGGAGCTTCAGCATCGCAGGGAAACCGCGCGCGCCAGCCCTCCGGCAGGGCCAGACCCACCGCTTCGGCCCGCTCCAGCATCCACACCAGCGGAAGGTTCGTCAACGGCCGGGCGGCGGTGAAATCGCCAATGTGGCCACCCACGTCGCCATGTGCGCCGCGGAACCAGACCTGCTCGACATTGCCCTCCCAGCCCGGCGGGCAATCCCACAGAACTGGCGCAAATGCCTCGCGCGTCTCGTCCAGCGCCAGCGCATGGTAGCCATGCCGGATCGAGGAGCCCAGGTGGTGATTGTGAAAGCCGTGCCGGTCAGACGCGAACAGCCAGAACAGGGGCAGCCGCAAACCCAGCGCCTTTACCGTATCCCAGACGCCCACCATCTCGATCGGCGCGTCGGCATGGCAGAAGCGCCGCCCGAAAGCCTGCAATGCGGCACTTTCCACCGCCCGCTCATAATGTCGCCAGGCCAGCCGCACGGCCCGCTCGGTGGCATGTTCCCGGCGTAAAAGTCCCACCCTGTCGATCACCCCGGCCAGCGAGCGTACTGCATAAGCGCCCCGCGAATAGCCGAACAGGAAGATCCTGTCCCCCTCGCGGTAGCCCGATGCCAGCCAGCCATAGGCGCGCTGGATCTGCGGCGCGGTGCCCCGGCCCTCCAGGATTGCCAGCCCGCGCAGCCAGCCCTCCCACTGCATTCCCGGCTCATAATAAAGGCGGCGGTTGGCGTGGTGCCCCATTTCTTTCAGAAGCTGGAACAGCAGCCCCGCGTTTCCTTCCTGCCCCGGCTCCAGGCTGGACATCGTGCCATCCAGGATGATCACGTGATCGACGACGCCCCGCACCATGCCAGGCGCGGGTGCCGGTTCCACCTCGGGCTCGACCGTGCGGCGGAAGAAACTGCGAAGGCGATCAAACAGGCGCGTGGCGGGTCTCCCTGGTTCGGGAATGCAGGTTCCCCACATCATCGCCCGGCGGGGGTTAAGGTTCCCTCACCCCAGACGCTAAGCGCCCGGCAGGATTTGTCCAGCCGGGCGCTTCAATTGCACAAGAAGATCAGACAGTCAGAGCTTCAGGCTCAGGACCGTTGCCATCTGCAGCTCGCCAAACCCGTTGAAGCGGGTGTTGGTGACGGTCGAATAGGACCCCATGCCCTGCCAGATCACGAAATCACCCTCGGCAAGGTCGACGGGCAGCGGAATCTCGCCCGGCAGACGGTCGACCGAATCGCAGGTCGGCCCGAACACGATGCGCGGCAGCGCCTCGCCCTTGCGCTTTTCGCCCGTGGGGGCCAGCACTTCGATCCGGTCGATCACGCCGATCATCGGCAGTTCCGTCAAGGAGCCATAGACCCCGTCGTTCAGGAACACGTGCGTCCCATCCCGCAGCGCCTTGACCCGCGCGGCCAGCGCGAAGGCGTCACCGCACAGCGCCCGGCCCGGCTCGCAGATGAGCGCGGGACGGTCCGCTCCGAAAGCCTCGGTGGCGACGCGGTCGATCAGGGCGAAGGTGTCCTCGATCTGCGGCACGATCGCGCTCAGCCGGTGGCTCGGGAAGCCGCCGCCCACGTTCAGCCGCGCGATCCTGACGCCCGCCGCCTGGTCGATCAGCGCCGCCTCGCGGATATAGGCCTCCCAAGCATGCGGATCGGTGCACTGCGTGCCGGGGTGGAAGGTGATCGACGGAATATAGCCCGCCGACGCCACGTCCCGGAGGAGTTCGGTCGCCAGTTCTACCGTTGCACCGAACTTGGCGCCGAAGTTGTAGGCCGCACCGGCCACCGGCAGCTTGAAGCGAACGCTGATTTCCGTGCCCTGCACCGGAACCATTTCGATCAGCTTGGCCAGCTCGGACTTCGAATCGACGCTGTAGGATTTCACGCCCCGCGCCACCGCATATTCGATCTCGTGCCGGGCGCGGACCGGGTTGTTGTAATGGATCGCTGCATCGGGGGCCAAACGGCGGATCAGGTCGATCTCGAACGGCGAGGCGCAGTCAAAGCCACGGATGCCCGCCGCCGCCAGGTTCTCGACCATCGCTTCGCCGGGGTTCGACTTCACGGCATAGGTCACCAGACCCGGAAAGCCGTCGATGAACCGCCGCGCCGCCGATTGTGCAGCCGAGGGGGCGAAGAACAGCACCGGGTTTTCCGGCTGCTCTTTCCGCAGATAGTCAGTGGGGTTGGACCAGATTGTCTTGGAGAGTCCCATCGGCCGATTTTCCTTTGCCAACAAGACGCTTCGCCCTTCCCCGTGCAGCTATGGGATCGGGCACCAGCGTGGTTTCAAGTGAACCAGGCCAGGTGCGTATGAACCGCCC
>JANOCQ010000175.1:0-11348 GCA_031412255.1 Paracoccaceae bacterium | reverse complement strand
GCGCGTCAACACCGTGACCTTGGGCACCGTCGCCTCGCCGTAGGCGAACAAGAGCTTCGCCCCGTGCTTGATGACCCCGCCATACTCCTGCCCCGTCCCCGGCAGGAACCCCGGCACGTCGACGAAGGTCAGGATCGGGATCCCGAAGGCATCGCAGAACCGCACGAAGCGCGCGGCCTTTCGGCTCGCGTCGATGTCGAGGCAGCCTGCCAGCACCATCGGCTGGTTCGCGACCACCCCCACCGGCCGCCCCTCCAGCCGGATGAAGCCGATGATGATATTGCCCGCAAAATCCTTCTGCACCTCGAAGAAATCGCCCTCGTCAGCGATCTTCGCGATCAGTTCCTTCATGTCATAGGGCTGGTTCGGGTTGTCCGGCACCAATGTGTCCAGACTGGTCTCGATCCGCGAGGGATCGTCGAAGAATGGTCGGACCGGAGCTTTCTGACGGTTGTTCAGCGGCAGGAAGTCGAACAGCCGGCGCACTTCTGCCAGCGCTTCCAGATCATTCTCGAAGGCCCCATCGGCGACAGACGATTTGCGGGTATGGGTAGAGGCACCGCCCAGTTCCTCGGCCGTAACCACTTCGTTCGTCACGGTTTTCACGACGTCGGGGCCAGTCACGAACATGTAGCTGGAATCCTTCACCATGAAGATGAAGTCGGTAATCGCCGGAGAGTACACCGCCCCTCCCGCACAGGGACCCATGATCAGGCTGATCTGCGGCACCACGCCCGATGCTTCGATATTGCGCTGAAACACTTCGCCGTAAGCCGCCAGCGAGGCCACACCCTCCTGGATTCGGGCACCGCCCGAGTCGTTGATCCCGATGACCGGCGCGCCGTTCTGCATCGCCATGTCCATGATCTTGCAAATCTTCCCGGCATGGGTCTCGGACACCGACCCGCCCATCACGGTAAAGTCCTGGCTGAAGACATAGACTTGGCGTCCGTTGATAGTGCCCCAGCCGGTCACGACGCCATCGCCAGCCGGCCGATCCTTTTCCATCCCGAAGTCAGTGCAGCGGTGCGCGACGAACATGTCGAACTCTTCGAAGGATCCTTCGTCCAGCAAAAGCTCGATCCGCTCTCGCGCCGTCAGCTTGCCCTTCGCATGCTGGGCCTGCACCCGGCGATCGCCCCCGCCGGCCCGCGCAGCGGTGCGACGCCCCTCAAGCTCTTCCAGGATATCTTTCATCGCGCGCTCCCCCACGGTTGATGGTTTGCGGCAATCTAGGGGAATCCAGCGGACGCGAGAAGGAGGAAAGAGAAAATTTGCAAAGCCAGTTTCCGACAGGCTCTTCAAATTGCAAAACCGCAAAGTATTGGCCACAGGGCGTTGCCGGGCTATCCCGTCCCAAGTGGAAATCCTAGGAGCATCATGCCCAACCTGGCAATTCCCCTCGTGACGATCGGTCTTCTCCTGGCTCCGAATATCTTCATGACCTTTGCCTGGTACGGGCACCTCGAATTCAAGTCGACCGCCCTTGTTACGGTGATCCTCATTTCTTGGGGCATCGCGTTCTTCGAATACTGTCTGATGGTGCCTGCCAACCGCATCGGTCATGGCCACTTTTCCGCCGCCGAGTTGAAGACGATCCAGGAAGTGATCACCCTGTCCGTCTTCGCCGTGTTCTCGGTCTTCTGCCTGAAAGAGCCGCTGCACTGGAACCACCTCCTCGGTTTCGCGTTCATTGGCGCGGGGGCGTTCTTCATCTTCCACAAGTGGACGTGACGCCGCGTCATGCCGACCCGGCCCGCTGTGGACAAACTCGGACCGCAGGCGTAGCCCTTCCCCATGCAAGACGCCGTATTCCTTGACCGGACGACCCCCCCGAAGATCGTCACGCTCATTCTGATGGCCGGACTCTCGGCCCTGACGATGAACATTTTCCTGCCCTCTCTGCCGGGCATGGCGACCTATTTCGGGGTCTCCTACGGGGTGATGCAGCAGTCGGTGGCGCTTTACCTTCTTCTCTCCGCACTGTTGCAAATCGTCATCGGACCGATCTCCGACCGATACGGCCGCCGTGCCGTGCTGATCTGGTCGCTGGTCCTGTTCCTGCTGGCAACGATAGGCACACTCTTCGCGCCCACAGCCACCTGGTTTCTCATCTTCCGCATGGCCCAGGCCGTGATCGCAGCCGGCATGGTCCTCTCCCGGGCCGTCGTCCGCGACATGGTTGCCGATGCCCAGGCCGCCAGCATGATCGGCTACGTCACGATGGGGATGAGCCTTGTGCCCATGATCGGCCCGGTGATCGGCGGGGTCCTCGACGACTTCTACGGCTGGAAAGCGAACTTCGCGCTGCTCCTCATCCTCGGGCTTGCCACGCTGGGCCTGGTCTGGGCCGACCTTGGCGAAACCGCCACCCTCCGCCGTGTCTCCCTGGCCGACCAGATCCGCACCTACCCCACCCTCCTCGCCTCGCGCCGGTTCTGGGGCTACACCCTCTCCGCCGCCTTCGCCTCGGGCTGCTTTTTCGCCTACCTCGGCGGCGCGCCTTATGTCGGCGACAAGATCTTCGGCCTTTCCTCCACCCACGTCGGGGCGCTCTTTGCCCTGACCGCAATCGGCTATGCCGCAGGCAACTTCTTCGCCGGCCGGTACTCGGTGCGCCTCGGGATGAACCGGATGATCCTGATCGGCTGCACGGTCACCTCCCTCGGCCTTGCGTTTTTGACGCTGCTGACCGCGCTCGACTTTTCCGGCCCCACCACTTTCTTCGGGCTGACAATCTTCATGGGCCTTGGCAACGGAATCTGCCTGCCCAACGCCAACGCCGGCATGCTGTCCGTCCGCCCCGACCTGGCCGGCACCGCGTCGGGCCTTGGCGGGGCGATCCTGATCGGTGGCGGGGCAGCGCTGGCGGCCTTCGCCGGAGTCCTGCTCGGCCCCGGATCGTCGGAAATGCCGCTCATCCTGCTGATGCTCGCCTCCTCCGTTGCGTCGGTGGTATCGATCCTGTTCGTCCTCCGCCGCGCCCGACAGATCGGCGCTTGACCGGATAGCTTTGCAAAGCCATCAATCGCTTTGCAAACCAAGGGGCACGGATGGCCACCCAGAAACTCTACGCCGGGGTCAAACTGCGCGAGATCCGCGGTCGCCTGTCGCTGACCCAGAAGGCCTTCGCCGACAAGCTGAACGTCTCGTTGCCCTATCTGAACCAGATGGAAAACAACCACCGGCCGGTATCCGCCGCCGTGGTCCTGGCCCTGGCGCAGGAGTTCGGCCTTGACGTCACCGAACTGACAGTCGGGGAAAGCGAACGCTTGGTGACAGACATGCGCGAGGCGCTGGCCGACCCGGTCTTCACCACGGCCACGCCGCCCTTGGCCGACCTGCGCCTTGCGGCCTCCAACGCCCCTGCCCTCGCACGCGCCTTCCTCGATCTTCACCGTGCCTACCGTCAGACCCATGAACGGCTGGCTTCCCTGGATGAGGCTCTGGGCCGCGAAGAAGCGACCCTCCGCCCGTCCGCATGGGAGGAGGTGCGCGACTTTTTTCACTATTGCGACAACTATCTTGATGCAATCGACCGTGCGGCCGAACATTTCGCAACCTCTGCAATCGGCGGCAAACCAGTCGAAACGCTGGCGCAAGACCTGCTGAAACGGGCGGGCATCAGTTTGCACTATTCAAACAGTGCGCCTCTGCGCCACTATGACCCGCAAGCCAGGCGTCTCGATATCTCCGCCCGCGCTTCAAACCCCTCGCAGCGGTTCCAGCTTCTGCATCAGATTGCACTCCTGACCCAGAACGACCTTCTTGAGGCGACCCTTGACCTGGCCCGTTTCTCGACGCCCGAAGCGCGCGACATCGCCAAGATCGGATTGGCCAACTACTTCGCCGGTGCTGCTTTGCTTCCCTACCGCAGCTTCCTCACTGCCGCGCAGGAGGTCCGCCATGATCTGGAACGCCTCGCCGATATCTTCGGGGCTTCGATTGAACAGGTCGGCCATCGCCTGTCGACCCTGCAGCGCCCCGGTGCCAAAGGCATCCCCTTCTTCTTTGTCCGCGTTGATCAGGCAGGCACCATTACCAAGCGCCATTCTTCGACCCGCCTGCAATTCGCGCGGTTCGGTGGGGCCTGCCCCTTGTGGAATGTCCACCAGGCCTTTGAGACCCCTGGGCAATTCCTTCGCCAACTGGCGGAAACGCCCGACGGTGTCCGTTACCTTTGCCTCGCCCGCGATGTCTCGAAACCGGCCGGTGCCTTTCTCGCCCCCGTTCGCCGCTATGCCATCGGCCTCGGCTGTGAGGTTCAGCACGCGCCGCAACTGGTCTATTCCGATGGGCTTGACCTGAAAGGAAGGTTCGAGCCGATCGGCATTTCCTGCCGAATCTGTGAAAGAGTGAACTGTCACCAGCGCAGCGTTCCACCGCTGGAGGGACGGCTGAGGATCAACCCCAATGCCCGTGACGTGCTTCCCTACGAGATCGGATGACCCCTCCCGGCGAACGCGAGGAGAGATCGGGAACGATCGACCAGCCCTTATTTGCGCAGGGCTGTCGCGATCTGGTCCTTCAGCCGTGACCGCACGCGGCGCAGCGTCTCTTCCTCGTCCTCGGTCATCAGGTCCAGCCGCGTTTCGGCCCTGTGCACCTTGTCGTTGACCACGTCATATTCGATCAGCAGTTTGGCGAAATGCGGGTCCGAGACTTTCAGTGCACTGATCTTCTGTGCGTCCGAGGGGAATTCCTCATGCAGGGTGTGCGGGGTGTTGGACATGCCGGTCTCCTTCTTGACTGTCCACGCCAGTCTAAGGCGACCTAGGGGGCCCGGCCTTGACCCGGATCAAGTGGCTAAGTGGTCGGGCCGGCTCTCATCCCGCAGGGGACAGGTTTCCCGCTACCGCTGCGACACCCGCCAGCTGGGATTGATCCATGGCTCCAGGTTCGATGCCGGCAGGGGCGTCCGACCCAGAATGTGGTCCGCCGCCTTCTCCCCTGTCATGATCGAGGGGCCATTCAGGTTGCCATTCGTGACCTGCGGGAAGATCGAGGAATCCGCGATCCGCAATCCTTCGACGCCAATGACCCGGCACTCTGGATCCACCACGGCCATCGGGTCTGACGCCCGCCCCATCCGCGCCGTGCCGCAGGGATGGTACGCGCTTTCGACATGGTCGCGCAAAAAGTCGTCCAGCTGGGCGTCGTCCGTGACCTCTGGCCCCGGCTGCAGTTCTTCTTTCAGGTAAGGCTTGAACGCCTCCTGACCGAAGATTTCCCGCGTCAGGCGGATGCAGGTGCGGAAATCCTCCCAATCCTCGGGCTGCGACATGTAGTTGAACCGGATCACCGGAGCGTCGGTGGGATTTCCCGACCGCAAGGTGACCGACCCGCGCGATTTTGACCGCATCGGCCCGACATGCGCCTGAAAACCGTGCCCCGCGGCAACCGCCTTTCCGTCGTATCGCACGGCGATGGGCAGGAAATGGTACTGGATGTCCGGGTATTCCACCCCGGCCTTGGACCGGATGAAGGCGCAGGCCTCGAACTGGTTCGACGCTCCCGGCCCCGTTCCCGTCAGCAGCCATTGCGCCCCTACCCAGGCCTTGCCCCAGAGATTCCAGTATTTGAAAAGGGTGATCGGCTGGCTTGCCGAGAACTGCATGTAGATTTCCAGATGGTCCTGCAGGTTGGCGCCGACACCGGGACGGTCCGCGATCACCTCGATCCCGTGCTCCTTCAGATGCTCGGCCGGCCCGATCCCCGACAGCATCAGAAGCTTCGGCGAGTTGATCGACGAAGCCGCCAGGATCACCTCGCGTCCGGCCCGGATCACCTGCCGCCCCGCGCGCGTATCGACCTCGACCCCGACCGCACGCTTGCCCTCCATCACCACCCGCCGGGCGAACCCACGGACAATATGGACATTCCCACCCGCCATCGCGGGCTTGAGGTAAGCATTCGCCGCCGACCAGCGCCGCCCCTTGTGGATCGTCGCCTCGAAGGGGCCGAAGCCCTCCTGCTGCTGGCCGTTGTAATCCGTCGTCACCGGGTAACCCGCCTGCCGCCCCGCCTCGATGAAGGCGTCGAACAAGGGGTTCTCCCGCGTCCCACGGCTGACGTGCAGCGGTCCGTCGGTGCCCCTGAACTCCGGCCCCGACCCCCCGTGCGACTGCTCCATCCGCGTGAAATAGGGCAGCACATCCGCATAGGCCCAGCCATCAGCCCCCATCTCGGCCCAGGTGTCGTAGTCCCGCGCGTGACCCCGGACATAGACCATCCCGTTGATGGACGAGGACCCCCCGATCACCTTGCCCCGCGGCGTCGCCAGAACCCGCCCGCCCAGATGCGGCTCGGGTTCCGTCGCAAAGCCCCAGTCGTAGATCCCCATGTTCATCGGGTAGCTCAAGGCCCCCGGCATCTGGATGAACGGCCCGGCGTCCGACCCGCCATGCTCGACCACCGTCACCCGGCGGCCCGTCTCGGCCAGACGGTACGCCAGCGCACAGCCCGCCGACCCCGCCCCGACGATCACGTAATCCGCGTGCATCTCAGGCCCCCCGCGCCAACTCGGCGTCCAGGTGGCGCAGCGCCACCCCGACCGCCACCGCCCCATCCGGAGCACCCGATTTCAGCACTTCGCGCAGATACAAACCGTCGATCAACGCGCCGAGCGATTCGGCGATCGCCTCGGCACGCGCCCCCGCCAGGGGCCGCAAAGCTGCCACCAGGTTCGACTGCAGCCGCCCCTGATAGATCGCGAGAAGACGCTTCGCCTCGGGCACGGTCTGCGCCAGAACCCAGAAATTCAGCCAGGCTCCCACCGCCTCGCGCCGAAAGTTTCCTGGGCTGAACGACGCACGCAGAATCGCCCTGATCCGCCCCTCGGGCCCCTCGGACGCCGCCAGGGCACCCCGCACTTCAGCCCCGTAAAGCGTCATGATGTGACGCATCGCGGCCAGGAACATCTCTTCCTTGGACCCGAAATAATGGTGCGCCAGCGCCGAGGACATTCCCGCCCGCTTGGCGATCTGGCTGACCGTCACGTCCAGCGACCCCACCCTGCCGATCTCGACAATGGTGGCTTTTACCAGCGCTTCCTTGCGGATAGGCTCCATTCCAAGCTTCGGCATTTCGGTCTGGCCCCAGAAATCTCTTGCCAAACCGAATAAGGGCGAAGTTTATTGACTCGTCAATCAACAAAAAGCACGGGGAGCTTTTGATGTCTATGCGATCCACCCTCCTCACGACCGCTGTCACCTTTGCCCTGGCCGGATCGGCCTTTGCCGAAGGGTGCGACAAGATCGTGTTTTCCGACGTCGGCTGGACCGACATCACTGCAACCACCGCCGCCACAGCGGTCGTCGCCGAAGCCTTGGGATACGAGACCGAGATCAAGGTCCTCTCCGTCCCGGTCACCTACACCGGTCTTGCCGAGGGTGATGTCGACGTGTTTCTCGGCAATTGGATGCCGACGATGGAGGCCGACCTCGCCCCGCACCGCGACTCCGGCAAGGTCGAGACTGTCCGCACCAACCTGGAAGGCGCCAAGTACACGCTGGCCACCAACGAAGCCGGGGCCGCGCTCGGCATCGCAGACTTCAAGGACATCGCCACCCACAAGGACGCCCTGGAAGGCCAGATCTACGGGATCGAGCCCGGCAACGACGGCAACCGCATCCTCCTCGAGATGATCGAGGGCGGCCCCTTCGGCCTCGACGGCTTCGAACTGGTCGAATCTTCGGAACAGGGGATGCTGGCCGAGGTCGCCAAGAAGACCGAAGCGGGCGAGCCAATCATCTTCCTCGGCTGGGCACCCCACCCGATGAACGCCAACTTCAAGATGACCTACCTGACCGGCGGCGACGACTTCTTCGGTCCGAACTTCGGCGGTGCTGTCGTTGATACGAACGTCCGCGCGGGCTATGTCGCCGAATGTCCGAACCAGGGCAAACTCTTGCAGAACCTCGCCTTCTCGCTGCCGATGGAGAACGAGATCATGGGCGCCATCCTGAACGACGGCGAAGACGCCGCAGACGCCGCCAAGGTCTGGCTGGCTGCGAACCCCGACGCCTGGAAGCCCTGGCTGGACGGGGTGACCACCAAGGATGGTGGCGACGCCGTGGCCGCCGTGACCGCCGCACTCGAATAAGACAAAGGCCCCGGGACCCAACCCGGGGCCGCTTTCCATCCGACCAGGGGGACGGGAATGGACTGGCTGACGGATTACAAGATCCCGGTCGGCAAGGTGGCAAAGACCATCTTCGACTGGATGAAGGACAACCTCTCACCATTGTTCGACGCGATTTCCACGGTGATGGAGGCGATGATCGAGGGCATCCTGTGGGTGCTGCAAACGCCCCATCCGTTTGTGATCATAGCGCTTTTCGTGGCTTTGACCTGGTATCTGCAACGCAGCTGGAAAGTCTGCCTGGGTGTGCTGCTCGGCTTCCTTTTCATCCTGAACCAGGGCTACTGGGAGGAGACGACCGAAAGCCTCACCCTGATTTTGTCGGCCTGCGTTGTCTGCATGGGGCTCGGCGTCCCCATCGGTATCGCCTGCGCCCATCGGCCCCGGCTTTACACCACCCTGGTCCCGATCCTCGACCTGATGCAGACCCTGCCCACCTTCGTCTACCTGATCCCGGCCATCGTCTTCTTCGGTCTCGGCATGGTCCCAGGCCTGATCGCCACGGTGATCTTCGTGCTGCCCGCGCCGATCCGGCTGACCCATCTGGGCGTTTCCTCCACCCCGATGGCGCTGCTCGAGGCCGCGACCGCCTTTGGTGCGACGCCGAAGCAGCGGCTCTGGAAGGTGGAACTCCCCTGGGCGATGCCGCAGATCATGGCGGGGCTGAACCAGACCATCATGTTGTCGCTGTCGATGGTCGTGATCGCGGCCCTGGTCGGTGCCAACGGGTTGGGCGTTCCCGTCGTCCGCGCGTTGAACAGTGTGAACACCGCGCTTGGCTTTGAATCCGGCTTCATCATCGTCGTGGTGGCCATCCTCTTGGACCGCATGCTGAGGGTGTCGAAATGAGTGATTCCAAAGCTCGGGCCGCCGTTGAATTCGACCAGGTGTCCATCGTTTTCGGAGATCACCCTCAGCGCGCCCTGCCTTTGATGGACGAAGGCAGGACCCGCCAGGAAGTCCAGCAGGCCACCGGCCAGGTGCTGGGGGTCCACGACTGCTCGCTGACCGTGGCCGAAGGAGAAATCCTTGTTCTCATGGGCCTTTCCGGCTCGGGAAAATCCACGCTTCTGCGTGGGGTCAACGCATTGAACCCTGTCGTCCGGGGCGAGGTGCGGGTTCTTGAGAATGACAAGATGGTTTCTGTCACCAAGGCTGACCCAAACACCCTTCGCCGCCTGCGCGCCACACGGATCGCGATGGTCTTTCAGCAGTTCGGCCTTCTGCCCTGGCGGTCGGTGCGCGAGAACGTCGGCCTCGGGCTGGAACTTGCCGGCATGTCGCCCGAGGCGCGCAAGCCCAAGGTCGACGCCCAGCTGGAACTGGTCAACCTGTCGCAATGGGCCGAACGCAAGGTCGGCGACCTCTCCGGCGGGATGCAGCAGCGTGTCGGCCTCGCGCGCGCCTTCGTCACCGACGCGCCGATCCTTCTGATGGACGAGCCGTTCTCGGCGCTCGACCCCCTGATCCGCTCCAAGCTGCAGGATGAACTTCTGGACTTGCAAGCCAAGCTGAAACGCACCATCGTCTTCGTCAGCCATGACCTCGACGAGGCCTTCAAGATCGGCAACCGCATCGCATTGATGGAAGGTGGCCGGATTGTCCAGTGCGGCACCGCGCGCGAGATCATCGCCAATCCGGTTTCCGAGTATGTGGCCGACTTCGTGGCGCACATGAACCCGCTGGGCGTGCTGACAGCCCGTGACGTGATGGAGCCGGGTGAGGCTTCGGCCGCGGCGCATCAGCTTCCCGCCGAAACGCCGGTGAAGCACATCATGGACCTGATGAGCCAGGGCGTGGCCGAACTGGTGGTCACCGAGAACGGTCGGAACCTCGGCATGATCAGGACGGCAGGGCTAATGGCCAAACTGATCAACCCGCGGGGCTGACTGGAAACTAGGGACCAAAAGTCTTCGAAAAATTTTGGCAAATCTTTTCGAAAAGATTTGGCCCGGCCGCACTGTTGCGCACCGCTTCCACCCCGCGCCTCCCCTCCCCCACCGTGAGGAGGGGATGGGGGTGGGGGGATCACCAACAGCAGGTTAATAAAGCCCTAACGCCCGCGACCATCCATCTGATTCCAAACGGGAATCCGAAAGTGTCCACCGTGGACACTCACTCTGCCGCGGCCGCCTTCTTCTTCGCAGGGGCCTTCTTCGCCGCCGCCTTCTTCGGGGCCGCCTTCTTCGTAGCCGGGGCCTTCGCCCCCGCCGCCTTCTTCGGAGCAGCCTTCTTCTTGCCCCCCGATTTCCCCGCCTTCTCGGCGATCAGAACCAGCGCCTCCTCCAGCGTGACCGCCTCCGGATCGACATCCTTCGGCAGCGTCGCGTTGACCTTCTCCCACTTCACATAGGGGCCGTATTTGCCCGGCATCACCTGAACCTCGCCGCCATCCGGGTGCGCCCCCAAGCTCCGCAGCGGCCCCGCCGGAGCCGCCCGTCCGCCCCGCGTGGCCTTCTGGGCCAGCACTTCCATCGCCCGGTTCATCCCGATGGTGAAGACCTCCTCCACGTCCGGAATGTTCGCATAGACCGAGCCATGCTTCACATAGGGTCCGAACCGCCCGATCGCCGCCTCGACCGGCTGGCCGTCCTCGGGATGCTTGCCAACCTCGCGCGGCAGCGACAGCAGGGCCAGCGCCCGCTCCAGCGTCAGCCCGTCCGGCGTCCAGCCTTTCGGCAGGCTGGCCCGGTCCGGCTTCGGCTCGGCCTCCGTCGCCTCGCCACGCTGGACATAGGGTCCGAAGCGGCCTGCCCGCAGGCTGATCTCGACCCCGTTCTCGTCCTGTCCCAGGATGCGCCCGTCCGAGGCGGCGCTTTCGGAGTCCCCGGCGATCGGCCTTGTATAGCGGCACTCCGGATAGTTGCCGCAGCCGATGAAGGCCCCGCCAGAGCGGGCCGTTTTCAAATGCAAGCGCCCCGTGCCGCAGGTCGGGCAGACCCGCGGGTCGCTGCCATCGGCACGGGCGGGGTAAAGGTGGGGCGCAAGGAACTCGTCCAGCTTGTCCAGCACTTCGCCGATGCGTAGGTCAGCGGTCTCGGCCACGGCAGCCGAGAAGTCGCGCCAGAAGCGGGTCAGCACGTCCTTGTAGTCGCGGTCGCCGGCGGAGACGTCGTCAAGCTCGGTTTCAAGGTCGGCGGTGAAATCATACTCCACATACCGCTTGAAGAAGTTCGACAGGAACGCCGTCACCAGCCGCCCCTTG
>JANOCQ010000174.1:0-5765 GCA_031412255.1 Paracoccaceae bacterium | reverse complement strand
AACACGGATTCTTTGCCCTGTCGCGTCCCGTGGCAGACCTGATGCTGCACCTTTTCCGCTCGGGCGAAGCGCAGCGGATCAAGATCGAAGTCCAGGCCGAATTTGCCGCCCGCCTGCAGACTTTGGTCAACCGCCTTGGTGCCTATGATCTGGCCTGGCAGCCGGGCGTGCCCTTCGTCTGGCTGCGTCTCCCGATCGGCTGGCGCGGCTCGGCTTTCGTGCGCGCCGCCGAGGCGCGGGGCGTGTTGGTCCGATCGGCCGACGAGTATGCCTTGGTCCACGGTCGTGCCCCGAATGCGATCCGTCTGGCCATCGCCGCCAACCTTCCGCGCGACGCTTTCGAGGCCGCTGTCCAGAAGCTCTCCGACCTTCTCGCACGTCCGCCGTCAGATCTGCTGGTATAGGAAATTCCAGACCTGTTGCATTTGGGACTCGCTCACCCGGATTTGGCAAAAGCGTGAATTGACCAGGGGGCAAGCCCTGCCTCACAGTTCGCGCACGAGCAGTATATAAAAGAGAGCCCGAAAAATGGGACTTCAACATGCATTCCACGCGCCGCACGGCGGCGCGGATTTTCTTGGTTGGCGAAAGACCCGTCAGGGCGCGACCGAAATCGTCTATGACGACGGCGTCGCGCGTCGGATGATATGGCGCGTCGCCTCCGACGATCCGTCCGAAACCCGCATCGCCGAAGCCTTGCGCGTCGCCGTGGGGTCGATCCGGGTCGTCCCCACGCTTTACGACGAGCTGAAGAAACGGGCGATCGCCATCGAGCGGATCGCAGGCTAAGCCCGGAACCGGGGGCCTAGGCCCCCCGGCTCCTTCAGCGCGGCTTGATTTCCCTGCATTTTGATGGCCCTCTTGCCACGGGGCTGTTGATCGGTTTAATTTGATCAAATGACAAGGTTGCCAGCAGCGCAGCCGAACAGGGGGCAAGATGGCGCAAACGCCAAGTTCCGAGGCCCGGACGGGCCTCAAGCTGATCTCGCCGACAGCAGTCTATGTAATTCTTCTGCTGGCCGTGCCGCTGGCGACAGTGCTGGTCTATTCGGTTTTGACCGGCGGACGAGGCAATGTCTCGCTGCCGGTAACCGGCGAGAACTACGCCGAGCTCTGGTCAAAGTCGGTCTACGGCTACATCATGTTCAAGTCGCTGATGGTGGCGCTGGTGGTCACCGCCACCACGGTGCTCCTGGCCTACCCGGTCGCCTATTTCGTCAGCTTCCACGTCAAGCCCGAACGGAAAAGCCTGTGGCTCTTTCTGATCACCATCCCGTTCTGGACCAGTTACATCATCCGCGTCAGCCTTTGGTTCGTGATCCTGGGCTACGGCGGGGTGCTGGATTCCACCCTGGCCGCCATCGGACTGCAACCGCTCAATGTCGCCAGCTACTCCATTCTGTCGATCATCATCGTGCTGGCCCACGCCTACGCACCCTTCGCCGTGCTGCCGATCTTCGTCAGCCTGGAAAAGGTGGACAGGTCCCTGCTTGAGGCGGGGCAGGACCTCGGCGAAAGCCGCTGGGTCACCTTCCTGCGCGTCACGCTGCCCCTGTCGATGCCCGGCGTCATCGCCGCTGCCCTGATCGTCTTCATCCCGACCGTGGGCGACTATGTCACGCCCGAGCTTGTCGGAGACGGCAAAGAGCCGATGATCGCCAACCTGATCGAGACGCAGCTGTTGAAGTTGCAGAACTTTCCGCAAGGCTCTGCCTTCGCGGTGGCCTCGATGCTGATGGTGGGCATCGTGTCGGTGGCCTTTGTCGTCTGGAACCGCCGGTTCATCGGGGGCAAGAAATGAAGAAGGCCCCGATCCTGCAAAGCTACACGCTGTTCTACCTGCTCTTCCTTTATGGCCCGATCCTGCTTCTGCCGATTTTCGCCTTCAACGACAGCCGCGTCGTGGCGTTTCCGCTGCAAGGCTTCACCACCGGCTGGTTTTCCGAGATGCTGTCGGATGCGAATTTGCGGGCCGCTGCCAAGAACAGCCTGATCATCGCGCTGTCCGTGGCCACGCTTTCCACCATCCTCGGGGTCTTCGCTGCCCGGGCATCCGTCCGCTATGCCTTTCCCGGCAAGGCGCCGCTGATGGGTCTGATCATGCTGCCGCTTGTCCTTCCCGAAATGATCGTCGCGATGGCGCTTCTGGTCGTGCTCCTGTCGATGGGCATACCGCTGTCGCTGTTCACCGTAATCGTCGGCCAGGTTCTGATCTGCACGCCGTTCGCCGTCGCGATCCTGACTTCGGCCTTCCAGTCGCTGGATCGCTCGCTCGAAGAAGCCGCCATGGACCTCGGTGAGACCGCATGGTCCACCTTCCGGCTGATCGTGCTGCCGCTGGTCATGCCGGGCATAATGGCGTCGTTCCTGATCTGCTTCACCATCTCGTTCGACGAATTCATCATCTCGAACTTCCTCGGCTCGGGCCAGCCGATCCTGTCGGTCTACATCTTCGGGCAATTCCGCTTCCCCGCCAAAGTGCCGTCGATGCTGGCCTTGGGGACGCTTCTTGTCCTGTTCTCGATCGTCCTGCTTGGCTTTGCCGAGTATATGCGCCGCCGTGGCATCGCCAAGGCGGGAGGCAAAGATTCCGGAGGCTTCCTGTGACCTTTTCCGATGACCGTCCGACCATGATCGAGTTCAAGGACGTCCACAAATACTACGGCGACTATCACGCCCTGCGCGGGATCAACGGCACGATCAAGGCGGGGGAGTTCTTCTCGCTTCTCGGGCCATCGGGCTGCGGGAAAACCACGCTTCTGCGCACCATCGCGGGGTTCGAGGGCATCTCCTCGGGCGTGATCATGATCGACGGCAAGGACATGGCGAACGTTGCGGCCAATACCCGGCCGACCAACATGGTCTTCCAGTCCTACGCCATCTTCCCCCACATGAGCGTCGAAGAGAACGTGGGCTTCGGCCTTCGCAAGGACCCGCGCTCGAAAGAGGACAAGGCGCGTGCAGTTGCCGAGGCTTTGGATCAGGTGGGCCTCAGGGGCTATGGCAAGCGGGCGGCGCATGCCTTGTCGGGTGGTCAGCGGCAACGGGTGGCGCTTGCCCGTGCGCTGATCCTGAAGCCGAAGGTGCTTTTGCTGGACGAACCCCTGTCCGCGCTGGACAAGAAGATGCGCGAACACATGCAGGTCGAACTGATCAAGCTGCAACGCCAGGTCGGGATCACCTTCATCCTTGTCACCCATGACCAGGAAGAGGCGCTGGTCATGTCCGACCGGATCGCCGTGATGTTCGAGGGCGAGATTGCCCAGCTGGCCGATCCCGAAACCCTGTACCGGCGTCCCGCGACCCGGAAGGTCGCGGATTTCATCGGCACGATGAATTTCATTCCGGCCGAAATCCTTTCGGAAGTCGGGGACAAGGTCGAGGTCGAGGCCAAGGGTCTGGGCCGTGCCATGCTGGACATCGCGCAGGCACCCGCCAAGACCGGCGAAAGTCCCGTGGTCGGCCTGCGCCCCGAGACGCTGACACTCCTCTACGATGACCAGAAGGCATCCGAGCGCGAGACGGACGGTGTGATCGACGAGGTGATCTACTTCGGCGACATGACCTATTACGACGTCTACCTCGGCGGCACCGATGTCGAAGTGCGCCTCTCGATGCGCAACGTCCCCGGCCGCCCGGTCCTCGACGTTGGGACTCGCGTCCGCGTCGCCTGGAGCCCCTCGGCCCTGGTCCTCTTCCGGTAACCGATTTCTTCAAAGAAATCGGACCGGAGCCTTTGAAGGCTCCGTTGCAGAGTTTTCAAGAACTCCGCCTCTGCCGCTAGTGGCTCTCTTCCTCGGCGCAGGCCATGTAGGCGTCGAAGACCCAGCCGACGGTATTGTCGCCGGTCCATTTCTCGACATAGACCCAATGCTTGCCCGCGCGCAGCGTCTGGGCAATGGCACGTACCGTTGTCCCGTTGCGCAGCGTCGCAAAGACCTCACCCCCCGGCGCGTCGCGGGTGTTCAGCGGCGTGCTGGTCGGGTCCGCCACTTTGCAGGCGACGGGATCAACCGCGGTCGCATAGGGCTCAGTGGGCAGGCCCTTGGTTGTCGCCTCGCAATCCAGATAGGCGGCAAAGACCCAGGCTCCGTCAAAGTCCGCCGCGAGCTCGCCGCCCTCAAACCGCTCGACCAGCGCCCAAAGCTTGCCTTCGACCTCGCGATGCCCGACGAAGACCAGTTCTGTCCCGTTCTTCGCGGCCGCGACGACGGGCCCGTTCGGTGACAGCCGGATGTTCAGCGGCGTCCCGGTCGGGTCGGCGACCGTGCAGATCGGCGCCCCGCCGCAGGCCAGCGCCACGCCGGTCGTTGCAACAAGGGCCAGCGGCAGCCCGGACAGACGCAAGGACATCGGGACATTCCTTTGATGCTGCGGGCTCACGTCCCGCTTCTGGCAGCACTCTGGCCATCCGCACCCGTGCTGTCACCTGAAGAATCCCTGACCGACAGACCTTGTCAGCCAAGGCGCCACGCGCGCCCCGGGCGTCCCCTCTCCCCTTGGGGCAGAGGGCCAGGGTGAGGGGGACACCCGGCCTGACCAAAGCTTAACGATTCCCGAACGCCCGAGGCGAAGTCCTTGATTTAGTGAAAGGACGCGCGTTTGTCCAGCGTGGACACATCGCTTCACCGGTCCGGCGACAACAGCCCAAGCCCGCGCAGATAGATCCCGATCCCGGTCTCCAGAAGGTCCTCCGCCGGCCAGGGCAGCGGCCCCCCGTTCCCCCGCAGGAACAGCTCCACCACCCCATGAGAGACCGCCCAGACATGGGCGGACACCATGCTGGCCGGAGGCCGCCGCCCCTCTGGCAGCCCCTTCACCAGCCTCTCCGCCGCCCGGTCCATCGTCGCCCGCGCCTTGGCCGAGACCTGGGCGAGGTCGGGATGCTTTCCCGGCTGCAGCCCGCTTTCGAACATCGCCTGATAGTGGCCGGGATACTTCCGGGCGAAGGCCAGGTAAGCCCGCCCGGTCGCTTCGAACGCCGCCAGAGGAGAAGGCCGCCCGTCGTCGTAGGCATACTCCAGCAGTGCCGCGAAGATGTCGAACCCCTGCCGCGCGACCTCGGCCAGAAGATCATCCCGCCCGGCAAAGTGCCGGTAGACGGCGGCGGGGGTCACGTCGGCGGCCTTCGCCGCCTCGGACAGGGTGAAGCCCTGTGGCCCCTTTTCAGCGATCAACTCCAGCGCCGCCTCGACCAGCGCCTGCCGCAGGTTGCCGTGGTGATAGCCTCGCTTCATTTCGCCCGAAGCTTCGGACCGCCGCAGATCGAGTCGTCGATCTTCCCGATCGCCGCCGCATCCTTCCCGGCATAGTCCACTGCCGACAGGATCGTCTGGATTGCAGCAATCCGGGCGCGCTTCTTGTCGTCCGAAAGGATCACTGTCCAGGGTGCGTACTTGAAGTGGGTCTTCTCCATCGTCTCATCTATGGCAGTGCAGTAGTCGTCCCATTTGCCCAGACCGTCGATGTCGATCTGGGACAGCTTCCACTGCTTCAGAAGGTCCCCTTCGCGGTCGAGAAAGCGCTTCAGCTGTTCAGCACGGCCGACTTCCAGCCAGATCTTCAGGAAGATGATCCCCTCGTCGACAATCATCTGCTCGAACTCCGGAAGCTGACGGAAGAACTTGGTACGCTGCTCCGGAGTGCAGAAACCGAAGACATGCTCGATCATCGCGCGGTTGTACCAGCTTCGGTCGTACAGGGCGATTTCACCTTTGGCGGGGAACCAGTCGACATAGCGCTGGAAGTACCACTGCTGGCTTTCC
>JANOCQ010000173.1:0-6447 GCA_031412255.1 Paracoccaceae bacterium | reverse complement strand
CGAGATAGCGGCTCCGCAGGACCGTGCCGCGTGCAGGTGTGCCATCCTCTGGCGTCGGATTCGGGCCCCGGCCGCCACGGTCAAAGTCGATCCGCAGATGTTGTGGCCGGATCACGATCTCAACCCGGGCGCCGTCAGTGTGGCCCGGAGTAAGGAAGGCCCCGAAGGGCGTCTCGGTCAAAGCTCCCTTCGACACACCTCGGATCACGTTGACATCGCTGAAGAACGCCGCCGCCGCCTTGTCGACAGGGGCGTTGTAGACGTTGTACGGCGCGCCCTTCTGCACGACCCGACCCGCCCGCATCAACGCGATCTCGTCGGCCATCCGCATCGCCTCGTCGGGTTCATGTGTCACCAGCAGAACCGCCGCACCTTCTTCCTTCAGAAGTTCCAGCGTGCGGTCGCGGATGCCATCGCGCAGCCGGTTGTCGAGACCCGAGAACGGCTCGTCCATCAGCATGACCTTCGGCTTCGGCGCAAGCGCCCGCGCCAGGGCCACGCGCTGCTGTTCTCCTCCCGAAAGCTCATGCGGGTGTTTCAGGCCAAAGCCGGACAGATCCACCTTGTCCAGAAGCTCACCCACCCGCCGCGCCTTTTCAGCACGGTCTACCCGCAAGCCGAAACCGACATTCTCGGCCACCGTCAGATGCGGAAACAGCGCGAAATCCTGGAACATCAGCCCGACCGAGCGCCGCTCGGGCGGGACGTGCACGCCAGACCCCGCGACCGCCTGACCGTCAAGCAGCACTTCGCCAGCATCGGCACGCTCGACCCCTGCGATCATCCTCAGCGTCGTGGACTTGCCGCAACCCGAAGGCCCGAGAAGGCAGGTCACCTGTCCGGCAGCCACCGACAGCGACACATCGTCGACCACGCGCCGCCCGCCAAACGAGCGCACCAGATGACGGATTTCCAGACGAGGAGGCGCGCTGTCGGGCATATCGACCTAGGATTTTGCAAGGTTTCCTTAGCAGCGCCCCGCCCCCGCTACAACCTTC
This sequence comes from Paracoccaceae bacterium, assembly GCA_031412255.1. GTDB lineage: Bacteria > Pseudomonadota > Alphaproteobacteria > Rhodobacterales > Rhodobacteraceae > Tabrizicola. Next base: position 5,449 of record JANOCQ010000173.1, on the reverse strand, counting down.
TGCCCCGCAGCGGATGACCGCAAAAATGGCGTAAACTGTCCACGTTTTGCACAAAATGCGCAGCTAACGCTGAATTGTACCGCATTTCTGGACAGGAAGGTCCCGGCCATGCTGTTTCGTCCGCTTGCACTGCTTTGCGCTGCCGCAATTCTTGCCGGCCTGTTCCTGCCGTGGCTCGCGACCCCGATCGGTGCCAATCTTGCGCCGTGGGATGCGCTACCCGCTTTTGACCCCGCCTCGGTTGAAAGCTATCTGACCGCCGCCTCGACGGACGGCCTGCTTTTCCTGCTGACCTTTCTGCTGGCCGGGTTGTTTCTGCTTCTGGCCCTGGTCGGATTGGAGCGGCGCTGGCTTGCGTTCCTGACCGGCGTGTCAATCGTCGGACTTGCTGGCACCCTGGTCTGGCGGGTTCGCGAGACGCTGGGTCTGGCGGAACTGCAATGGACGATGGACGATGCCACCCGCCTCTTTGCGGCAGCCTCGGACGTGCTTGGTCCTGGCGGCTGGGCCTGGATCGGCGGCGGTGCGTTGCTGCTCCTGCTGGGTGTCTTTGATCCCGGTCGGGCAAGACCTCACTCGGTCACAACGTCGCGTTGGTAGCACCGCCGTCCAGAAGGACGTTCTGCCCGACGATGAAACCTGCATGCTGCGAACAAAGAAACGCGCAGGCCGCGCCGAATTCTGCGGGCGTCCCGTAACGACCGGCGGGGATGGTTGCGGCGCGTTCGGAAATCGCCTCTTCCATGCTGATCCCCTTGGACCTGACCACCGCCGCATCCAGCGCGATGGCCCGGTCCGTCGCATGAATTCCGGGGAGAAGGTTGTTGATCGTGACACCCTTCCCCGCCACCTGCCGCGAGGTGCCGGCCACGAAACCGGTCAATCCTGCCCGCGCCGAGTTCGAAAGGCCCAGCACCGCCACCGGCGACTTCACCGAGACGCTGGTGATGTTGACAACCCTGCCCCAGCCTTTCGCCATCATGCCCGGCAAAACCGCCTGTATCAGCGCGATCGGGGTCAGCATGTTGGCGTCCAGCGCCTTGATGAAGTCCTCGCGGCCCCAGTCCGACCACATGCCCGGTGGCGGGCCGCCTGCGTTGGTGACCAGAATGTCGAAGGGGCCATGTGCCAGCACGGCCGCGCGACCCGCCTCGGTCGTGATGTCGGCGGCCACAGCGGTCACGTTCACCTGGTAGCGCGTGCGCAAATCATGCGCTGCCGCCTCCAACGCCTCGGCGCCGCGGGCGTTCATCACAAGATCCACGCCCGCATCCGCCAGCGCCTCGGCGCAGCCCCGGCCCAAGCCCTTGGACGACGCGCAAACCAGCGCCCGCTTGCCCGCTATCCCCAGATCCATGCACAACCCTCCTGCTTTGGCCAAAGCCTAGCAGGCGACGGGACAAGGACAAGCACCCTGCGCTCTTTCACATTTGCCCAAACATCCTCCTGGGGTTTGGGGGTGGAAACCCCAACGACCAAGGAGGAGGGCGCAAGTCCCGACGACGAGACAAAAGACCTGCGCGCCAGCGCTCCTTCAGGAACCCGACCGATGCCTGATCAACTGCCGTAAAAGAACTCTTCCCGCACGATCCGGCCGTCCCTGACATGGTAGACGGCGACCTCGCGGCCCTGGCTCCTCCGCCCGGTCGCTTTTTCCGTGGTGTCCATCCCGAAGATCACCGCGAACCGGTCGTCGCCGTGAAGGAAAGGCCCCTCGACCGTCAGGCCGTGCGTCACGAAAGCCCCGTCCCACCAGTCGTGCTTGCCGTGGATGCCCGCAAGACCCACCGTCTCGCGGCCGCCGCCCATGTCCATCGCCTCGACCGAGACGGCGTCGGGGGCGTAAAGCTTGTCCAGGTTCTCCCGCGTGCGCTCTTCGCGGCAACCGGCGACCAATTTGTCGGCAATCTCTTTCAGGGTCATACCATCCTCCTGATGTTCCGTTAATGTTCTCACCATGCGCCCCATATCCGAGTCGCACAACCCCCGTGCCCGTTGCGGCCAATGCCCGCGCAAGCTAAGGGGGTGCCATGTCGAACCGTGCCCCCCTTCCGCCCGAAATCGCCCGCCGCCGGACGTTTGCGATCATTTCGCACCCCGACGCCGGCAAGACCACGCTGACCGAAAAGTTCCTTCTGTTCGGGGGCGCGATCCAGATGGCCGGTCAGGTCCGCGCCAAGGGCGACGCGCGCCGCACCCGGTCGGACTTCATGAAGCTGGAGCAGGAGCGGGGGATTTCCGTCTCGGCCTCGGCCATGAGCTTCGATTTCCGGCAGTACCGCTTCAATCTGGTGGACACCCCCGGCCACAGTGATTTCTCCGAGGACACCTACCGCACACTTACCGCCGTCGACGCAGCGATCATGGTGATCGACGGGGCCAAGGGGGTGGAAAGCCAGACCCGCAAGCTTTTCGAGGTCTGCCGGTTGCGCGACCTGCCGATCCTGACCTTCTGCAACAAGATGGACCGCGAAAGCCGCGACGTGTTCGAGATCATCGACGAGATCCAGGAAAACCTGGCGATCGACGTGACACCGGCCTCCTGGCCCATCGGCGTCGGGCGCGATTTCGTGGGCGCCTATGACCTTCTCCATGACAAGCTCGAGATCATGGACCGCGCCGACCGCAACAAGGTGGCGGAATCGATCAAGATCAGTGGGATCGACGACCCGAAACTGGCCGAGCATATCCCGGCCGAACTTTTGCAGAAGTTCCATGACGAGCTGGAGATGGCGCGCGCGCTGCTGCCCGCCTTCGACCGCACCGCGTTCCTCAACGGCTCGATGACGCCGATCTGGTTCGGCTCGGCCATCAACTCCTTCGGGGTGAAGGAGCTGATGGACGGCATCGGCGAATACGGGCCGGAGCCCGAGCCGCAGAAGGCCGCCGAACGCCAGGTCGATCCGTCCGAATCCGCCGTCACGGGCTTCGTCTTCAAGGTCCAGGCCAACATGGACCCCAAGCACCGCGACCGGGTGGCCTTTGTGCGCCTTGCCTCGGGCCACTTCGAGCGCGGCATGAAGCTTCACCATGTGCGCACCAAAAAGCCGATGTCGATCACCAACCCGGTCCTGTTCCTGGCCGCCGACCGCGAATTGGCCGAGGAAGCCTGGGCCGGTGATATCATCGGCATTCCGAACCACGGACAACTGCGCATCGGCGACGCGCTGACCGAAGGGGAGGCGCTGCGCTTTACCGGCATCCCGTCTTTCGCGCCGGAACTCCTGCAGTCGATCCGCGCGATGGACCCGATGAAGGCCAAGCACCTTGAAAAGGCTTTGACCCAGTTCGCCGAGGAGGGGGCCGCCAAGGTCTTCAAACCCATGATCGGCAGCGGCTACATCGTCGGCGTCGTGGGCGCGTTGCAGTTCGACGTGCTGGCCTCCCGGATCGAACAGGAATACTCGCTGCCGGTGCGGTTCGAGGGGTCAAACTTCACTTCGGCACGCTGGATCAACGGCGAGAAGGCCGAGGTCGAAAAGTTGGTGAACGTCAACAAGGGCCACATCGCGCATGACAGCGACGGGGACCTCGTGTTCCTGACCCGACTGCAGTGGGATATCGACCGGGTAGTGCGGGACTATCCCGGCCTGAAGCTGACCGCCACCAAGGAGATGATGGTCTGAGCAGCGCTTGACCACCCTTGCCCCGCCCCCTAGCCTTGGCAGGACAGCATGGCCGGGGATACGACATTGACGATGGCGGACAGCCCTCCTGACCCGGACCCGGATTCAGCGGCTCTGCCCCTCACTTATCCGGATGCCCCCGACGGGGTGATCCAGCGCTGGAACAAGCGTCGCGGCCCGGTGATCTATGGCCGACGCGAAGCGCTGCCGGGACCGGACGTCGACCTTGCAGGTCTAGCCGGACAGAAGGTCCCTGAAAGTGACGCGCCGCCCGCAGGCCGCCTGTCACACTACAAGCGCAAACTCTGGCAGTTGCGCGCCGAACTGCGCGGCAAGTCGGAATTGGCGGTTCTGAATGCCGACCTCATCGTGCACCTGCGCCGTACGACCTTTCCCGAGCATGCGCCCGCGCTTTTCCGCCGCATCTGGGCCGAGCACGGCGCTTTGCTGATCAAGGAACTGCCGACACGCTGGCTGATCTCGTCGGTGATCACTTTCGGCGACGTCGGGGGAACAGAATCGCAGCGTCGGCTGGGCCTGTCCTTGAACATGCTCTTTTCCTTGATGAAACTTTACGAGTTTGAACGCCTGACCTCGGGTCTTGGCCCCGAAGAGCTGTTCCGACGGAAGCGCAGGAAAGGCACCCGTCTGCCCTTGGGGATGCTGGATTTCGGTCTGGACCGCGGCGGCCTTGACTACAACCTTCTGGCCCCGATCTGGCAGGAGGCGTTGGTCGAGCCGGTCGCCGGACCGCTGGCGCTTTGCCTGCTCGATCGACTGAATGCCGATCCCGGTACGCTGTTCCGCCGACTGCAAGGGATGCGCGAAGGCCGCCAGGCCTATCTGGCACGGCTTCAGGCCCGTGCGCATGCCGCTCTAGCAACCGAAGCGACCATGGACGGAGGGCCCGATCCCGACGCGTGGATCTAGCGCGGCTCCAGTATCCGACTTGCCCCGCCCGCGATGACCGGCAGCCGGTTGAGACGCGCCGCAGGACGTCGGCTGGACGTCGCACCCGATGGCCCCGACCGTCACCAGGACAGGACCCCTCGCGGCACCTGCGGGCCAAAAACCGCAAGCTTTTGCGGCCACCAGTCCACCTCGTGCGGTCCAGACTTGACCGTCGCGAGGATTTCAGCTATGCGCCTCCGGCGGCCAAAGTGGCCGAGACGCCGGGGCGCCCGGAAACTTGCGTCCCATCATTCATGCGGTCCGATACCGCATCCATAGGACGCTAATGACCAAATTTTCCGACCTCGCGCTGGACCCGCGCGTGCTGCAAGCCGTCACCGAAGCCGGCTACGAAACTCCCACACCCATCCAGGCCGAAGCCATTCCGCACGCGCTGCAAGGCCGCGACGTGCTGGGGATCGCCCAGACCGGCACCGGCAAGACCGCCAGCTTCACATTGCCGATGATCACGCTTCTGGGTCAGGGCCGTGCCCGCGCCCGGATGCCGCGCAGTCTGGTGCTTGCGCCCACTCGCGAACTGGCCGCCCAGGTGGCCGAGAACTTCGAGATCTATGCCAAGCACACCAAGCTGACAAAGGCCCTCCTTATCGGCGGCGTCGCGTTCGGTGAACAGGACAAGCTGATCGACCGGGGCGTTGACGTGCTGATCGCCACCCCAGGCCGGCTTTTGGACCATTTCGAACGCGGCAAGCTTCTTTTGACCGGCGTGCAGATCATGGTCGTGGACGAGGCTGACCGGATGCTCGACATGGGCTTCATCCCCGATATCGAACGCATCTTCCAGCTGACCCCCTTCACCCGCCAGACGATGTTCTACAGCGCCACCATGGCGCCCGAGATCGAGCGGATCA
>JANOCQ010000172.1:0-2234 GCA_031412255.1 Paracoccaceae bacterium | reverse complement strand
GGCGCCGATCCAGCCGGCCACGGTGCCGGACCAGGTCTTCTTCGGGCTGACCCGTTCCCAGAATTTGGGCCCTCCCAGCATCCGGCCCGCGAAATAGCCAAGCACGTCCGAGGCCACCACCACCGCCACCAACCAAAGGATGACGGTCGTGCCCCCGGTGACCCGAAGGTCGATAAGCCCATATCCGGCAAGCATGATTGCCAGTGCATATCCCCCCGCGAGCCGCCGGTCGCGGCGCGGGGTCAGGATCAGCGCCACCGAAGGCACCACCAGGAACAGCGCGGCGACATCCGTTTTCAGGACCAGCGCTGCGACCAGCCCCGCGCTGGCCGCCACTGCCAGCGTTACCGGCGACCGACGCCGCAGCGGGGCGGTCATCGTCGCCAATTCCCAAACCATGATCCCGGTCAGCACCACCACCAGCGCCGCGAAGGCCGTGCCGCCGAGCCAGATTTCGACGGCTCCCACCGCGACCATGACGATGGCAGACAGGATCCGGGTGCGCAGGTCCCCCCATTTGCCCGCTGGTGCGGGTGCCGGGTCCATCACCGAAGCACCCCGCCGAAGCGCCGCTCGCGGTTCGAAAAGCGCTGGACGATGGCAGCCAGTTCCTCGGGTCCGAAATCGGGCCAAAGCGTTTCGGTGAATTCATATTCAGAATAGGCCGCCTGCCACGGCAGGAAGTTCGAGGTCCGCGTCTCGCCGCTGGTGCGGATCACAAGGTCCGGATCGGGCAGGCCTCCGGTGTCCAGGCGTTCGGCGAAGGCAGCCTCGGTGACATGGCGGGGGTCAAGCAGGCCCTGCGCCGCCGCCTCGGCGATCTTGCGGACGGCGCGCAGGATCTCGTCCCGCCCGCCATAGTTGATCGCGACTGTCAGGTTCAGCCGGTCCAGACCTGCCGTCCGCGCCTCGATCCCGGCCATCATGCGCTGCAGCTTGGGGTCCAGACGGCTGCGGTCGCCGATGAAACGCATCCGCACCCCGGCCTTCGCCAGTCGGTCGGCCTCCCGCTCGATGTAACGCGCGAAGATCGCCATCAGTCCCAGCACTTCTTCCGTGGAACGCTTCCAGTTCTCGGTCGAGAAGGCATAGAGCGTGAGATACCTGATCCCAAGGTCAGGGGCCGAGCGCACGATCTCGCGCACCCGCTCTGCCCCCTTGCGGTGCCCGACAAGCCGGGCCCAGCCTCGGTTGGTGGCCCAGCGGCCATTGCCGTCCATGATGATTGCCAGGTGGTTCACCGGCCGCATCGCGACACCCACCTGCAGGTCCTTCGACACCCGCCGCCCTCCGCCTGCAGGTCAGACCTGCATGATCTCTGCCTGTTTGGCCTCCAGCGCCCGGTTGACGGCGGCAATCGCGGCGTCGGTCAGTTCCTGCACCGCGTCCGACCAGAACTTCTGATCATCCTCGCCCATGCCCTGCGCCTTCGCCTTCTTGATCTGGTCCATGCCATCGCGCCGCACATTGCGAATCGCAACCTTCGCGCTTTCGGCATATTGTGCAGCAACTTTGGTCAATTCACGGCGACGCTCTTCGTTCAGCTCGGGAATCGGCAGGCGGATCAGCGGGCCGTCCGCGATCGGGTTGATTCCGATGCCGCTTTCGCGGATCGCCTTTTCCACTTTCGAGATCATCGCCTTGTCCCAGACGTTGATCACCACCATCCTCGGCTCGGGCACGTTCACGGTGCCAAGCTGGTTGATCGGGGTCATCTGTCCGTAAGCTTCGACCTGAATCGGTTCGACCAGGGCCGCCGAGGCGCGGCCGGTCCGCAAGGACGAGAATTCCGTTTTCAGTGCTGCCATCGCACCATCCATGCGGCGCTGGATTGCATCGGTGTCGATCTCGATCTCTTCGTTTGCCATGGTCGTCTTCAGCTCTCGCTCGTCGGTTCAGCGCCCTTCATAACGGGGTGGCTGCAGAATTCAAAGGGCGTCAAGAAGGTGGGGAAACACGACGAACCCAAAGAGGAACCATAGGAGACATGAAGCGCCACCGAAGATCTGAGCGCTACAAGAAAGGTCAGGAGCGCACCAGCGTGAGCCACATCAGTCCTGAACCCGGGTATAGGTCCCCTCGCCCGCAAGGATGCCCCGGAACCCGCCCGGTTCATCCAGGCTGAAGACGATGATCGGCAGGTTGTTGTCCCGAGCCAGGGCAATCGCCGTCGCGTCCATCACGCCCAGGTGCTTTTCCAGCACCTCGTCGTAGGTTACATCGTCATAGCGCTT
>JANOCQ010000171.1:0-5469 GCA_031412255.1 Paracoccaceae bacterium | reverse complement strand
ATCCAGCTCAGCCCCTCGTCGGTAAATCCGAGGTCGGACTGGATGGCGGGCAGGGCCACGCCAATAATGGAAGTGTCCAGGATAACGATGAACTGGGCTGCGCACAAAAGTGCCAGCGCCTTCCACCGCGTTGGATCAGGTGTTGGGAGTGCCATGCGAATGGTCCTTCAGAAGAGGTTAGCCGAGACGAATCGCCCGGTCCTTTTCGTCCTCAGGGTTCCAAGGCTGGGAGGGTCAAGCAGCAAAAGCGAAGTTTTGGCCATCGGGCCTCTTGACCCTGCCACGCTGGGAAACCCCACATCACAGCAACGGCACTACCGCCGCCCTTTCTGAGAGGACCTGAAAATGTTCGAACTGAACCTTCCCGGCATGACCTGTGGCGGATGCGCCCGAGGCGTTTCTGCCGCCATCAAAGCCATCGACCCGAGTGCCGAGGTCGTGCCTGACGTAGCGTCCCGCAAGGTGCGTGTGACGACAACAGCAGACATCGCGGCGATCAAGGACGCAGTAGCGGCTGCAGGTTACACGTCGGCCTGACGCAATAACCAGCAAAGGCCGGGGGGCGACCTCCGGCCTTTGCCATGCGCTCCTGGCCCCCGCTCCCGCCGAAGAACGCGCTTGACCCTCACATCGTTGGAAGCCCGACAAAGTGATTCGACGCTCAATGCTCATGAATGGAATGACATTATGAAAGACTTCACGGCACAGCGAGCCGGCGGCACCATCGACAGCATCCCGATCCTTGGAATGACCTGCGCCTCGTGCGTGGGCCGCGTGGAAAAGGCGATCCAGAAAGTTCCGGGGGTCACGTCGGCATCGGTAAATCTGGCGACCGAGCGGGCCGAGGTGATTTATGACGGGGCCGCCGTTCGCGAAGCTGTCAGCGCTGCAATCCGAAACGCAGGCTATGATGTTGCAGCCGGTACGATGGAGATCGGCATCGACGGCATGACCTGCGCCTCGTGCGTAAGTCGTGTCGAAAAGGCCATCGCCGCTGTGCCAGGCGTGCTGTCGGCGTCAGTGAACCTCGCGACAGAGCGTGCCACGATCCGCGTTGTCGACGCGGGCCCTGCAATGGCTGCGGCAGTCGAGGCTGCAATTCGCGGGGCCGGCTATACGCCACATGCCACACGGGTTGACCAGACGGACAAGGCGGTCGCCCGGGAAGAGGAGCAAGGGCGTCTGAAGCGTGATCTGCTGATTGCGGGCGGTCTGAGCCTGCCGATCTTCCTTCTGGAAATGGGCGGGCACCTGATTCCGGCCTTGCACCATTGGCTGGCGATGACGATCGGGCAGACGCCACTCTACATCTTCTACTTCGTGCTGGCGACCATCGTGCAATTCGGGCCCGGCCTTCGATTCTACAAGAAGGGCCTGCCCGCACTTGCGCGATTTGCGCCCGACATGAACTCGCTCGTCGTTCTCGGCTCGTCGGCGGCCTGGGCGTATTCAGTCGTCGCCACTTTCGCGCCCGGCTTGCTGCCACAGGGCACGGCGAATGTCTACTTCGAGGCGTCCGCAGTGATCGTGACGTTGATTCTGCTCGGACGTTTTCTGGAAGCCAAGGCAAAGGGCCGCACCTCCGAAGCGATCAGTCGTCTGATGGGACTTCAGGCGAAGACTGCGCGCGTCCAGCATGGTGCCGAGTTCCTGGAAGTTGCGCTGGAAGCCGTCCAGCCTGGCGATGTACTGCAGGTGCGCCCCGGCGACCGCATTCCAGTTGATGGAGCTGTCCTGACCGGGTCGTCCTATGTGGACGAGGCGATGATCACGGGCGAACCTGTACCGGTGGCAAAGTCGGAAGGCTCGAACGTCACCGGAGGGACGATCAACAAGACGGGCTCTTTCACGTACCGGGCCGAAAAGGTCGGGGCCGACATGATGCTGTCCCAGATCATCCGCATGGTTGAAAGCGCGCAGGGGGCAAAGCTGCCCATCCAGGCGCTGGTCGACAAGGTGACCGCATGGTTCGTGCCGGCCGTAATGCTGGCTGCGGCGCTGACCTTCGGCGTTTGGTTTGTCTGGGGACCGGAGCCGGCGATCAGCTTCGCGCTGGTCAATGCAGTGGCCGTCCTGATCATCGCTTGCCCCTGTGCCATGGGGCTGGCCACGCCTACCTCGATCATGGTCGGCACCGGGCGGGCGGCAGAGCTTGGGGTCCTGTTTCGCAATGGAGAGGCCTTGCAAAGCCTGACGTCCGTCGCTGTCGTTGCACTGGACAAGACCGGCACGCTGACCCAAGGGCGCCCGTTGCTGACCGATCTTGTGGTCTCGGATGGGTTCACCCGGTCCGGTATTCTGGCGCTGGTTGCTGCAGCGGAATCCTCGTCCGAGCATCCCGTGGCATCTGCAATTGTCGAAGCGGCGCGGTCTGAAGGTCTGGCCATTCCAGAAACAAGCGCTTTCGAAGCTATTCCTGGCTACGGGATCCGGGCGACGGTCAATGACCGGCGCATCGAAGTCGGAGCTGACCGCTTCATGGAAAGCCTTGGTCTGGACATAGCGCAGTTTGCCGAAAAGGCCGCGGATCTGGGTACCAAGGCGCGCACGCCGCTATATGTTGCGGTCGAAGGCAAATTGGCGGCGCTGATCGCCGTGGCCGATCCGATCAAGGCGTCAACGCCATCGGCGATTGCCGCGCTGCACCGTCTGGGACTGAAGGTCGCCATGATCACCGGCGACAACCGGCGCACCGCTGAAGCCATCGCCGCCGAGCTGGGCATCGACGAAGTGGTGGCAGAGGTGTTGCCTGAGGGCAAGGTCGCGGCCATCAAGGCGCTGCGCAGCGGCGGTCGTTCCGTCGCCTTCGTCGGGGATGGCATCAACGATGCGCCGGCTCTCGCCGAAGCGGATGTGGGGCTCGCCGTCGGCACCGGCACCGACGTTGCGATCGAAAGCGCCGATGTGGTGCTGATGGGTGGCGATCTGAACGGCGTCTCCAAGGCCATCGGACTGTCGCGCGCCACCATGCGCAACATCCGGCAAAACCTGTTCTGGGCCTTCGCCTATAATGCGGCTCTGATCCCCGTGGCGGCGGGCGTGCTCTACCCGCTGAACGGCACGCTCCTTTCTCCGATGCTGGCAGCCGGTGCGATGGCGCTGTCGTCTGTCTTTGTCCTTGGCAACGCGTTGCGCCTCAAGCGATTTGCCGCCGTTGTCCCGGCGCACTTCGTCGCCACCAACTTCGTTTCCGTTTCTCACAAGATGTCCTGAGGAGGACGCCATGACCCACAGCCACGTCGAGATCTACACCACCCCGACCTGCCCGGACTGTGCGACGCTGAAGCGCTGGCTGACCGCCCAGGGGGTGTCCTTTGTGGAGCGCGATCTAACCAACCCCCGCATCGCAGATGAGGCGCGTCAGCGCACGGGGCTCCGCATTGCTCCGATCACCATTGTCGATGGCAAGGCGGTCTGGGGTGCGGTGGCCGAACAGATTCCCCGCCTGCGTCGGATGCTGTCGGCGGATCACGTGATTTGAATTGCGAAAGAGCTTGACCTTCCCACCTTGGGAAGGCGCACCCTGCGATCAAGGGCAAAAGGAGACCGCCATCATGAACATCGGCGACATAGCAAAGGCGACCGGCATCACTGCCAAGATGATCCGCTATTACGAAGACACCGGCTTGATACGCCCGGCCATGCGCACTCTGTCCGGCTATCGGGTCTATTCTGACAACGACCTGCAGACCTTGCGTTTTGTCCGACGCTCTCGTGACCTCGGCTTCACCGTGAAGCAGATTGACGACCTTCTCACTCTTTGGCGTGATCGCAGCCGTGCAAGTGCGGACGTGAAGGAGATCGCGCTTGGTCATGTCGCGATGCTGGAAAAGAAGATGCAGGAACTCAAGGATATGTCCGACACGTTGTTACATCTGGCATCGCATTGCCAAGGCAACGACCGGCCGGACTGCCCCATCCTGAAGAACCTGGGGAGTACCGAACCGGTGGCTCCCCTGCCCAAGACCCGCGATCGGCGCAAGACGCGTGCCTTCGACCGCGCTCGCTGATCCCTTGCCCCGCATCTGCCTTGGAGTACTCACATGACGCACATGACCCGCCGTCGTTTCATTGCTGCTTCAGCCTGCCTCCCTGCGACCGCTGCCCTTCCTCGCATGGCCTGGGCGGAGGCACCGATGATCCTTCGCGCAACCACCCGCACGCTCGACATCAACGGTCGTTCGGCAACCGTGTTCGGTCTGCAGAATGCCTCGGGCGGTCAAGGTCTAATCCTTGATGCCGGCCAGCCGTTTCGGGTGGATTTGCAGAATGATCTCGACATCGACACGATCATCCACTGGCATGGCCAGATCCCGCCCAATCAGCAGGATGGCGTTCCGGGGATGCCGATGCCACTGCTGTCTCCCGCGGAACTGCGGTCTTATGACTTTGCGCCCACCCCGGGGACACACTGGATGCACAGTCACGTTCCGGTTCAGGAAATGGAGCTTCTGGCCGCGCCGCTGATTGTGCGCAGTGCTGCGGAACAGGCTGCAGATAGGCAGGAAGTGGTGATGTTCTTGCACGATTTTTCCTTTGCGCCCGCCGAAGAGGTTCTGGCGCGGATCACCGGCGGCACAAGCCATGACATGGCCGGAATGGATCATGGCAGCATGGCGGACATGGAGCATGGCAACATGGGCGGAACGATGGGCGGGATGGCGATGGACCTGAACGACCACGACTTTGACGCCTACCTTGCCAACGACCGCACGCTGAACGATCCGGACGTTGTTCAGGTTGAGGCAGGCGGTCGGGTTCATTTGCGAGTAATAAACGCTGCGGCCGCGACAGTATTCTGGATCGATACGGGCGCGGTGGCGGGCCGGTTGGTCGCGGTGGATGGACAGGCCGTTGAGCCTGTTGCTGGAACGCGCTTCGGTCTAGCGATGGGGCAACGGCTCGACATTGAGCTGGACCTTTCCCGCGGCGGCGGAAGCTATCCCATAATAGCGCTGCGAGAAGGTGCAGTGGAGCGAACCGGCATCGTTCTTGCAACGCCGGGCGCCGCCGTTGGCAAATTAAGCTCGATCGCTGACGAAGCAGCGCCCGCCTTTGACGCCGACCTCGGGCAAGAGCTGTCACTTCGCGCAGCAGTGCCCTTGACCGACCGTCCCGCGACGAACGCGCGGGCATTGATGCTGGGCGGATCGATGATGCCCTACCTCTGGACTATTGATGACCGGACCTGGGGCGATCATGAGCCGGTCCAGGCCATCAGCGGCGAGCGGGTGGAACTCACCTTCCACAACATGTCGATGATGGGCCATCCAATGCACCTGCACGGCCATCATTTCCAAGTGGTGGCGCTTAACGGCGCCTCAGTGAAGGGAGCCGTGCGGGATACGGTTTATGTCCCACCCATGAGCACGGTGACCGTCGCCCTTGACGCGGGCGAAGCGGCACGCTGGATGCTTCACTGCCACCACATGACCCACCTTTCGACCGGCATGATGACCGAGTTCGTGG
>JANOCQ010000170.1:0-7386 GCA_031412255.1 Paracoccaceae bacterium | reverse complement strand
TCCAGGTACTGCGACCAGAGACCAAGGTCCTGGAGCACCCGCTTGACCTCCTGACTCTTTTCGGACCCGGCAGGAACGCCACGCAACGTTTGACCGATGACCGGGGCCAATCGGTCGCGGATTTCCTGCGCGCGGCCGCTGTCTCCCTTCGCCTGTTCCTCTATCACCCGCTCGACCATGCTGTCTGCAAAGGTGACTCCAGCGGCCTTGACGGCCTGCAGGTCAATTGGGGCCAGCAGGGTAAGACCACGTCCGGCAAGCGCATCATCAAGTGAGCCAAGGTCCGGCAATCTGTCGGCCTGGGCCAGCCTGTCCGCAAGGCCATCGATCTCCATTAGACCCGAGACGGTAGCCGAAAGACCGGTCAGGTCCAGAAGTCGCCCGCGTCGAACCAGAACCGGGCAGGGACCGCCGGCGGCTTGCGACCAGACGCGGCCGACAAGGATGGCGTCGTCCGCATCTGCGGGAAGAACCTCATGGCCTACGAGCTGCATCTGTCGTCCTCCTGGTGGGCGGACTGACAGATAGCCCGCGGCCCGAGTGCCGTCTACGGCAACCTGTCCCGACGGCAGTTCTTGTGCAGTGGCGGTTCTGGACCGGAACATTTTGCGGTCGCCGTTGTTACGCTTGCGACGGCCACATCCTGGCCAGTTTCCATTCGCGATGGAGGAAATGATGGAGACACCCCGCGTCGATGAAGAGCGCGTCCGCGAACGCGCCTACAGCCTTTGGGAGGCCGACGGCTGCCCGGATGGCTGCGCCGAACGCCATTGGCAGCAGGCCGAGGCCGAACTGTTCCAGAACGGCGAAATTCGGGACATGGCCGAAGCCCGGAATGCCGGCCCTGCCGAACTGGGCGAGAACTCCGATGCGGTCGATTCTCCAATCAGGTCGCGGCGGCGGGCTTGACGACAACATGACCCGGTCTTGCATCACTTGCCTGGGGCGCGCCTGATCATGGCGCGCACCGGCTTTCACGCCTCGCATGAACAATTCGCACCATCTCGGCTTCTGACCCTTTGCCGCCAGGCACAGGACGCAGGCTTTGACGTTCTGAAGTGCTCGGATCACTTCAATCCATGGAGCGAACGGCAAGGCCAGTCGGGGTTTTCCTGGGCCTGGCTTGGAGCGGCGATGCAGGCGTGCGACCTGCCGTTCGGGTCGATCGCGGCCCCCGGCTATCGCACGCACCCGGCTGTGCTGGCACAGGCCGCCGCGACGCTGGCCGAAATGTTTCCGGGCCGTTTCTGGCTGGCACTTGGAAGCGGCGAGGCCATCAACGAGGCGATCACCGGGCTACCCTGGCCAGAAAAGACCGAGCGGAACGCGCGACTGAAGGAATGTGCCGGGATCATCCGGGCGTTGTTCGACGGCGAAGAGGTGACCCATCGCGGTCGGGTGACGGTGATCGGGGCAAAGCTCTACTCTCGGCCCGAGGCGCGAATCCCCCTGTTCGGCGCTGCCGTAAGCAAGGAAACAGCGGCCGAAGTCGCGACCTGGGCCGACGGTCTGCTGACCGTCGGGGGTAAGGTGGAGAACGTCCTTCCGGTGCTGCAAGCCTTCCGAGAGAATGGCGGAGCCGACAAGCCCGTCCACATCCAGCATGCGGTTTCCTGGGCGCCGGACCGCGAGACCGCGATGGCCGAGGCGATGCACCAGTGGCGCCACGCCGTGCTTGGTGGTGAGGCGATGTGGGATCTGCGGCGCCCCTCCGACTTTGACACGGCCTCGGACGCGGCATCGGAAGCGGCAATGGCCCAACGCCTGCCGATTTCAGAAGACTTGGGCCGCCACACCGCCGACATCGCGGCGCTGGCCGCGCTGGACGCGACTGTTCACCTCCACTGCGTGGGTCGGAACCAGGAGGCCTTCATCGAGACCTTCGGTGCCAAGGTCCTGCCCCGCCTGAATTGACTCTTCCTCCGAGCGACACCGATGCAGACAGTTCAAGAAAAACCCGTAGCCTCAACTCACGTCAGGTCCTGGGGCGCGCACCCTTCCGGGGAAGGCAGTTGGGACATAGCGCTTTGGGCGCCTTCGACCGGGCTTCTGACGCTGCATCTGGGCGACGAAGTGCCGTTCCACATGACGCGCGGTGCGGATGGAGTTCACCGCGCGCGGGTCCAGGCCGCCGAGGGCACGCGATATGCCTTTTCGACAACCGGCTCCCCGTTCGCTGACCCGGCGTCCTTGCAGCAAGAGCGGGGTGTGGAGGGCTGGTCGATTTTGCGCGATGCGTCCCGTTTTTTGGGCAGTGCAACCGACAGCCCAGAACGGTCCTTCGACGAAAGTGTTTTTTGCGAGTTACACATCGGCAGCTTCACCCCCGAAGGCACGTTCCGGGCCGCTGCCCGGTCGGCGGAGTTGCGCCGGTTGGCGGACATCGGGATTACAGCCATCGAGATCATGCCCTTGGGCCAATTTCCGGGCAACCGTGGCTGGGGGTATGACAGTGTTCTGCCATGGGCGCCGCAGCACAGCTACGGCACGCCCGAGGATCTCGCAGAGTTGGTGGACACAGCGCACCGTCTTGGACTGTCGGTTTATCTTGACGTCGTCTTCAACCATTTCGGCCCCAAGGGCTGCATGCTGGGCGAGATCTGCCCAGAGTTCTTTCTGGACGAATACAACGACTGGGGCCGCAAGATCGACTACAGCCACCGCGAGGTGCGGGAATTTTTCATAGGTTGCGCTCTGCACTGGCTGACATCCTTTCGGTTCGACGGCCTGCGTGTCGATGCGGCACATTCGATGGAGGACTCTACCGATCCGCATATTGTGGTGGAACTTGCGCAGGCGATACGGCAATGGGACTTCGGTCGACCGATCCACCTGGTTGCCGAGGACAGCTCGAACAAGGTCGGCTGGTATGATCCCGCAGCTGGACTGTTCGACGCGACCTGGGATGACGATTACCACCATGCGCTGCATGTTCTGCTGACAGGCGAAAAGTTCGGCTATTACAAGGATTTCACCAAGGACCCGCATTCCGACCTGCGCCTGGCCCTGCGCGACGGTCAGGCCCTGCAAGGCCAGCCGCGTCCGACGGGTTCAGAGGAAAAGGGAGAGCCCTCGGGTCACCTTCCGCCCCGATGCTTCGTGAACTT
Organism: Paracoccaceae bacterium; assembly: GCA_031412255.1. Classification (GTDB taxonomy): domain Bacteria; phylum Pseudomonadota; class Alphaproteobacteria; order Rhodobacterales; family Rhodobacteraceae; genus Tabrizicola. The sequence goes on along the minus strand of JANOCQ010000170.1, from coordinate 4,279 downwards.
CAACCTGAACCATGACCATGCCGGCAACCGCCCCAAGGGAGAGCGGCTGGTATCGCTCATCGGAGCAGACCGGGCGCTGGTGGCGCACGCCTTCCTGCTTTCGTCGCCCTGTACGCCGCTTGTCTTCATGGGTGAAGAGATCGGGTCGCGCCGACCCTTTCCGTGGTTCGCGGATTACGACGGCAAGATTGCAAAACAGATGCGCGAGGGGCGGTCCAAGCAGTTCGAGGACTTGCCGGAAAGGGGGGCGGACATGTTCGACCCCTTCGATCCGGCGGTCATGCGTCTCGCCTGGCCCTATGCCCAACCACAGCCCCGCGATGCCGATTTGTGGCTGGAGGTGACCCGGTCCTTCCTGAACCTGCGACGCCAACGGCTTTTGCCGCTGTTCCGGTCAGGTCGCAGCCGAGAGTTCGGGGTGGACCGACTGGGCGACCGCGGCCTGACCGTAAAGTGGTATCTCCGGGCCGGCACCCTGCAGGCGGACGTCGCGTTCGACCTGGGCGACCCGGAACCGGAGACTCCGCCTGGTTACCAACCGCTTTATCAATTGGGTCAGACAGGAACGCCCCGATTCCGGTTGGGACTCCTGATGTCTTAAAGCCGGTTTCCAACCACCCTGCCATCATCCCGCATCAATGTCGTTCGCTGACGGCGCTCACCGTCCAGCCTTTCCGCCTGACGCGAGGACCAGAAGAGGCCGATGAGGGAAATAGCCAATAGGATCAGGAACACGATCGCTCCTGCGGTACGTTCGTCCATTGCAAGTCTCCTTTGGGTTTAGCCGCCCGTAACTCGGGCCTGTGGACCTGCAACGCTGACCGGGGTCGCATTGTTCCCCGGACCGGAGCCCGACTTGGACAACCGCGTTGGTGACACATATCACTGGGACAGCCAGTCAGGATGCAGCATGGCCCGCGAGCCGCTTCTTCTTCCCCGCCCCGAAGGGCTGTACTGCCCGGCGGGGGATTTTTTCATCGACCCGCTGCGACCCGTTCACCGCGCCTTGATCACCCATGGACATTCAGATCACGCTCGCCCCGGCCACGGTGCGGTGCTGGCCACCCGGCAGACGCTGGACATCATGGCTATACGCTATGGTGAGGATTTTGCCGGAAGTCGGCAGAATGCAGAGGGCCCGGTGATGTTGGGGGATGTCACGGCCAGCTTTCACCCTGCAGGCCATGTCCTGGGTTCGGCCCAAATCGCGGTCGAGGGGCGCGGTTGCCGGATCGTGGTTTCAGGAGACTACGCCCGCGTGGCCTCTCCCACCTGCGCGCCCTTCGAGCCGGTGCCCTGCGACATCTTCGTGACCGAGGCGACCTTTGGCCTTCCCGTCTTTCGCCACCCCCCGCCCGAGGAGGAAATTGCCCGCCTTCTGGCCTCGGTCGCGGCCTTCCCGGAACGGTCGCACCTGATCGGGGCTTATGCTCTGGGCAAGGCGCAGCGTTTGATCGGGGCGTTGCGGCAAGCGGGGTGGGATGCGCCCATCCATATCCACGGAGCCTTGCAACGGCTCTGCGACTACCACATCGCCGAGGGCATAGACCTTGGGGATTTGCGTCCCGCCACCGGGGGGGCCAAGGCTGATTTCGCCGGGGCCATCGTCATCGCGCCGCCTTCTGCCTTCGCGGCTACATGGGCGCAGCGCTTCCCGGACCCGGTGATCGCCTTCGCCTCGGGTTGGATGCAGGTCCGCGCACGGGCTCGGCAACGCGGTGTGGAATTGCCGTTGATCATCTCGGACCACGTTGACTGGCCGCACCTGACCGATACGATCACCGAGTTGGACCCCGCCGAGGTCTGGATTACCCACGGCCGCGAGGATGCGCTGATGCGCTGGTGCGAGCTGAATCAGCGCAAGGCCCGTCCCTTGCACCTCGTAGGATACGAGGACGAAGAGGAATGAGCCTTGCCGCTTTCGCCACTCTTCTGGAACGTCTGGCCTTCACTCCGCAGCGATTAGGGAAGGAGCGGCTGCTTGCCACCGCTTTTGCCGAGAACCCCGACCCCCAGCGCGGGCTGATGCTGGCGGCAATTACTGGGGATCTTAAGTTGCGTCAGGTCACTCCAAGCCTGTTACGTGGGCTGACCGAAACGCGAGTAGACGCTCAGCTTTTTAGCTATAGCTACGATTTTGTCGGCGACCTGGCAGAAACCATCGCACTGATATGGCCCGAAGGTGCCCGGTCGGACCCCCCCTTGTCCGAGGTGGTGGAGGAACTTGCAACCACGCCGAAGACCCGTCTTCCGGCGCTGATCACCGAGCGACTGGACAGCCTGGGACCGTCAGAGCGGTATGCCTACCTGAAACTTGCGACCGGAGCCTTGCGTGTCGGAGTCTCGGCCCGCCTTTCCCGCACGGCATTTGCCACTTGGGCGGATCTACCCGTCACCGAGGTCGAGGAAATCTGGCACGCGCTTCAGCCGCCCTACCTTGAGCTTTTTGCTTGGGCTGCTGGTGCGCCGCGCCCCGAAGCCGCGGCCCGAGCTCCTTTCCGGCCGGTGATGCTGTCCACCGCAACCGACCTGGACCAGCTTTCCGCGCTGGACCCGGCCGGTTACGCCGCCGAATGGAAATGGGATGGCATCCGCATCCAGGCGGTAAGCGACAGTGGCGCGCGACGGCTTTATTCGCGAACCGGCGAGGATATCAGCGGGGCCTTTCCGGACATCGTCGATCTGATGGATTTCGACGGCGTGCTGGACGGAGAGCTTCTGGTCCGCCGCGACGCCGAGATTGCCAGTTTCGGCGACCTCCAACAGCGGCTGAACCGAAAGACGGTCACCCCGGCAATGCTGCGGTCACACCCCGCGGGGCTACGGCTTTATGACGTGCTGATCTGGAACGGTCAGGACCTGCGCCCCCTGCCCTACGACGCCCGCCGCGCTGTGTTGACCGAAGCGGTAGCGCCGCTCGGTCCCAGTATCGACCTTTCGCCGGAGCTACCCTTCGCCACATGGGACGATCTGGCCGCCCTCCGCCTGAACCCCCCTGCCACGGTAATCGAAGGGGTGATGATTAAGCGCCGCGACAGCCCTTATCTTGCGGGGAGGATGAAGGGTCCTTGGTTCAAATGGAAGCGCGACCCGTACCTGATCGACGCCGTCCTCCTTTATGCTCAGCGCGGACATGGCAAGCGATCCGGCTACTATTCAGATTTCACGTTCGGCGTTTGGAATGGCGACGAGCTTGTCCCGGTCGGCAAGGCCTATTTCGGCTTTACCGATGCCGAGTTGAAAGACCTTGACCGCTTTGTCCGCAACAACACCATAGAACGGTTCGGCTCGGTCCGCTCAGTCGCGCGCACGAAGGTCGTCGAGGTCGCGTTCGAGGGTCTGAACCGCTCCACCCGCCACAAGTCCGGCGTGGCAATGCGCTTTCCCCGCATCAACCGCATCCGCGACGACAAACCGGCGTCCGAGGCGGATCACCTTTCGACCCTGCAGTCCATGCTGGACCCCGGATAGCAATGGCCAAGTCTTGCGGGCCCGGCCATGCAAAGTGCGCGGATCTTATGCCCAGGGACGCAGCGTGGCGTTCTTGGCCTCGAAGCTGTCGATTGCGGAAGCCTTCTCCAGTGTCAGGCCAATATCATCCAGACCGTTCATCAGACAGTGCTTCTTGAACCCATCGACTTCAAAAGCAAAAGTCTTGCCGTCTGAAGATCTGACTGTCTGACTGTCCAGATCCACTGTGATCCGGGCGTTGGCTCCCTTGCGGGCGTCGTCCATCAGATAGTCCACGGCCTCTTGTGGCAGGACCACCGGCAGGATGCCGTTCTTGAAGCAGTTGTTGAAGAAGATATCCGCGAACGAGGTCGAGATCACGCAGCGGATGCCAAAGTCCAGCAAAGCCCAGGGCGCGTGTTCTCGACTGGAGCCGCAGCCAAAGTTGTCACCGGCGACCACCCAGTCTCCAGGCTGCATACGCGCACGAAACTCGGGGTCCAGGTCTTCCAAACAATGGGCGGCAAGCTCATTCAGATCGAGCGTCTTGGTGTACTTGCCCGGGATGATGCGGTCGGTGTCGATGTTATCGCCGTAGACGTGGGCCTTGCCCAGCAAACGCTCGCTCATGGCTTCTCTCCGGCAAGGTAAGGTGTCGGATCGGTGATGATGCCTGTGAGCGCGGCAGCGGCCACGGAAGCTGGCGAGCCCAAGAACACACGCGCGCTCGGATTGCCCATGCGGCCCTGGAAGTTGCGATTGCCCGTACTGATCACGGTCTCGCCGTTGCCGGGCACGCCGTTGTGTGTACCTACGCAGGGCCCGCAAC
>JANOCQ010000169.1:0-2861 GCA_031412255.1 Paracoccaceae bacterium | reverse complement strand
GCTGATCCTGCAGGATGCGCGCGGCATAGGCTACGGCGTCGTCTGGCGTCAGGCTGCCGTCGGTTTCGATCTTCATCGTCAGGCGGTCATAGTCGAGAACCTGACCTTCGCGGGTCGGGGTGACTTCGTAGCTGACTTTCTTGACCGGCGAGTAGATCGCGTCGATCGGGATCAGGCCGATGGGCGCGTCCTCGGGGCGGTTCTTGTCGGCGGCGACATAGCCCTTGCCGGTGTTGACCGTCAGTTCCATGAACAGATCGGCCCCGTCGTCCAGATGGCAGACGACATGCTCTTTGTTCAGCACTTCGATGCCGTTGGTTTCCGAGATGTCGCCAGCGGTGACGACGCCCGGCCCTTTGGCCGAGATCGACAGGCGCTTTGGACCCTCGACGTCCATCTTGATACTGACGCCCTTCAGATTCAGGACGATGTCGGTCACGTCCTCGCGGACGCCCGCGACCGACGAGAATTCGTGCAGCACATTGTCAATCTGAACGGAGGTGATAGCCCCTCCCTGCAGCGAAGACATCAGCACACGGCGCAGTGCGTTGCCCAGCGTCAGGCCGAAGCCCCGCTCCAGAGGCTCGGCGATCACCGTCGCGACGCGGGCGGCATCGGCCCCCGGCTTGACGACGAGTTGCGTCGGCTTGATGAGTTCCTGCCAGTTCTTATGGATCATTCTGAAGCCCCTATTCTTGTCCGCTGCCGATGTCCGAAAGCCGGCGGACGCCCGAGGATCGTAAACGACGAAAACCGGGCCGCGAAGGACATGCCCCCACGGCCCGGCCGTAAGCAGAATTTTAGACGCGGCGACGCTTCGGCGGGCGGCAACCGTTGTGCGCCAGCGGGGTCACGTCGCGGATCGAGGTGATCTGGAAGCCAACGGCAGCCAGGGCGCGCAGAGCCGATTCACGGCCCGAACCCGGTCCCTGCACTTCGACTTCCAGCGTGCGGACGCCATGCTCCTGCGCCTTGCGGCCTGCGTCTTCGGCGGCCATCTGGGCGGCGTAGGGCGTCGATTTGCGCGACCCCTTGAAGCCCATGGTCCCCGAGGAGGACCAGGCAATTGCGTTGCCCTGGACGTCCGAGATCAGGATCTTGGTGTTGTTGAAGGAAGAGTTCACATGCGCAACGCCTGCGGCGATGTTCTTGCGCTCTTTCTTCTTCGTGCGGGAGGCTTTGGTATCACGTGCCATGTTTCAAGCCCCCTTATTTCTTCTTGCCGGCAATGGCCTTTGCGGGGCCTTTGCGGGTACGGGCATTGGTGTGGGTGCGCTGGCCGCGGACCGGCAGGCCCTTGCGATGACGCAGGCCACGGTAGCAGCCAAGGTCCATCAGGCGCTTGATGTTCATCGTGACTTCGCGGCGCAGGTCGCCTTCGACAGTCAGGTTTGCGTCAATGTATTCGCGGATCGCAAGAACCTCGGCGTCGGTCAGCTGATTGACCCGACGTGCGTCGTCAATCTTCAGAGCCTCGCAGATGGCCTTGGCGGTGGTCGGACCGATACCGGTGATATAGGTAAGCGCGATCGGAACCCGCTTCGCGGTGGGAATGTTGACGCCAGCAATACGTGCCAAACGTGTCGTCCTTCTATGGTTGCGGTTCCGTAGTGCCAGAACCTTTTTTCACAACACCGCACGGGCAGTTGACCCGGCGATACGAACTTCCAATATGGAAGACCCGCAAGGCGATTCCACCGCGGGACGCCGTGCATTAGGGGCTTTTCTCGGGGCCGTCAAGGCCGCGAGAGAGGTTTTTCAGGCTTTGTCAAGAACCTTGGCGACGGCGTCCGCAACAGCCTCCACCTCTGCCAGGCCATCCACGGCGGAAAGCTGCCCCTTGGCGTAATAATAGCCGATCAGCGGCGAGGTCTTCTTGTAATATTCCATCAGGCGCGTCTTGAGCGTCTCTGCGTTGTCGTCCGCGCGCCGCTTCATGTTGGTCGAACCGCAAACGTCGCATTCCCCAGCCACCTTGGTCGGATGGGTCACATCGTGGTAGACCGCGCCGCAGTTGCCGCAGGTGAAGCGTCCGGTGACCCGCGCGACCAGAGCCGCATCGTCCACCTGCATTTCGATCACCGCATCCAAGGTCTGCCCAGTACGCGCCAGCAGCTCTCCCAGGGCGTCGGCCTGCTTCAGCGTGCGTGGGAAGCCGTCAAAGATGAACCCGCCCTTGGCACCGTCGTTCATCTTGGCCTCGATCAGGCCAATAACGATCTCGTCGGTGACCAGTTCGCCCCGTGCCATGATGCCTTCGACCCGACGACCCAACTCGGTGCCCTTGGCGATGGCCTCCTTCAGCATGTCACCCGTGGAGAGCTGCACCATGCCGCGCGCCTCTTCCAGCCGCTTGGCCTGCGTTCCCTTGCCCGCTCCGGGCGGTCCCAGAAGGATGATGTTGGTCATCTTGATCAGCGCCGCGCGGGGGCCTTGGGTGCGCTGGTCTTCTTCTTCCCGCGCAGTTGGGACTTCTCAATCAAGGCCTCATACTGATGGGCCAGAAGGTGGGACTGGACCTGCTGGATCGTGTCCATCGTCACCGAAACCACGATCAGCACCGAGGTGCCGCCGAAGTAGAAGGGAATACCCAGTTCGGCGATCAGGATTTCCGGCAGAAGGCAAACCGCTGCCAGATAGGCCGAACCAAGAACCAGAATGCGGTTCACCACATATTCCAAGTACTCCTCGGTCTTCTTCCCCGGGCGGATGCCCGGAACCGAGGCGTTCTGGTTTTTCAGGTTCTAGGCCACCTCGTCGACCATGAACGAGACGTTCAGGGTGTAGAAGTAGGCGAAAAATACGATCAACGCCCCCAGAAACACCAGGTGCAGCGGCTGGCCATAGCCCAGGTTCGCGGC
>JANOCQ010000168.1:0-6452 GCA_031412255.1 Paracoccaceae bacterium | reverse complement strand
CCCCACAAGGGAGAGGGGAGCCGCCCCGGCCCGGCCCTTAAGCATGACGCCCAGCGCCTTGCACCTCCCTCCCCCCGCGTGGGGGAGGGATGGGGTGGGGGGGCATCCGGACCAAGAAGGAGCGCGACCATGAGCGCCTATTCCGTCACCGAACCCTCCAAAGCCTCGAAATGGGGCGCGGGCATCCTGGTCACGCTTTACACGATCATCACCCTTCTGCCCTTGGTCTGGATCATCTCCACCAGCTTCAAGACCGGCCCGGACTCGATTTCCTATCCGCCGAAGGTTTTCTTCGACCCCACGGTCGAAGGCTACGTGAACCTTTTCACCACCCGCACCCGCCCCGCAGTGTCCGAGCTTGAAACCCTTCCGCCCCCCGACGGGATCATGGAAGAAATCGCCCGCCGCCAAGGCACCATCATCACCGGCCCCTCGCGCTTCGGCGAACGCTTCCTGAACTCGGTCATCATCGGCTTCGGCTCGACCGCGCTCTCCATCATCCTCGGCACGCTGGCCGCCTACGCCTTCTCCCGCTTCAAGGTCCCGCTGAAGGACGACCTTCTGTTCTTCATCCTCTCGACCCGCATGATGCCCCCCATCGCGGTCGCAATCCCGATTTACCTGATGTATCGGCAGCTTGGCCTGTCCGACACGCATCTCGGGATGATCCTCCTCTACACCGGAGTGAACATCTCGCTCGCCGTCTGGCTCCTGAAGGGCTTCATCGACGAGATCCCCCGCGAATACGAGGAAGCCGCGCTCATCGACGGCTACACCCGCTTCCAGGCCTTCCGGAAGGTCGTGCTGCCGCAGGCCGCGACCGGCATCGCCTCCACCGCGATCTTCTGCCTGATCTTCGCCTGGAACGAATACGCCTTCGCCGTCCTCCTGACCTCGGGCAACGCCCAGACGGCCCCGCCCTTCATCCCAACGATAATCGGCGTCGGCGGCCAGGACTGGCCCGCCGTGGCTGCCGGGGCGACCCTGTTCCTTCTCCCCGTGATGATCTTCACCATCCTTCTGCGCAAACATCTCCTGCGCGGAATCACCTTTGGCGCGGTGCGCAAATGATGCTCATCGAGTCCCCCCAGGTCCGCCGCTTCCTGGCGCTCACCGGCCAGCGGCTTCCCATCGTGCAGGCTCCCATCGGATCTTGCGCGACCCCGCCGTTGGCATCCGCAGTGGCGCGCGCCGGTGGCCTTGGCGGCCTTGCCTTGTCATGGTCGAACCCGGACGAAGCGACACACGCAATCGCCACCACCAAAGCCAAGGCGGACGGCCACCCCTTCTTCGCCAACTTCGTCCTGCATTTCCCGTGCGAAGCGTTTGATGCCGCACTCGCTGCCGGGGTGCCCCTCGTCACGTTCAGCTGGGGCGTCGATCCTGCCCGGATCGCCCGCGCCCGCTCCGCAGGGGTCACAGTCGGCGTTCAGGTTGGCCACCCGCTGGGTGCCCGCGCGGCCCGCAACGCTGGGGCGGATTTCCTGATCGCACAAGGCATCGAGGCCGGGGGCCATGTCCAGTCCAGCACTCCTCTCGCTTCCCTCCTGCCCCAGGTCTTGGCCGAAGCCGGTGACCTTCCCGTCATCGCCGCAGGCGGCATCACGACCGGCTCCTCCATAGCTCATGCCATAATGCAGGGCGCGGCGGGCGTTATGATGGGCACCCGGTTCGTCGCCTCCACCGAATCCGGTGCCCATGACGTCTACAAGCAGGCCATCGTCGCCGCGACCGAGGGGGACGCCGCTTACACCCTCTGCTTCGACGGCGGCTGGAATGCCGCGCACCGTGCCCTGCGCAACGACACCCTCGCCGCATGGGAGGCTGCGGGCTGCCCCCTCCCAGGCACGCGCCCCGGCGAAGGCGAAGTCCTCTACCGCCACGGGACCGAGGCAATCGCCCGCTATTCTGACACGCCCCCCAACCGCGGTGCCAAGGGCGCGCTCCTCTCTGCCGTGCTTTACGCGGGGACCGGCGTCGGTGCGATCACCCAGGTAGAACCTGCCGCCCAGATCGTCACCCGCCTCTGGTCCGAGGCTGAAACCAGCGCGAGGACTCCATGACCACCTTCCTTTCCGGCCTCCTCCGCCTGCGCCGTGGCCCCTGGGAGAACGTGGCCACCGTCCTCATCGCGCTGGGCGTCTTCATGCTAATGCAGCCCTTCTTTCTCTGGGCCTACACCTGGTCCTTCCTTGTCACCCTTGTCGGCACGGTGATGTTCATCATCACCAGCCACTTTCCGGAATAACCATGGCCGAGATCGTCATCCGCAACCTGCGCAAGGAATTCGGCGCCTTCACCGCTGTCAAGGGCTCGTCCTTCACCATCAAGGACGGCGAGTTCTTCATGCTCCTCGGCCCTTCCGGCTGCGGCAAGACCACCACGCTGCGGATGATCGCCGGGCTGGAGTTGCCCACCTCCGGCGAGATCCTGATCGACGGCGAAGACGTCTCGATGCGCCCCGCGTCACAGCGCGACATCGCCATGGTCTTCCAGATGTTCGCGCTTTACCCGCACATGAACGTCCGCAAGAACATCGCCTATCCTCTTGTCTCCCAGGGCGTCCCGAAAGCCCAGGTTGCCGCGAAGGTGGCCGAGGTCGCGAAGATCCTCCGCATCGACCACATGCTCGACAGCCCCGTCGGCGGCCTTTCGGGCGGCGACCGCCAGCGCGTCGCCCTCGGCCGCGCCATCGTCCGCAACCCCAAGGCGTTCATGATGGACGAACCCCTCGGTGCCCTCGACGCCGAGTTCCGCGAAATCATGGCCGAAGAGCTTCGCGCGTTGCACGACCGCATGCACGCCACCACCGTCTACGTCACCCACGACCAGCTGGAGGCGATGCAGATGGGCGACAAGATCGTCGTGATGAACCACGGCGTCGTAGAGCAGTTCGGCACCCCGCAAGAGATCTACGACCACCCCGCCACCCTCTTCGTCGCCCATTTCATCGGCAGCCCCTCGATGTACTTCCTCCGCTTCGACGGCACCGCCGAAGCCGGGTCCGAGACCATCACGATGCGAGACCACGCCGTCCCGCTCCCCCAACTCCACGAACCCGCCGCCGGAGCCCTCGTCCTCGGCGTCCGCCCCGAGCACGTCACCCTCTCCGACACCGCGCCCCTGAAAGCCCGGATCGAGGCCGCCGAATACCTCGGCACCACCCAGATCGTCACGCTTTCGACCCCGTATGGCACCGTGAAGGCCCGCACCCCCTCCACCCTGCCCGCAAAGCCCGGTGACCTCACCGGCCTCACCCTCAACACCCCCCGCCTCGCCCTCTTCGACGCAACCTCCGGCCGCGCCCTCCGCACCGCCGCCAACGCCGGTGTCCATCATGGCTGAGGTCACGCTCTCCCACCTGTCCAAATCCTACGGCGCCACCGAAGCCCTCAAGGACGTCACCCTCACCATCCCGACCGGCGCCTTCGTCGTCCTCCTCGGCCCCACCGGCGCCGGCAAGACCACCACCCTACGCCTCATCGCCGGCCTCGACAAACCCGACGGCGGAGACATCCGCATCGGCGGAGCCTCCGTCCTCCAAGACACCCCCGCCCAGCGCGACGTGGCGATGGTCTTCCAGCAATACTCGCTCTACCCCCACCTCACCGTCCGCGAGAACCTCGCCTTCCCGCTCCGCTCCCCCATGATCGCGATGCCCGAAGCCGACATCGCCAGGCGGGTGCAAGAGGTGGCCGAAGTCCTTCGCATCCCCCACAAGCTCGACAACAAGGCCACCGCGCTTTCGGGGGGCGAGATGCAGCGCGTCTCCATCGGCCGCGCGCTTGTCCGGAACCCCCGCATCTACCTGATGGACGAACCCCTCTCGTCGCTCGACGCCAAACTCCGCGCCGACCTCCGGATCGAGCTCAAACGCATCCACGCCGAGATGGCCGCCACCTTCCTTTACGTGACCCACGACCAGATCGAGGCGATGACGATGGCCACCCACGTCGGCGTCCTCGACCACGGCAAACTCGTCCAGTTCGGCACCCCGCGCGAGATCTACGAGGCCCCCGTCTCGACCTACGTCGCCTCCCGCCTCGGCCAGCCGCACATCAACCTCCTGCCCGCGGCCGCCTTCCCCGGCGCGCCCCCGAACGCCGCGCAGATCGGCCTAAGACCCGAACACATCCACACCGGCGAGGGGGCCGAGGCCACCATCACCCGCGTCGAACACCTCGGCGACCAGACCCGCCTCCACCTTGCCCTCGGCCCCCACAGCCTCATCACCCTGACCGCGCCCCACACCGCCCTCAAACCCGGTCAGACCCTGAACATCCGCCCGCACAACCCGCTCTGGTTCGACGCCGCCGGAAACCGTATCCCGTCGCCCATCTGAAAGGCCATCCCCATGAAACAGTTCATGAACTCACGTGAGAGCCTCATCACCGAAGCGATCGACGGCCTTCTCAGGACCAGCGGAGGCAAACTCGCCCGCCTCGATGGCTACCCCCACATCCGCGTCGTCGTCCGCACCGACTGGGACCGCTCCAAGGTGGCCCTGGTGTCAGGCGGAGGCTCGGGCCATGAACCAAGTCACGCCGGGTTCGTCGGCCAGGGCATGCTCACCGCCGCCGTCTGCGGCGACGTCTTCGCCTCACCATCGGTGGACGCCGTCCTCGCCGGCATCCTCGCCGTCACCGGCAAGGCCGGCTGCCTTCTCATCGTCAAGAACTACACCGGCGACCGCCTGAACTTCGGCCTCGCGGCGGAACGCGCCCGCGCCTTCGGGCTCAAGGTCAGCATGGTCATCGTCGACGACGACATCGCCCTTCCCGACCTGCCACAAGCCCGCGGCGTCGCCGGCACCCTCTTCGTCCACAAGATCGCCGGGGCGATGGCCGAATCCGGCGCCGACCTTGACACCATCACCGCCGCCGCCACCCAGGTCATCAAGGGCGCGGTCTCCATCGGCATGTCCCTCGACACCTGCACCGTCCCCGGCTCGCCGAAGGAAGACCGCATCGCGTCAGGCAAGGCCGAGCTTGGCCTCGGCATCCACGGCGAGGCCGGGATCGAACAGGTCGACTTCTCCGGCGCCCGCTCCGCGATGCAGATGGTGGCCGAAAAGCTCCTGCCCCACACCGGCCCCGGCGACCACGTGGCGCTTCTCAACAACCTCGGCTCCACCACGCCCCTGGAAATGTCCGTCTTGACCGAAGAACTCGCCCGCTCCCCCCTTGGCGGCCGCGTCAAATGGATGATCGGCCCCGCCCCCCTGATGACCTCGCTCGACATGCACGGCTTTTCCGTCTCGCTCCTCCCCGTAGACCACGCGCAAGTGACCAGCCTCGCCGCCCCCGTCGCCCCCCACGCCTGGCCCGGCCTTTCTCCGTTCGGAGCGGTGGCGGTTCGCCCCCTCCCCGACGGCCTCGCCCCGATCCAGCCCGTCCCCTCCGCCCACCCCGCCCGCCGCGCCCTTCTGGAACGCTGCTGCAAAGCCCTTATCGCCGTCGAAGCCGACCTGAACCTCCTTGACGCCAAGTCGGGAGACGGCGACACCGGCAGCACCTTGGCAGGAGCCGCCCGCGCGCTCCTCTCCGCCCTCGACCGCCTCCCCCTAGCCGACCCCACGCAACTCTACCGCGCCATCGGCATGGAACTCAGCCAGACGATGGGCGGCTCCTCGGGAGTCCTCCTCGCCATCTTCTTCGCCGCCGCAGGCGACGCCAGCGCTTCCGGCAAAACCTGGATCGGCGCCCTCACCGCAGGCCTCGACCGCGTGATGCAGGTCGGCGGAGCCGCCCCCGGCCACCGCACCATGATCGACGCCCTCGCGCCCGCCCTCGCCGCCTTGCCCCAGGGCGTAGCCGCCGCCGCCAAAGCCGCCCGCGAAGGAGCCAATGCCACCGCCCAGATGACCCGCGCCAAGGCAGGCCGCGCGAGCTACCTCGCCGCCGACAAGCTCAAGGGTCATAACGATCCGGGCGCAGAGGGCGTGGCGCGGTTGTTCGAGGATCTGGCGAGGGGGTGAGCGTTTAGCCGATTGCGCTTGAACACAGTTCCCAACTGCGCGACTCTCTACATATACAATTAATTATATAGGAGGGATGCCAGTGGTAACAAAGTTCAATGATCAGCATTTGGAAGCCTTCCAGACGAAGGCTTGCCCAGGCGGATGGAATGGTCGGAAGCTTGCCAATTGGATAACGCACTTCAAGATTGAACCCCTCGGACAAGACGTGCTCTCGCAGTCACTTACCCGAACAGTTCTGAAGGAGTTATGTGCTGACCCAAATGTTCCTGATCGCGATTGCCTTTGGGCAATCCTGACACACCTTCTGAGCCGCACCCCCGAAGAAACTGAGCAATGCTTGTTTTCGCAGGGCGGGCGGGCGAAAGGTAAATGGCGCACCTACCTACTGCAAAACGGCGGCTAGCGCTGCAATGCTGTGTGCTTAAACCCATTCATCTGTCCTCAAATATCCCACGGGGGTCCGGGGGTGTGA
>JANOCQ010000167.1:0-9776 GCA_031412255.1 Paracoccaceae bacterium | reverse complement strand
CTTCTGCTGACGCTGACCGTCGTGTTCGCGGTCCTGTGGATGATCCCTGTGATCTGGGTCGTCGCGATGTCGCTGAAGCCCAATGCCGAGCTGATGCGCTCGACAGCCGGGTTCCTGCCGGTGCCGTTCACCCTGGACAACTACGTGAACCTTGTGAAGCTTGCCACCGTACCGCGCTGGTTGATGCACAGCTTCATCGTCGCCCTTTCGATGACGCTGGCCGTACTGGTCGTGTCCTCGATGGCGGGCTATGCGTTTGCGCGGCTGTCCTTTCCGTTCAAGCGCACGCTTTTCATCCTGACCCTGGCAGGTCTGATGGTGCCCGAGCAGGCAGTTTTCATCCCGCTCTTCACCATGTTCGCCGACTGGCAACTGCACAACACCCACGCAGCCCTGGTCATGCCGCGCGTCGCCGTGCCGATCGGGGTCTTCTTGATGACCCAGTTCTTCCGCGCTGTCCCGCGCGAGCTGGAAGAGGCCGCCGAATTGGACCACGCGTCGCATTTCACGATCTTCCGCCGGATCATGCTGCCTCTGTCGGTGCCTGCGCTGACCACGCTGGGACTCTTCACCTTCATCTATGCGTGGAACGACTTTCTCTGGCCGCTGGTGTCGGCGACCAGAGCTGACATGTTCACCGTCACGGTGGGCCTCGCCTCGATCCAGGGGAACTTCGCCTTCTCCGAAGGGCTTGGCTCGGTGATGGCCTCGGCGATCTTTGCCAGCCTGCCGATCGTGATCCTGTTCCTGATCTTTCAGCGCTTCATCGTCGCCGGAGTGGCAATGGGCGCAGGGAAGTAACGACCCGGGCTTTTGTCCGGCACAAAAGACCATAGCATCTACAAGGAGGATATGATGCACCATTCCAAGCTACTGGCGCGCCTCGCGCTTGCCACCGCACTGACCGGCGTCGCCGGCTCCGCATCGGCAGTCGAGATCAGCTTCCTGCGCTTTTTTGGCGATTGCCAGAACGAGTACGGCACTGTGATGAAGGCCTCGGAAGCCAACGGCGAATGCGGCATCATCACCGCACTGACCAACCAGTTCAACGCAGAGAACACTTTGGGCGCCAAGGTCGTGGCCCAGACCGTGGACTGGGGCGCCTACTACGATCAGCTGACCGCCACCTATTCGACCGGCAACATCCCGGACGTCGCGGTCATGCACTCGTCCGTCATGCCAAACTTCTCGGACCGTGACCTGCTGTCGCCACTGACCGACGGCTTTGCCGCTGCCGGCATCGACACCGCGGACTTCGTTCCCGCCGCGCTGAAGAACGCGACCACGAACGATACGCTTTATGCTCTGCCTTATGACCTGCATGCGCTTCTGTTCCATGTGAACATGGACCTGATGGCCCAAGCAGGCTTCGTGAACGAGGACGGCTCGGTGAAGCTGCCGACCTCGCCCGAAGAGCTGATCTCGATGGGCAAGGAGTTCAAGGAGAAGACCGGCAAGTTCTACCTGGCCGCGGAATCGCAGTCCTCGGAAGGCATGATGGTGCGGCTTTGGGAAAGCTTCATGTGGCAGCAGGGCGTTGACGTCCTGTCCGCAGATGGCAAAGAGGCCTCGATCGACACCCCCGAGGGGCTTAAGGCGGCTGAACTTATCAAGGCAATCTATGACGAGGGCCTGGCCAATACCGCGCTGGACTATCCGGGGGCCGAGCAGGCCTTCTTGAATGGCGAGGCGGGCATCCTGATCAACGGGACCTGGGTCGTCGACAGCTACAATGCGCAAGCGGCCAGCGGCGAAGCTGCGCTGAAGAACTACAAGGTGGCGAACGTCCCAGGCATCTTCGGCGCACCGAAGGTCTGGGCGGACAGCCACATGTGGGTAATGCCGAAGGACGAGGGCCGCACCCCGGAAGAGACCGAAGCTGCGCTGGCGTTCATGAAGTTCCTGAATGACAACAACTTCGAATGGGCCCGCACCGGCCACCTGTCGGTGCGCCAGTCGGTCATCGCCAGCCCGGAGTTTGCGGCTTTGCCGCACCGGAACGAATATGCTGCAACCGCTGACAATGCCACCGCACTTCCTGCGGTTCAGAACCAGCGCGGCGTGTTCAATGCGATGATCACCGAGATGAACGCGATGTGGCTGACCGGCACCGAGCCCGCCGATGCGCTGGCCGCGATGCAGGAAAGCGTCGACGCCATCCTGCGCCGCAACCGCTGATCCAAGAATCCGGCCCGGAAATCCGGGCCGGAGTTCATCCGGGGCCGTCCGGTTTGCTCCCTGCGGTTTCCTCCCGTCGCGCGCGGGGGCGATCTGCCCCCGCGTGAGGACGGCCCCGGGTGTTTCTTTAAGCTCTCTTCCCTCCAAGGACTGTCATGACGCACCAGCCTTCTGCCATCTCTCCGCAAACCCGGATGCCGCTTCGGCCCACTGTGTCGCTGGATGGCACCTGGGAGTTCCGGCACCAAAGCCATGCGACCTGGCAGACCGCGCGGGTTCCCGGCCACTGGCAGGCGCAGTTCCCTGATCTGGCCGTGGCCTTCGGCCGCGCGACCTATGCGCGCGACATCGCCGTGCCAGGCGACTGGTCCGACCGCGACGTGGCGCTTTGCTTCGGGGCGGTCAGTGACACTGCGGTCGTCCGTCTGGACGGGGTCGAAATCGGGAGGCACGAGGGCGGCTATCTGCCCTTCGAACTGGCGCTGCCCAAAGGCATGACCGGCACCCACCGGCTGGAGGTCGAGACCTTCCTGCCTGACGGCCACCACCGCGACGGCAGCGACTTCGCCGAAATCCCGCATGGCAAGCAAAGCTGGTATGGTCCGCAGGGCGGCATCTGGCAATCCGTGCGGCTTGAGGCCCGAAACCCTACGCATATCGGTGCACTGCGCCTGCAACCGGAATGGCCCTCGGGACGCTTGCATCTGGAGCTTGACCTGTCCCAGGCCTTCCACGGCAGCTTGCGGCTGGAGATCGCGGGGCCGGACTGCGCGTCCGTCCATGCCGCGACACTGCAGGTCGATGGCGCTCGGCTGCGTCACGACCTGACACTGACCGACCTGCAGCCCTGGTCGCCCGACAGCCCGGCGCTTTATACGCTGAGGGCCATCCTGTCGCTGGCAGGGGGCGATCTGGACGTTTGGGTCGAAACCTTCGGTTTCCGGCAGATCGAGGCGCGGGATGGCCTGCTCTGGCTGAACGGTCATCCGCTTTACCTGCGCGGCGCGCTGGACCAGGACTATTACCCGGACGGATTTGGTGCGCCGCCCACGCTGGAGCTGTTGGAAGACCAGGCACGCAAGGCCAAGGCCATGGGCCTGAACTGTCTGCGCTGCCACATCAAGGTCCCCGATCCGCGCTACTACGAGGTTGCCGACCGCCTCGGCCTGCTGATCTGGGCCGAGATCCCCAACATAGAGACCTTCACCCCGGCATCGGCCCGGCGGCTGCGTACGACGATGGAGGGCATCCTTGCCCGCGACCGCAACCACCCCTCGATCGTCATCTGGACGCTGATCAACGAAGACTGGGGCACCCGCCTGCGCGAGGTCGCGGACCAGCGCGCCTGGCTTTCGGACATGGTGGACTGGCTCCGCGCCGAAGACCCGCTGCGCCTGGTCGTCGACAACTCGGCCTGCTTCCCGAACTGGCACGTCAAGACCGACATCAACGACTATCACTACTACCGCACCGCCACCGATCGGCGCGAGGAATGGGACGCCCTCAACGAGGAATTCGCAGCCGGGGCCGACTGGACCTTTGGCAGCGGCGAGGGGATCACCCGCACCGGGAAAGAGCCACTCATCGTATCTGAGTTCGGGGTCTGGGGCCTGCCGCAGCCTGACCTTCTGCGCCACGACGGCACCGATCCCTGGTGGATGCAATACGGCGCGACCTGGGCCGACGGCGTCGCCCTGCCGCAGGGCATCGAAGCGCGCTTCCGCGAGCTTGGGCTGTCCCAGGTCTTCGGCAGCTTCACCGCCTTCATCGATCAGGTCCAGTGGCACCAGTGGATGAACCTGAAACACGAGATCGAGGTGATGCGCCGCCACCCGGCCATCGCGGGCTATGTCATCACCGAGTTCACCGATGTGCACTGGGAAGGCAACGGCCTCCTGGACATGGAGCGGAACCCCCGTGTCTTTGCCCCCGCAATGCCCAAGGTGAACGCCGACATCGTCATTTCTCCCGGCCTTGCGCGCCACGCGGCCCGGGTGGGCGAAGCGGTGACCTTTGACCTGACTGTATCCACAGGTGGAGCCAGTCTGCCCGAGGGCACGATCCTGGACTGGTCCTTCGGCAAGGACGCCGGCACCCAAAGCCTCCCCGCGACCGGCGCGATGGAAGTGGTCGCCGCCCCCGTGACCGCCAGAAGCGACCTGTCCGCCGGCTCGGCCCTTGTGCAGGCCAGCTTTACCCTGACTGCCCCGGATGGCACCGTTCTAAGTCGCAATGACGAGACCGTTTCGCTTTACGCCCGCCGTGAGGTCGCCCCGATTGCGGTTGCCACCGACGACGACGCGCTCGCCGCGCGGCTGGAAGCACTTGGCCACACCGTTACCGGTGCCAACGAGGCGCAGGTTTTCGTCACCCACAGCCTTGATACCGTCCGGGTGGAACAGATTCATGCCGGTGCCCGCATTCTGCAGCTGGTCGCCAAGGCGTCGGGTCGGCTGCGCGACGATCTTTCGCCACGTGACGGACCGATGTCGATGGTGCTTGAAGACAACCTCGGTGGCTTCCGGTCCGGCGCGTATTTCACCTTCCCCGGCTACAACCTGGTGGACCGCCACCGCAGCATCTGGCGCGGCGACTGGGTTGGCAACTTCAGCTGGCTGCGGCGGGACGGAGAGTTCTCGCATCTGCCGGGCGGTCCGTTGTTCGACTTGTCGTTTACCGGAGTGGTGCCACACCAGCTTATGGTCGGTTTCCGCCCTTGGGAATTCCAGGGTCGCGTCCAATCAGGTGTGGTGGTTGGCTGGGTCCACAAGCCTGGTGCTTTCATCATCGAAAAGCGTCTGGGGCGCGGCAAGCTGGTGGCGTCAACGTTCCGGCTGAACCAGGAAGCCCCCGACGTCGATCCGGTGGCGACCGCCCTATATGACGGGCTTCTGGCCCTTGCGAGCCGAGACTGAGAAATCTGGCGCTTGGCACCCCGTTGGGGTTGCCGGTTGCGCTCTCTGCAAGCGACGTGCTGCCAGATGACAAAGTGGTGCACGACTCAGAGCTTCAGCCGGGGTTTGCGATCGCATGGCAGCTGTCAGGCCTCCTTCGTCGTCCGTGACGGCGGGTGGCTTGGTCAACGACTAAGGGCAGGGGGCGCCACCCCCGCAAAGCGTTCAGCCGCATCTGCTTCGAGCCGGTTTTGCCGGATTGTCGAACTAGACCCTGTTTGGGGTCATCTGGTAAGCAGGGCGGTCAGCGCGATCAGCGCAACGCCGCAGACGACCAGCCCCAGCACGAACAGCACATTGCTGCGGCCATTCTCCTGGCGACCAGATTGCAGGGGCGACGGCCCACCGGTGGACCGCGTCTCGGCCTCCATCGCCATCCGCAACTGTTCGGCCGAAATCGGATGGCCAGAGGCTTCGTCATCGGTCCCGAGAGGGGCGGCGGCCGGGTCGGGGTAGTCGATCTTGTCGCCTCCCTCGCCCCGGTCGATCTGCTGGCGCAGGCGGTCCGGATTGGCGGGCGGTGCCGGACCGTCCGTCCTGCGCCAGACAGGCATCCGTCAGGCGCCGGTCAGCTTGCGGACCTCGGCCTGATGGTCCTGCAGGGTCGGCAAGGTTTCTGCAGCGAAGGTCTTCAGGGCCGAGTCTGGCGCACCCGCCGAGAAGCTCTCGAACAGGCTGACGGCCTCGTCATGGGCTTTTGCCTGCAGATCCAGGTAGGCCTGGTCAAAGTCGGTTGCGTCCTGCAAAGCCTTCAGGGCCTGCTGGTCGGCATCGTTCATCTCTGCCGCGACCTCGACGCCAGCCTCCTGTGCGGCTGTCTTCATCTTGTCGCCGGCCGCCGTGTGATCGTCGATCATCTTCTGCGCAAAGGCACGGACCTCCTCGTTCTGGCTGCGCTCCAGCGCCAGGTTGCTGGAGTCGATCTCCAGCGCGTTGGACGACGCTGCCAGCCGGGCGAATGCCGCCGGGTCGGTGGCGGCTTTGGCCATGTCTTCGGCCTTGGCTGCGGTTGCCGCCTCGTCCGTCTGGGCAACAGCAAATTGGGGGGCTGCCAGCCCGAGGAGAAGACAGAGAATGGCTGCTTGGTGCTTCATGGTGCAATTCCTTCAGTTGGTCGGGCCAGAACCGCAGCTTTCCAGGATTGTTCCCCAGGACCACGCGATCAATCGCAATGCACCGCGCCAAAGCTAAGAAGAGCTGCCGCTTTCCGTTTGCACGACTACAGGTGGAACAGATATCGTTCTGGGGAGTTTCATTTTAGCTGCAGACACCTGGGACACTTCGTCCCTAGTTCGGGAGACAGAGTGGGAACGCGCCATATCGACCTGTCCCGACCGCAGCATGTCCCCATCTGCGCCATCGGGGCGTCGGCGGGTGGCGTCGGGGCGTTGCGCAACCTGTTCCGCCTGTTGCCCGACGATCTAGGCATGTCGTATGTCGTGATCCTGCATGTCTCGCCCGAACACCCAAGCGCGCTTGCCCAGATTCTCGCGTCCTGCACGACCATGGCGGTGGTAGAGGTCGACGACGATGTCGCCATTAAGCCGAACTGCGTCTACGTGATCCCGCCAGGCCGCGAACTGGTCATCGACGGCGACGACATCGCCGCCAGACCATTCACCGAGCCGCGCGGGCAGCGTGCGCCGATCGACTGCTTCTTTCGCTCGGTCGCCCAGGCGCGTGGCGACGGCATGGCCGTCATCCTCAGCGGGTCCGGAGCCGATGGGTCGAACGGATTGCGCGCCGTACATGAGGCGGGTGGCGTGATCTTCGCCCAGGAGCCGGCCGAGGCCGAGTTTCCCCCGATGCCGCAGAACGCGATTGCAACCGGGCTGGTCAACTTCATCGCCCCGATCCCGCGGCTGGCCGAGCGCATCGCCGAGGTCGCGCGCAGCAAGGAAGCAGTCCGGTCCTTGGACATGGACGGTGCCGCCAACGACCTGCGCCGGATCGTGGCGCACCTGCGGGCAGGCACGGGACATGATTTCTCCAGCTACAAGCGCGCCACCGTCATGCGGCGCGTGCTCCGCCGGATGCAGGTCTGCCGACTGGAGACCCTCGCCGCATACGGCGAGCTGGTCCGCACCACGCCCGAAGAGGCGCAAGAGCTGTTTGCCGACCTCCTGATCTCGGTCACGCATTTCTTCCGCGACCCGACCGCCTTCGAAGCGCTTTCCAAACGGGTCATCGCGCCCCTTGTCCAGGATGCTGGGCCGGAGGGAATCCGTGTCTGGACCGCAGGCTGCGCCACTGGTGAAGAGGCCTACAGCCTTGCCATCCTCTTTCTCGAAGAGATGGAGCGATCAAAGCTGAAGGTCGAGGTCCAGATCTTCGCCAGCGACCTGGATGAAGGCGCACTGCGCACCGCGCGCGAAGGTCGCTATCCGCGGTCCATCGAGGCCGATGTGTCGGAGGAACGTCTTCAGCGCTTCTTTGTCGACGAAGGCACCCACTTTCGGATTCGCAAAGAGGTGCGTGATCTGGTGCTTTTCGCGGCGCATAGCGTGCTGAAGGACCCGCCGTTCCTGCGCATAGACCTGGTCACCTGCCGTAACCTTCTGATCTACCTGGATCGCGCCCTGCAGCAGCAGCTGTTGCGGCTGTTCCACTATGGGATGAAGCCACATGGATTCCTGTTTCTGGGGTCGGCGGAAGCGGCTGATTCCAAGGTGGATCACTTCATTTCCATCGACTCGGACGCGCGAATCTATTCGGCGCTTGGCCAAAAGCGCAAGGAACTGCCCCCTCTGCCGAACCAGTCGGGACATCTCGCCCATATCATCCCCGATCAGCCGGAGGCGCGCCGGGTCAGACGCCCGGATCCGGTCGCCGAGGTGCACGCCCGCGCTCTGGAAGAAGCCGCGCCCCCCAGCATTCTGGTCGATGCCGCGCATCAGATCGTGCATCTGTCCGAAAACGCCGGGAAGTTCATCCTGCATTCGGAAGGGACCTTCTCGGCCAAGCTGCCGCTGGTCGTTCGACCCGAATTGCGCCTTGACCTGAAAGTCGGTCTCGACCGCGCCTTCGGCCAGCGGCAGGCATCGATGAGCTATCCGGTCGCGGTTGCCTTCGGCGACAGCCGGCGTCGGGTATCGATCCAGATCTCGCCAGTGGCCACTGAAGACACCACGATATTCCAGGCACTCGTCCTGTTTCTGGACGCCGGCCCCGCCACGTCTGACGATGCCGATCCTCTCCCCGGTTTGCCGGACGACCAGTCGCGCCACCTGTTTGCCGACCTGCGCGCAGCGCAGGAAGCCCTTGTCACCAGCCGCGCCGAGCATGAGACGGCGATGGAGGATCTGCGCGCCGCCAACGAGGAATTGCAGTCGATCAACGAGGAATACCTTTCGACATCCGAAGAACTGGAAACCTCGAAGGAAGAGCTTCAGTCCCTGAACGAAGAGCTTCAGACCGTGAACTCCGAACTGAAGAGCAAGCTGGACAGCATCTCGACGTCGCACAGTGATCTGCAGAACCTGACTTCCGCGACCGAGATCGGCACCCTGTTTCTGGACGGCAAGCTGCGGATCCGCATGTTCACGCCCCCGATGGCGGAACTCTTCAACATTGCCGACATGGACGTGGGCAGAACGATCACGGACTTTATCCACCGCTTGCGCTACGAAGCGCTGGAAGATGACGCTCAGCGCGTCCTGCGCGAACTCGTTCCCGTGGAAAGCGAGGTGCAAAGCCGCGACGGACGCTGGTTCATGATGCGGCTGCGGCCCTACCGCACGGTCGAGGACCGGATCGACGGCGTTGTCCTGACCTTTGTCGATATCACCGCCCGCCGCGAGACCGAACGTGAGCTTTTCGAAAGCCGCGAACGGTATGAGTTGCTGTTCAATTCGATTGACGAGGGATTTTGCGTCATCGACCTTATCTTCGATGAAGAAGGCGCCCCGGTCGATTACCGCTTTGTGGACGTGAATTCGGCGTTCGAGCGGCAGACTGGCCTGCAAGGGGCAGTCGGGCGCACTGTGCTCGAGATGGTACCTACGCATGAACCGCACTGGTTCGAAATCTACGGGCGCATCGCCACGACCAAGACGCCGGAACGGTTCGCGGCCCCGGCAGCCTCGCTTGGACGCCACTACGAGGCCTACGGCTTTCCCGTCGCTGGCGAGGGCCGCAACCGGGTTGGCGTTCTCTTCCGCGATGTGACCGAGCGACGGAAAGCCGACGAAGAACGCGAACTTCTGACTCACGAGCTAAGCCATCGGGTCAAGAATACTCTGGCCGTGGTGCAATCGCTTGTGCGGCAGTCCGCCGGGAAGGATCTGAGCGTTCCAAGCTACCGCGACAGTCTGCTGGGGCGGCTTCAGGCCCTGTCGCGAGCCCACGACCAACTGTTGCAGACCAATTGGCAATCAGCCGAACTCGGCATCTTGGTCGCAGCCACGCTGTCACCCTATGGCCAGGTCGGCAGACGCAACGTTGTTATGGATGGCCCCACCGTGCGGCTGTCACCAAAGCAAAGCCTGGGACTTTCCCTGGTGCTGCACGAGCTTGCAACCAACGCGTCCATGCATGGCGCCCTGTCGATGAAGGACGGCCATCTGTCCGTTACCTGGTCCGTCGAGCTTCATGCCGGTCGACTGGAGCTTCATCTGCGCTGGCAGGAGACAGGTGGCCCGAGAG
>JANOCQ010000166.1:0-4675 GCA_031412255.1 Paracoccaceae bacterium | reverse complement strand
GAAGGCGCCACCGCCCCGGCGCTGGAATTCCTGTCGCCGATCAAGGGCCCGGCGCTGGAGCAGATCACGGTCGAGGTCGGCTCGGGTATCCGTCCGGCCGCCGAAGCGACTGCGCTTTACGATCAGGACGTGGAAAAGCAGGCCAAGCAGTTAGGCCTGCCGAACTGGTAACCTCCCAACACCAGTTCCGCCCCCGCCCGCCCCAGTCGGGCGGGGGCTTCTTCCAACCGAGAGCATGATGGCCACCAGACGCCCCTCGCCCTATCCGTACTGGTTCGTGCTACCGGCCGCAGTGGTCTTCGTGGCCCTGTTCCTGGTGCCGACCATCGCGAGTTTCTGGTTCAGCCTGACCCGCTGGGACCTGTTCGATGCCGAGTTCATTGGCTGGGACAACTACCGCCAGTTCTTCAAGGAGCCGTTCCTGATTCAGGGCACGATCAACACGCTGATCTACGCCGTACTGACCTCTGGTGCGAAAACGGTGTTGGGGCTGCTGCTCGCCGTACTTCTGACCAGCGGCATCTGGTTCCAGGGCTTCCTCCGGTCAGTCGTGTTCTTCCCGGTGCTGGTTTCCACCATCGGAGTCGGGATCGCCTTCGCGGCGCTGATGCATCCGACGAAAGGGGCGATCAACCTGGGACTGGCTTGGGTGGGGATCGACGGCCCGGCCTGGCTCTCGGACCCGGCACTGGCGTTGTATTCCGTTGCGCTGATCGACATCTGGAAGGGAGTGGGCCTAGCGACGCTGATCTACATCGCGGGTCTGGCGGCGATTTCCCCCGAATACTACGAGGCCAGCCGCATCGACGGCGCGACCCGTTGGCAGCAGTTCTGGCGCGTGACAGTGCCACTGGTGCGCCCGGCGACGGTGACGGTCGTGACCCTGTCGCTGATCGGCGGCCTGCGGTCCTTCGACATCATCTGGGCCACAACGCGGGGCGGCCCTGGCTTTGCGTCGGACGTCCTCGCCTCGGTGATCTACAAGCAGTATCAGGCCGGTTTCTACGGCCTTGCAACGGCGGGCAACGTGATCCTGTTTCTCCTGATCGCCGTGATCATCCTGCCGCTGACCTACTGGTTCAACAAGCGCGAGGTCGGTCTATGAGCCCGCGCCGCGACATCTCTCGCCGCCGCAACACAGGCATCGCCGCGCTGCTGGTCGCGACGTTGGTGTTCATCCTGCCCTTCATCTTCATTCTGTTCATGGCGGTGAAGACCAAGCAGGAGGCGGCGCTATTCCTCTTCAGCTGGCCGTCGGAGTGGCACCTCTGGCAGAACCTGGTCGACGTGGTCCAGACCCGCAACTACATGCTTCTTCTGGCCTATTTCAATTCCACGGTCATCACCGTGGGGGCCGTAACCCTTCTGGTGATCTTCGGCGCGATGGTCGGCTACGTGTTGCAGCGTCGCCCCTCCGGCTGGAACAAGGTAATCTACGCCTGCATCCTGATCGGCCTCATGGTCCCCCCCGCCATCGTGCCGACGATCTGGGTCCTGCAGGGCCTGGGCCTCTTCAAGACGATCCACGGGATGATCCTGATCCAGGTCGCCTACGGGCTGGCCTTCTCGGTCCTTCTCTACCGCAGCTTCATCGGCACCATCCCCCGGGATCTGGACGAGGCGGCGATCATCGACGGCGCAAAGCCCTGGCAGGTTTTCTTCAAGGTCATCCTTCCCTTGCTGAAGCCCGTCACGGTGACCCTGATCGTCGTGCAGTCCATCGCGATCTTCAACGATTTCACCAACCCGCTGTACTACCTGCCGGGCAAGGAAAACGTGACCGTCCAGCTGACCCTATTCAACTTCCAGAGCCAGTTCCAAAGCCAGTACAACCTCTTGTTCATGAATATCCTGCTGGTGACGATCCCGCCCTTGCTCGTGTTCATCTTCTTCAACCGCCAGATCGTCGCCGGGATGACCTCTGGCGCGGTGAAAGGGTAGCGCATGGTGTCGACCTCCTCCGTCGTCCTTCGTGACATCCGCAAAAGCTTTGGCGCGGTGGACGTGATCAAGGGCGTCAACCTCACTGTCAAGCCGGGTGAGTTCTGCGTCTTCGTCGGCCCGTCCGGCTGCGGCAAGTCCACGCTCCTCCGCCTGATCTCGGGGCTAGAGGAGGCGACTTCGGGCGTGATCGAGATCGGCGGCACCGACGTGACCGATGCCGAACCCTCCGCTCGCGGAATTGCGATGGTTTTTCAAAGCTATGCGCTCTATCCCCATTTAAGCGTCCGCGATAATATCGGGTTCGGTCTATCGCTGGCCAAGCTGCCCAAGGACGAGATCAGGGCCAAGGTGGAGGCCGCGGCTTCCGCCCTGAAGCTGACCGACTACCTCGACCGCAAGCCCAAGGCACTGTCCGGCGGCCAGCGCCAGCGCGTTGCCATCGGCCGCGCCATCGTGCGTGACCCGAAGGTGTTCCTCTTCGACGAGCCTCTCTCCAACCTCGACGCCGCCCTGCGCGCGCAGATGCGGATCGAACTTTCAGACCTCCATCGCAAGCTTGGTGCGACGATGATCTACGTCACCCATGACCAGGTCGAGGCGATGACGATGGCAGACAAGATCGTCGTCCTGAACGCAGGGAGGATCGAGCAGGTCGGCAGCCCGATGGACCTTTACAACGCCCCCGTGTCACCTTTCGTCGCGGGTTTCATTGGCAGCCCGAAGATGAACCTCTACCCCGGCGAGGCCGCGGGGGAACGCTGCGGAACCTACGGCATCCGCCCTGAACACCTGCGTCTGACCAATGACGCGCCCCGCTGGATCGGGACCGTGCGGCATGTCGAACGGTTGGGGGCCGACACCGTGGTCTACCTCGACGTGCCGGGTCTGGGCGAGATGATTGTCCGTACCGACGGTGACGCGAACCCTGGCATCGGTTCTTCCCAAGGTGTGTCGCCCGTGGAAGGCCGCGATTTCCGCTACGCCTGACGCGTCGGCCGTTGTATGCCTTCTGTCGACAACAGGGGGCCTCATGTCCGAAGAAGACCCACAAGAACGCAAGCGCGGCACTGGCGCGCGTTTCGTCTACGACACGCTTCGCGATGAAATCCTGAATCTGGTCCTGCAACCCGGCGAGCCGATCGACGAGATCAGCCTTGCCGACCGCCTGTCGATGTCGCGCACCCCGATCCGCGAGGCGCTGGTTCGGCTGGCGGGCGACGGATTGGTGACGCTGCTCCCCAACCGTTCGACCGTGGTCAGCCAGATCGACTTCCCGAACCTGCACCACTTCTTCGACGCGCTGACGCTGATGTATCGGGTGACGACGCGACTGGCCGCCCAGTTCCATGACGCCGCCGACCTAGCCGAAATCCGCGCCCGGCAGGACGCCTTCGCCAAGGTCGTCTCGGCGGGCGACACGAACGGCATGATCCAGCTGAACCGCGATTTCCACGTCGCCATCGCCGAGGCGGGGCGGAACCCCTATTACCTCCAGCTCTTCTCGCGCCTGCTGGATGAGGGCCGCCGTATCCTTCGGCTTTACTACTACCCCACCTTCGAGCCCCGCCTGCCGCACCCGTATATACAAGAGCACGAGGCCATCATTGCAGCCATCACGGCACGAGATGTAGCTACATGCGACCGGCTGGCGAAAAAGCATGCCGACAAGATCGTAAGCCAGATCCAGGAGATGATGGCCCGTGATTTTCGGCAGGACATTCTGCTGTAAGAATCTTGTCGACAAATAAAATGCAAAGCGTATCCTGACCTCAAACCCAACGCGGATTCGGCCGCCTTCAGAAGGATTGCAGCATGAAATCGGACATTTTCTCGGGCACGATCCCGGCCCTGATGACCCCCTGCAAGGCGGACCGGACGCCTGACTTCGACACGCTGGTCGCCAAGGCGAAAGAGCTGGTCGGCCTGGGCATGTCCGCCGTGGTCTACTGCGGTTCGATGGGCGACTGGCCCTTGCTCACCACCGAACAGCGGATGGAGGGGGTGGAGCGTCTGGTGAAAGCCGGGATCAAGGTCGTCGTCGGCACCGGGGCCGTAAATACAGCCACCTCCGCCGCCATTGCCACCCATGCCCAGAAGGTTGGCGCACATGGCCTGATGGTCATCCCCCGCCTCTTGTCGCGCGGGACCGTCGTTGCAGCTCAGCGGCTGCACTTCAAGGCCGTCCTCTCGGCTGCCCCCAACCTTCCCGCGGTGATCTACAACAGCCCCTACTACGGCTATTCCACCAAGGCCGACCTCTTCTTCCAGATCCGGGCCGAGCATCCGAACCTGGTCGGCTTCAAGGAATTCGGCGGCTATGATGACCTGTCCTATGCCGCCAACGCGATCACTGGCGCATCGCCGGACCTGAAGCTGATGATCGGTGTAGATACGGCTGTCTACCACGGCTACGTCAACTGCAACGCCGACGGCGCGATCACCGGGATCGGCAACGTCCTCCCGCGCGAAGTGCTGCACCTGGTATCCTTGTGCAAGGCCGCCCAGAACGGCGACGCCGAGGCGCGGCGGCTGGCCTATGAGCTGGACCAGGCGATGCAGGTCCTGTCCGAAGTCGACGCCGGGCCGGATCTGGTGTTGTTCTTCAAGCACATGATGGTCCTGCGAGGTGAAGCCGCCTACACTCACCACTTCACCGAGGGCGATGAGCTGTCGGCCAGCCAGAAGGGCTTCATCGAAGCGCAACTGCGGATGTTCGACTCCTGGTATGCCG
>JANOCQ010000165.1:0-13198 GCA_031412255.1 Paracoccaceae bacterium | reverse complement strand
GCCCAGTCCAACCCCGCCGCCGATGGATTCCTCCTTGGCCAGCAGCACCAGCTCGCCGCCGGACTCGTTGGCCATCGGCACCAGGTAGTCCTTGTCCGCCAGCACGGCCACTGCTTCGCCGTTCTTCACGGCGGCGACGGTTTCCTCCGGGGTCGCGTATTCGACCAGTTGCATCCCGTTCTCGGCGATGAACGAGGCTTGGATCGTGCCGGTCTGCGCCGCCACTGGTCCCGACATCAGGTCGGTGTCGGCCGACAGGGCCAGATAGGACGAAGCGGCCGGCGGCAGGTAGCCCTGGCTGAAGTCGATCACTTCCTCACGCTCGTCGGTGATGCTCATCCCCGCGATGATCACATCATAGTTGCCCGACTGCAGGTTCGGGATGATCGAATCCCACTCGTTCGTCACCCACTCGCAGGTCAGGCCGGCGCGCTTGCAAAGCTCGTCGCCGAATTCGCGTTCGAAGCCGGCAACCTCGCCGGCGTCGTTGATGAAGTTGTAGGGCGGGTAGGCGCCCTCGGTTCCCAGGCGGACAATGTCCTGGGCAGAAGCCGCACCGGCGATGGTCACCATTGCGGTCGCGATCAGCAGTCTTTTCATCCTTTGTCTCCCTTAACGTCGGATGGGTTGATGGTTCATTCGAACCAGCGTGCTTCCAGGCTTGCAAGCGTTCCGTCGCGACGCATCGCGTCGATGGCGCCATTCAGCGTGTCCAGAAGGTCGGTGTTGCCCTTGCAGACGGCCATGGCCACGCCGTCATCGGGGATCATCTCGGAGTACAGATAGTCCAGGCCCCGCGCCGCGACGAAGGCCTGGATGTCGGACCGGGTCTGAAACGGGCCCAGAGCCAGATCGACCTTGCCCTGTGTCAAAGCCTCCAGCACCTGCGGTTCTGTCGAATAGGACGTGAAGCGGTAGCCCATCTGGCGCAGATGCGCTTCATGCACCGTGCCCGATTGCACGCCCACCAGTGCAACCGAAGGTGCGGGTGCTCCCGGAGCGCCGATATACCATTCCTCGGGGTCGGTGCCGTGGTAGGACTGGGTGAAATCCACCAGGGCCCGGCGTTCGTCCGTCACCGCCATCCCGCCCAGCACCACGTCGAAACGGCCCGACATGACCCCGGGGATCAGCTGGTCGAAATTTGCCAGTTCCCATGCGCAGCGCAACGCTGCCCGGGTGCAAACCTCATCCATAAGGTCGCGCTCGAAGCCGGTGACCACACCTTTGTCGTCCAAAAAGGTGTATTCCGGAAAAGGAGCATCGGTGCCGATGGAAATCGGTTCGGACGAAGCCAGGACCAGCCCGGTTACGGCGGCGGCAATCGCACCGATGCAGGACATCAGGCCGCCGTCGCAGACAGGAACCCTCGCAGTCGTTCGCTGCGGGGATTGCGGAACAGGCTTTCTGGCGGGCCCTGCTCTTCGATCTTGCCCTTGTGGAGGAAGATCACGTGGTCGGAGGTGTCGGCGGCCAGCTTCATGTCATGCGTGACCAGAAGCATGGTCCGCCCCTCATCGGCCAGGGCCTTGATCACGCGGACGACCTCCTGCTCCAGCTCGGGGTCCAGCGCACTGGTGGGTTCGTCGAACAGAAGCGCCCGCGGCTCCATGCACAAGGCCCGCGCAATGGCGGCGCGCTGTTGCTGCCCGCCTGAAAGCTGTGCCGGCCACGCGTCGGCCTTGTCGCCGATCCCGACCTTGGCCAGGTAGTGCCGGGCCTTCTCCTCCACCTCTTTCGGGTCGCGCTTCAGCACATGGACCGGTGCTTCCATCACGTTCTGCAGGATCGTCAGGTGGGACCACAGGTTGAACTGCTGGAACACCATCGAAAGGTTGGTCCTGATCCGCGTCACCTGATCGCGGTCGGCGGGGTGGCGGTTATGCCCCTCACCCTTCCAGCGCACGGCCTCGCCCTCGAAGCGGACATCGCCCTGCTGGCTTTCCTCCAATAGGTTGCAGCAGCGCAGCAGCGTCGTCTTCCCAGACCCCGAAGATCCGATCAGCGACACCACATGCCCGCGCGGTGCAATCAGATCGACGCCCTTCAGGACCTCCAGCGGCCCGTAACTCTTGTGAAGATCACGGATCTCGATAACTGGAGTGTCGGTAGTGTGGTCGGGCATGGGGTCCACATCTGCAGCGGTTTGGTCAGCAAGTAGGAAGCAGTTTTTGCTGCAATGCAACGGCGATTTGGTCGGCTGCGGCGCAGTTCGCCGGTGATTTGATCAGATCTGCGCGGCAATCTGTTCGGGTGAGGGAGGATTGGGCACAGCGAGATAGTCTGCCACGGGCAGCCTCACCAGGCCTTTCAGCCGCAGGGTGGCCCGGTCCGCCGGGTCCAGTGCCGCGATGGCTGCACTGACCGCATCGAAGATCTTTTCCGGGTCATGCCTCACGGCGGCGATGTAGGGCAGGCCCGGAGTCGTATCGGTCAGGCCAACGACCTTCAGCTTTGCGGCCTCGGGACCGAAGGACTGCATCATCGCATAGCTCAGCGCGTCCAGTGCCGCGATATCGGCATGCCCCTCGACGACGGCCCTGGCCGAAAGCCGGTGGCCCCCTGTCTGCACAGCAGGTGGCAGACGCACCCCAAGCTTGGCCACATGGGTCTGTGGCGCGGCCCAACCGGATTGCGACAGGGGTTCATTGTAGGCAAACCGCGCGCCGTCAAACTCGGCCAACGTCTGGCGCGGATCATCGACCCGGGCGACGAATACCGAACGGTAATGGCCGGGCGCACAGCCCTCGATGCCATAATCCGGCGTGCCGACATATGCCACGTTGCCATGCAGCCGCGCCCGGAAGGGATAGCCGCAAGTCTGTGACAGGATCAGGTTCGGAGATTCCCATGCGTCCCAATACGCATCCTCGCCCCGTGTCAAAGCTTCTGGAGCGTCGACCCCGCGGCCACGCAGCTCTGTTCGGATCAGCGCCCACAGCCGGTCATTCGCGCCCTCGGCAGGCCCGAAGTCGTACATCGCTAAACTGGCGATCATTCCTCGTCGGCCCTCTGCCTCGCAAGGGCGGATTCCACATCCGTCAGGCCCAAAAGGTTCGCCACCAGCCGCATCAACCGGTCCTCATGCGCCTCGCGAAGACCATCCGCTAGGGCGACTGACCAGAGCGCGGTCATCAGTTCGGCCCGGTCCTCCAGCGGCACAGCTTCCTTCAGCGCGCGGGTGAAACGCACGGTATCCGGCGCCTCGCGTTCAATGTCCTCCGCCGCAGCGCGCAGCTTTGCCGTGGCGAAAGGGTCAAGACCGTATCGGCGCGACAGCACACGGTCGATCCGCTCCACCTCCTCGGCGGCATAAAGCCCGTCAGTGCGGGCGATGCGGACCAGAAGCGTCGCGAGCGCCAACTGGGCGTCGGGTTCGGGCAGGCGGGCGGGTTCGGGGGCCAGAAGGCGGCGAAGAAGATCAATCATGGACTGAACCTAGAGTTTCTGTCCGGGCTTGGAAAGCCGTGCGAACCGCGATGTGATCGCCATCAGCTCGGCGTCCAGCCCGTAGGGCGGATTGACGATGAAAAGGCCGGACCCCTCCATCCGGTGCCCGTCGCGCACCGGCGGGAAACGGATCTCGTGGCGCAGGCCCTCGGGAAAAGCGGTCTCCAGCGCGCGCAGCATCGGACCATGCGGGGCGCCCTTCAGCACCGGATACCAAAGGATCAGGATACCCACGTTCCACTTGCGGTGAATGTTGGCCATGTGGCGCGGGATCGCCTCGTAATCCGCCTTCACCTCGTAGGAAGGGTCGATCAGCATCAGCCCGCGACGTGGGGTCGGCGGCGTCAGCGCCAGCGCCATCTCGAACCCGTCCTGCTGATGGACATGAGCGCCCCAGTCCTTAGCCTCGACCTTGAGGTGCGCGACCTCCTGCGGGTGCAATTCGGCGAGGTGAAGGCTGTCAGTCTCGCGCAGGCCGAGGGCGGCAATGAGCGGCGACCCCGGGTAGGCCATCGGCCCATAGGCGGCCCGTGCTTCCTCCAGCCGCTGCCGGTAGGGGTGGTCGGGCGGAAACAGCACCTCGGCCAGCACGATGCCCGCCGCCGCCTCACCCGTCTTGACCGCCTCATCGGCCCCAAGATCATATACCCCGCGTCCGGCGTGGGTCTCGATATAGGTGAGCGGCTTGTCCTTGCGGGTCAGGTAGTCCAGCACCCAGGCCAGCGTCGCGTGCTTCTGCACGTCGGCCAGATTTCCGGCATGATAAAGGTGTTGGTACGACAGCATGGCCCTGCCTACCCGCACCACCGTCGGGCTGCAACCGACTTGAAGGCCGCGCGTTAGCCGCGTAGGACCGGCAGGACAAACGGGAGCCGACGCATGGAAATCTTCACCTACGAAGGGTTCATCGCCCTGATGCAGGTCATAGGCATCGATCTGGTGCTTGCGGGTGACAATGCGATCGTGATCGGTCTGGCCGCGGCAGGGTTGGCCAAAGAACAGCGCGCCAAGGCCATCCTGGTCGGTATCGCTGCCGCCACGGTGATGCGCATCGGCTTTGCATTGATCACCACCCAGCTTCTGGAGATCGTGGGGCTGCTGTTGGCCGGTGGCATCCTGCTGCTGTGGGTCTGCTGGAAGATGTGGCAGGAACTCCGCGCCGGGGCGCACGAGCATGACATCGAGGCGGTCGAGGCGCTGGCGAACGCCGACCTCGACAAGGACGGCGCCATCGCCGACGACGCGCCGAGGAAGACCTTCCGGCAAGCGGCGACGCAGATCGTGGTCGCGGACGTGTCGATGTCGCTGGACAACGTCCTGGCCGTGGCGGGGGCTGCGAAGGATCATCCGACGGTGCTGATCATCGGCCTGGTTCTGTCGATCGCGATGATGGGCCTCGCTGCCAGCTACATCGCGAACCTTTTGAACAAGTACCGCTGGATCGCCTATATCGGGCTGCTGATCATCCTCTATGTCGCCTTAAAGATGATGTGGGAAGGCTGGCACGAGGTCGAGCCGGTGCTGATGGGGATGCTGTAGGCGCCCGCGCGTGGGCAGCTTGCCCGGTCGTTGGAAATCAAGGGCTTGGGTGTGGGCGTTCAGGATCGCTTAACCAAGGGGCCGGGGTCCGTAAAGGCCCCGGCCCTTCGGATTTCGGGGTGGGGAAGCCCAGCCTTGGCAGCTTTGTCCGCACCCGTCAGGATCGCCCGAGCCCCGGAGGTCCCGATGCGCCTGTTGCCCCTGACCCTTGCCACCACGCTGGCCCTGCACCCCGCCCTCGCGCTGGCCTGCGACCCGCCGCCGGTCATTGACGGCGATCCTGCGACCGGCGTCTCCGTCTCGGTCGGCCGGATCGCCGATGTGATCTGGGTGCCGCTGGAGATCGACGGTGGCGCGGTCCCCGAGGGCGCGGGGCTGGCGCTGTCGGTGAGCTTTGAGGGGAAGGTCGAGGGCACGACCGGCTGCAACCGCATCACCGGAGAGGCGGAGATGGATGCGGGCGAGCTGATCCTCGGCCCGCAGGCGGCGACCGAGATGGCCTGTGCCGATCCAGTGGCGACTGAGCGGGAGGCGGCCTGGCTGAAGGCGCTGGGCGAGGTGCGGTGGTTCGTGGCGTCGCCCGAGGGGCTGTGGCTCAGCCGCGAGGACGGGTCGGTGGCGGTGTGTTTGTGGTGAGGGGGGAGTCGGTCTGAACCCCGACCTACGCGACGCCGGGGTGCAAGCTGACCGCGACTGGCGTGGGAGCGATATTTCGCGCCCGCCCCCAGGGGGCGGGTCGGGCGCGGTCAGATTTGCTTTGGGCAAATCTGACGGAAGATGAAGAGTTAACATCTCGCCGAAAGGCACTATGGCCAAAATGCTTGGTCTACTAAGATGAAAGTTTGCTCTGTGTTCTTTGGGCGAACTAGACACACCTCGGTCTTAAAGTTTAGCGCCTCGTAGACTGCATATGCAAGTTTGGCACAACGACTATCTGCAGTAACGAATACGCTGCAAGTTGCCGCCGCTGCTATGTGATAAACGTCCGAAAACTGCGATCTTGCGCTTGCCTCACTCTTCCCTTCATCGTTGTTTGCTAAGCTCTTTCCTCTTGCAAAACCCATTGAGACAAGAGTCAAGGACAGAAGCTGAATTCTTTCCTTCATGTTCTCATCTGGCTCAAACGGTGCCGCCATGCTCACAAGAAAATCTGCGTCGCAAGTACCCAAGATTTGAATGATCTGATCAAGTATTCTTGGCGGTCTTAGGTTCCCGAGCACTACAGTATACTTTTGAACCTCCCGTAATTGATCGTTTAGCAAAGTTGGTGTGGGCAAGCTTTCGATTTCTTCGAACTTCTGCGAAAGTAACTCCCTTGATTGGTCCCAGGCAGCCAAAATGCGGGGATCACTATCTGGCGGCAATTCCTTTGCAACGTCATCAAGCATAGATTGCGATGCATTCAGCAACAGTGATGTCACGTCGCCGACCCTGCCACTCCCTGAGATGCTTCGAACAAACTTTCGAAGAAACGCTTCAATAACCTCGGCTTCTTCCGGGTTTTCATTGACCGGTTTTGTGTAGAAGGTTCGCCGTCCATCAAGAAACAAAGCCTCGTGCGCAGAGGCGAACCAAAACCCATTCGTCGCAATGAATTCCATTTCACCTGAGGGCATCCCCTTTTGCACCTCATCGAGCACTATCTCTGAAACGATTGGAATCGCACCTGCATTGGTGATGTGGCAGATGAAATTTGGCAAATCACCGCGAGTAATGTAACTGATAACATTGGAGTCTAAATAGACGAAACCCTTCGGCTCGGTTTGTCCTGGAGGGCTCGGAGCTGTCGCTTCCATGGGTCCCTCACACCAACCTACTCACCTCTACCGCCGCCCGCACGAAATCCGCAAACAACGGATGCGGCGCAAACGGTTTCGACTTCAGCTCGGGGTGGAACTGGACGCCGATGAACCAGGGGTGGTCCTTGACCTCGACGATCTCGGGGAGCTTGCCGTCGGGGGACATGCCGGAGAAGATCAGGCCGCATTTTTCAAGCTGGTCGCGGTACTGGATGTCGACCTCGTAGCGGTGGCGGTGGCGTTCCTCGATCACGGTGGTGCCGTAGATCCGGGCCACGGCGGAGCCTTCCTTGAGGTTCGCGGTATAGGCGCCAAGGCGCATTGTGCCGCCCTTGGCGTCGGTCGCCTTGCGGGTGACGGTGTGGTTGCCCTGGACCCATTCCTTCAGGTGGTAGACAACCGGGGTGAACCGCTTTTCGCCGGCTTCGTGGTCGAACTCCTCGGATCCTGCATCCTTCAGGCCGACGAGGTTCCGGCTGGCCTCGATCACGGCCATCTGCATGCCCAGGCAGATGCCAAGGTAGGGGATCTTCTTTTCGCGGGCGAAGGTGGCAGCGCGGATCTTGCCTTCGGTGCCACGTTCGCCAAAGCCACCGGGGACGAGGATGGCGTGGAAGTTTTCAAGATATGGCGCGGGGTCTTCGCGTTCGAAGATCTCGGCGTCGATCCATTCGGCGCGGACGCGGGTACGGTTCGCCATGCCGCCGTGGGTCAGCGCTTCGGCGATGGATTTGTAGGCGTCTTCAAGCTGGGTGTACTTGCCGACGATGGCGACCCGGACCTCACCCTCCGGATGGGTCATGCGGTCCATCACGTCTTCCCAGCGGGCGAGGTTGGGTTTCGGGGCGGGGGTAATGCCGAAGGCGTCGAGGACGGCCTGGTCGAGGCCCGCATGATGGTAGGCGAGGGGGGCCTGGTAGATCGTCTTCAGGTCGTAGGCAGGGATGACGTGTTCCTTGCGGACGTTGCAGAAGAGGGCGATCTTTTCGCGCTCGCGGTCCGGGATCGGGTGTTCGGAGCGGCAGACGAGGACGTCGGGGGCGAGGCCGATGGATTGCAGTTCCTTGACGCTGTGCTGGGTGGGCTTGGTCTTCAGCTCTCCGGAGGCCGCGAGGTAGGGCAGCAGCGTCAGGTGCATCAGGATGGATTGCCCGCGCGGGCGTTCGTGGATGAACTGGCGGATGGCTTCGAAGAACGGCAGGCCCTCGATGTCGCCGACGGTGCCGCCGATCTCGCAGAGCATGAAGTCGACCTCGGCGTCGCCGATCCTCAGGAAGTCCTTGATCTCGTTGGTGACGTGGGGGATCACCTGGATGGTTTTCCCCAGGTAGTCGCCGCGGCGTTCCTTCTCCAGCACGTTGGAATAGATCCGGCCGGAGGAGATCGAGTCGGTGGTCCGGGCATGGACGCCGGTGAAGCGTTCGTAGTGGCCGAGGTCGAGGTCGGTTTCGGCGCCGTCGTCGGTGACGAAGACCTCGCCATGTTCGAAGGGCGACATCGTGCCGGGATCGACGTTGAGGTAGGGGTCAAGCTTGCGGAGGCGGACCGTGTAGCCGCGGGCCTGGAGGAGTGCACCCAAGGCGGCGGAGGCAAGGCCCTTGCCGAGGGAGGAGACGACGCCGCCGGTGATGAAAATGTAACGCGCCAAGGCGGGACTCCCGTGTTTACTTGCGCGATTCGGGCAGGGTGGAATCGCGGCACCACGGGAGTCGAGGTATAGCGACTACCGCAAGGGTTAGCAACGCCCGAACGCTAGATCATGCGGGCGGCGCGACGGATCCAGGCAATCTGTTGTGGATCAGGGGTTGGTGGCCGGCGCCGGCTCATCCGCGCGGGGCGGAGTCGCGGGGGCGTCGGTGGCGGTGCCAGGCAGCGTCAGGTCGGTGCCGGCGAGGCCGTCTCCGGTGGCGGGCACCTCGGCTGCGGGGGCTTCGGGGGCGGTCTCGGTTGCGGCGCTGTCGACGACCGAACCGCCTTCGCCGCCGCGGGTGGCAAGGATGGTCAGCGTGATCGAGGTGATGATGAAGCCAATCGCAAAGAGCCAGGTCAGCTTGGTCAGGGCCGTCGCTGCGCCGCGCGCGGACATTGTGCCGCCGCCGCCGCCACCCATGCCGAGCCCGCCGCCTTCGGAGCGCTGCAAGAGCACCACGCCGATGAGGAGGAGCGCGAGGATCAGGTGGATGGTGAGAATGACGTTTTCCATAAGGCTTCCCGGACGCTGACGCGCCTATCTAGGCGGAAGGGGGACGCGGCGCAAGGGTTCCCGGACCGGGTGAGCCGCCTTGGGGGCATCGAACCCCCAGAGGCGGCGCTGCCGCGGCGTGGTGTCCGGCCGCGTGCCGCCTGCAGGAGGTGTCTGAGCCTCCTGAAGGGCGGGGTTCTTGTGCCCAGATGAAAACTCAACCCTCATCGACGGCGGAGAGTTTGTTGCCGTCGGGGTCGCGGACATAGGCAGCGTAGAACGCCGGGCCGTAGGGCCGCAATCCGGGCGCGCCTTCGTCGCTGCCGCCATGCGCGAGGGCGGCGGCGTGGAAATCGCGCACCGCCTGCTGGTTTGGCGCCACAAGGGCGGGCATGGTGCCGTTGCCCACGCTTGCGGGTTTTCCGTCGAATGGAAGCGTGATCCAGAGCCGGGTTCGGTGGTCGTCTGGCAGGCCATAGCCGACCTCTGTGTCTTCGGTGGCGCGCCGGATGAGACCGAGGGGGGCAAGCACCGCGTCATAAAAACGCGAGGCTCGGGCAAGGTTGTTGGTACCGAGGGTCAGGTAGAGGAAGGTCTCAGCCATCGACCTCATCCGTCGTTTGCTGGCCGGACAGGCGCTGGCGCAGGATCGACCAGCTCATCCCGATGCCGAGGATCAGCGACAGCACCAGAAGGCCGAGCCAGGTGTTCAGCGCCGAGTTGTCGAGCCCGAGGAGGCCCCAGTCGGTCAGCACCCAGAGGCCGGCGGCGAAGATGGCGGCGATGATGGCCGCACCCAGGATGCCGATCGAGCGCAGGGTGGCCACGAGGTAGACCATCGCGAGGACGGCGAGGATCAGGCCGAGAAACACGATCAGCGGGGTCTGCTGGCCCCAGGCCGCCTGCGCCCAGCGAAGATAGTTCCACTCGGTCGGATTGAAGATCGCGGCGAGAAGCAGGAAAGCGCCAAGCCAGCGCAGGAGGAAGCCCATGATCTTGTCCCTGACTGTTCCAGTCGCGCGATGCTATCCTTGAAGCCCGGGAAAGGCCAAGGGGGCTGAATGGACGCGCTTTATGATGATCCCGCGCTGGCGCAGTTCTACGACTGGGACAATCCCTGGCCCGAGGCGTTCGACTGGTTTGCGGGGCTGGTGGCAGACGCCAGCACGGTGCTGGATCTGGGTGCGGGACGGGCATTTTTTCAGCAGCCCTTGCCCGGCGGGGGCAGGCGGTGGTTGGCGTCGATCCGGCGGGGGCCATGCTGGACATCGCGCGACAGCGGGACGGTGGCCGGGGCGTGCAATGGGTTCTTTCGGGCGTCGCAGGGCTGAGCCTTGGGCGGCAGTTCGACGCCGTGGTGATGACCGGCCACGCGTTTCAGTGCCTGCTGACGGCGGCAGAGCGGGCGGCGTGCCTTGCGACCATCGCGCGGCATCTTGCCCCGGGCGGGCGGTTCTTCTTTGACAGTCGCAACCCCGACGCGCGGGAATGGGAAAGCTGGGGGCGCGAGGCGACGCGGGAGGTACGCGCGCACGCCGCATACGGCGAGGTGGAGCGGTGGAATGAAGCCGAGTGGGACGCCGAGGCGGGAATCGTGACCTATGAGACGCACTACGCGCTGAAGGACGGGCGGCATTTCATGGCGCGGTCGCGGATCGCCTTTCCGGGGTTCGAGGAACTGGGGCGGTGAGTGCGGCGGCAGGGTTGCGGGTGGACCGCTGGTATGGCGATGCGGCAGGCGGCACCTTGAGCCGGGTTGCCCGGATTTCATTCCGGTCGGGGGGGGGTGGCGAGGTCATTCTGAACGCGGGGACCTGAAGAGCCAGCCCCAGACAAGGCCGCCAAAGAGGGCTCCGGCGATCTGGGCCACAAGGAACCCGGGCACGGACGCAGGGGCGATGCCGGCGAAGCTGTCCGAGAGGGTCCGGGCCAGGGTCACGGCGGGATTGGCGAAGGAGGTGGATGCGGTAAACCAGTAGGCGGCAATTATGGTCAGGCCGACCAGCCAGGGGATCGTCTGCGGGGCAAAGGCCAGACCGCCGAAGATTGCGCCGATCAGCGTGAAGGTGGCCACGGTTTCCGAGATGAGCTGGCCGGTGCCGCCCCGGACGGTGTCCGACAGCGTGACCAGTGGAAGGTCGAACATCAGGTTGGCAAGGATCGCCCCGATGGCCCCGCCCGCAATCTGCGCCAGGATGAATGGCAGCAACCGGGGCCAGGGCAGGCTGCGGCGCAGCGCCATGACGAGGCTGACCACCGGGTTGAAATGCGCGCCCGACAGGGGGCCGAGGGTGGTGATCAGGACAACAAGGATCGCCCCGGTCGCCAGCGTGTTGGCCAGGAGTGCCAGCGCCACCGACCCGCCGGACAGGCGCTCGGCCATGATGCCCGAGCCGATGACGGTGGCGACAAGGAGGGCGGTGCCGATGGTTTCGGCAGCAAAGGCGCGGGCGGTCATGCGCGGGCCGAGAGGTCCACGACCTCGCCGTCTTCCTTGGTGAAGGTGCCGGTCATCGTCGGCAGGAGGGCCAGAACGGCCTCGGACGGGCGGCAAAGTCGGGTGCCTTTGGGTGTCACCACGATGGGGCGGTTGAGGAGGATCGGGTGCGCCTCGACGGCGTCGAGGAGCTGGTCATCGGTGAGGCCGGGGTCGCCAAGGCCAAGTTCGGCAAAGGGAGTGCCCTTTTCCCGGATCAGCGCGCGGAGCGGCTGGCCGGTGGCGGCGGCAAGCGCCCGGACCTGATCGCGTGAGGGCGGGGACTTGAGATATTCGATCACCTGCGGCTCGATCCCGGCAGCGCGGATCAGGGCCAATGTGTTGCGCGAGGTGCCGCAGGCGGGGTTGTGGTAGATGATCGTATCCATGCCGTCGTCCTATGGCGGTTCTGTAACAGGTCTATGTCAGGGTGCGGCCCATTTGAAGGGTTTCCCCGGTGGCGCGGCGCCGGTATACCCCGCCTCGTTTGTGACAGACTCGAGGGATGGACATGGCCAACGTCGTCGTGGTGGGTGCCCAGTGGGGCGATGAGGGCAAGGGCAAGCTGGTTGACTGGCTGTCCGAACGCGCCGATGTGATCGCGCGGTTCCAGGGCGGGCACAACGCGGGCCACACGCTGGTCATCGGGAACACGGTCTACAAGCTGTCGCTCTTGCCGTCGGGGATTGTGCGCGGCGGCAAGCTGTCGGTGATCGGCAACGGCGTGGTCGTGGACCCATGGCACCTGGTTGCCGAGATCGAGAAGCTGCGCGGGCAGGGGGTGGAGATTTCGCCCGAGAACCTGATGCTGGCCGAGAACGCCAGCCTGATCCTGCCGATCCACGGCGAGCTGGACCGGGGCCGTGAGGCGCAGACCAGCGTGGCCAAGATCGGGACGACGGGGCGCGGGATTGGCCCGGCCTATGAGGACAAGGTCGGTCGGCGGGCGATCCGGGTGGCGGATCTTTTTGACGCGGCGACGCTGGACACGCGGATCGGGCGGCTTTTGACCCACCACAACGCGCTGCGGTCGGGGCTGGGGCTGGAGCCGGTGGATGCGGTGGCGCTGAAGGCAAGCTTGCTGGAGATCGCACCGAAGATCAGGCCCTATGCCGGGCCGGTCTGGAAGGTGCTGAACGAGGCGCGGCGGGCGGGCAAGCGGATCCTGTTCGAGGGCGCGCAGGGGTCTTTGCTGGACATCGACTACGGGACCTATCCTTACGTGACCTCGTCGAACACCATTGCAGGGCAGGCTGCGACTGGCACCGGCGTTGGGCCGACGGCCATCGACTTTGTCCTGGGCATCGTGAAGGCCTATACGACACGGGTCGGCGAAGGGCCGTTCCCGGCGGAGTTGTTCGACGCGGATGGCGAGCGGCTGGGCGAGCGCGGGCATGAATTCGGCACCGTCACCGGGCGCAAGCGGCGCTGCGGCTGGTTCGATGCGGTGCTGGTGCGGCAGACCTGCGCGACGTCTGGCGTGTCAGGGATCGCGCTGACCAAGCTGGACGTGCTGGACGGGTTCAAGACGCTGAAGATCTGCGTTGCCTACGACCTGGACGGCAGGCGAATGGATTATCTGCCGATCGCCGCGGACGAACAGGCGCGCTGCACACCGATCTACGAAGAGCTGGAAGGCTGGTCCGAGACGACGGCGGGCGCGCGCAGCTGGGCCGAGCTTCCCGGGGCTGCAATCAAGTATGTGCGGCGGATCGAGGAGTTGATCCAGTGTCCGGTCGCCCTATTGTCCAC
>JANOCQ010000164.1:0-12530 GCA_031412255.1 Paracoccaceae bacterium | reverse complement strand
TGAGGACCACGCCTTCGGCCACACCTCGGCCGAGGACTTGGCCGCCCTGGCGCAATCGGCTTTTATAATGGTGTCATCTGGCGTGATCGGCTGGACGGCCGTCCGCCGACTGATGGCCGAGACGCCACACCAACTTGCCTCCGAGGGTCGCGGATTGTTCGTGATGGTCATCTCGATCGTGCTGACCCTGGCGCTTGTCTGGTGGCAGGGCCGCGTTGCCCGCCGGACCGGCAGCAAGGTGGTGGCCGCCGACCGGCTGCACTATCTTGGTGACCTCCTGCCCAGCCTCGGGGCGATCGGTGCGCTCTGGGCCTCCAGCCGCTACGGCCTTGGCTCCATCGATGCCGTCGTGGCCCTGGCCGCCGCCGCCGTCATGGCCATCGGTGCCCTGCGGATCGGCAAGGATGCCTGGGACGCTTTAATGGATCGCGCCGCCGATCCCCGCATCATCGAGGGCATCGGCAAGATCGCGGCCGACTGGCCCGGAGTGCGCGGCTATCACGACCTCAAGACCCGGACCGCCGGCAGCCGCGTTTTCGTCAACCTTCACATCGAACTCGACGGCAACCAGTCCCTGCGCGAGGCGCATGACATCGGGGCCAGCCTCCGCCGCGCCATCCTGGACGCCTATCCCAATTCCGATGTCATCATCCACAAAGACGTCCACCGCGAACCCTGAGGCTGTTGACTTCCGGTGCTTCCGGCATGATTATACACGCGTATAACAAACGGAAGCCATGCAACCCGCCCGCCGCCTTTATCGCCGCGAAAGCGAAGAAAGCCGTCGCTCGGCCCTGATCTCGGCCACGCAGGAACTGGTGGCCGAGGGTGGGCCCGAAGCTGCGACCGTCCGCGCCATTGCCGAGCGGGCGGGGGTGACACCGGGCCTTATCCGGCACTACTTCCAGTCCAAGGACGAACTGACCCGCGCCGCCTATCGCGCATTGATGGACGGCATGACCGCAAAGGGTTCCGACGCCATCGAAGGCGTCGGCGCAGGTCCCGAGGAACGTCTGGCTGCCTTCATCGCCGCGTCGCTGCGTCCGCCGGTGCTGGACGCAGGCGCCGTGGTCCTTTGGGCCGGCTACATGCACAAGGTCCGCAGCGACCCCGATCTGATGGCGGTGCACGAAGCGGCCTACCTGGCCTACCGCGACACCCTCCAGAAACTGATCGAGACGCTTCCGCGCGCGACGAGGCCCGGCCAGACCCGTGCCGAGGCTATCGCCTGCAATGCGTTGATCGACGGCCTCTGGGTCGAGGGTTCGCTCCTTCCCGTCACCTTTGCCCCCGGCGAGATCATCACCATCGGCCTCTCTTCGGTCAGCGCCATCCTTGGGCTGGACCTGATGGCCCATACCTCCATGCTCCCCGATTTCGGAAAGTCCCTGCCATGAGATATGCCTCCGTCACCGACCGCCTTTCCGGCCTTGGCGGTTCCAAATGGGCCTTGCACGCCCGCGCCCGCGCACTGAAGGCTGCGGGCGAAGACGTCATCGAATTCACCATTGGCGAGCCTGATGTCCCCACCCCCTCCCGCTTCATCGAGGCCGCAAGTGCCGCGATGCTGGCCGGACGCACCGGCTATTCCAACGGACGCGGCGAACCCGGCCTCGTTGCGGCGCTTGCCGCCCGCTACACCGCGCGCCGCGGCCGCGAGATCACCCGCGACCAGATCATGTGCCTGCCCGGCACCCAGACCGTCCTATATGCTATCCTGCGTACGCTCGTCGAAGCCGGGGACGAGGTGCTGCTCGGCGACCCGATGTACGCGACCTACGAGGGTCTCATCGCCCAGACCGGCGCGAAGGTGGTCCCGGTCCCGCTGAAGCCCGAAACCGGCTTCCGGATGCAGGCCGCAGATGTGGCCTCGCGGATCACGCCCCGCAGCCGCGTCCTGTTCCTGAACTCGCCCCATAACCCCACCGGCGCGGTCCTGCGTCCCCAGGATATCCGCGCGCTTGGGGACCTTGCCAAGGCCCATGACCTCTGGATCCTCTGCGACGAGGTCTACGAGGACATGATCTTCCCCGGCGTGACCTTCACCTCGCCGCTGAACTACCCCGACCTCGCCGACCGCACCATCGTCGCCTCGTCGATCTCGAAGTCCCATGCCGCTCCCGGCTTTCGCTCGGGCTGGTGCGTCGGACCTGCCGAATTTTGCTCCCGGATGCTGCCGCTTTCAGAAACCATGCTTTTTGGCTCCCAACCCTTCCTGGCGGATGCCACCCAGCTTGCAGTTTCCGAACCTTCTCCGGTGGCCGCAGGAATGGCTGAACGCTTCTCGCGCCGCGCCGGGATCATCGCGGACGCGCTCTCTGGGGTGAACGGGCTTTATGTCCACCGTCCCGAAGCGGGCATGTTCGCCCTCATCGATGTCCGCGCCACCGGCCTGTCGGGAGAAGACTTCGCCGTGACCCTTCTCGACCGCCAGAAGGTGGCCGTCATGCCCGGCGAAAGCTTCGGCGCGGGTCTGTCCGGCTGGCTGCGCCTGTCGCTCACGCAACCCGATGACCGCACCGCCCTCGCCGCAAACCGTATCGCCGCCCATGCGGCCAGCCTTCTGGGGAACGCAGCATGACCACCGTCGGCATCCGTCTGGTCGAGGGCCTGATCGCCCGCGGCATCGACACCGTCTTCGGCATTCCCGGCGTCCACACGATCGAACTGTACCGCGGTCTCG
This sequence comes from Paracoccaceae bacterium, assembly GCA_031412255.1. Lineage (GTDB taxonomy): Bacteria > Pseudomonadota > Alphaproteobacteria > Rhodobacterales > Rhodobacteraceae > Tabrizicola. The sequence goes on along the minus strand of JANOCQ010000164.1, from coordinate 9,847 downwards.
CCGCCGCCCAGGGCAGGATCCGCCACGTGACCCCGCGGCATGAACAGGGTGCAGGCTTCATGGCCGACGGCTACGCCCGCGTCTCGGGCAAACCCGCCGCCGCTTTCGTCATCACGGGCCCCGGTCTGACCAACACCTTGACCGCGATGGCGCAGGCCAAGGCGGATTCTGTGCCCATGCTGGTGATCTCCGGCCTCGGCCGCAGCGACACATTGGGCAAGGGCCTTGGCCGGTTGCACGAACTTCCCGACCAGGGCGCGATGGTCGCCACCCTTTGCCACAGCGAAACCGTCATCGATCCGAAAACGCTTGGCGAGGTCCTGGACCGTGCCTTTGCCGCAATGACCGCCGGTCGCCCTGGCCCGGCTCATATCCAGATTTCCACCAACATGATGGGCCAACCCTGCCCCGAACTGCCGCCGCCCGTCGTCTCGGGCAGCGCGGTGCCCCTGCCGCTGGGCCGCCTCCGCAGCATCGCCGCCGCTCTGAATGCCGCCGAGCGGGTTGTCATTTTGGCCGGGGGTGGCACCCGGGGGGCCGAGGAGCCCTTGCAAAAGCTGGCGGAATCTCTGGATGCTCCGGTCATCCAGACCGTCAACGCCCGCGGCGCCATGTTCGGCCACCGGCTGACCGTCCCGGCGTCTCCGAGCCTTACTTCGGTCCGCAAGTTCATTGCGGATGCCGACCAGATCCTGGCGATCGGCACCGAACTTGGCCCCACTGACTATGACATGTACGCCAACGGCCGCGTTCCGAACCTGTCGGACATGATCCGCATCGACATCTGTGCGGAACAGCTGGCCCGCCACCCTGCCAAGATGCCGATCAAGGCTGACGCCGGGGCGATGATGGCCGCACTGATGCCGATGACCATCCGCGCCAATCGCGACGGTGCCGCAAGGGCCGAGGCCGTCCGCAAGGCGGCGCGAGCCGAGCTTGCCACCCTGAGCGAGGCAATGCCGGGCCAGCTCGACATGGTCGAGGTGATCCGGGACGCCATGCCGAATGCGATCATCGTCGGAGACAGCACCCAGCCGGTCTATGCCGCCAACCTCTATTACGACCACGACCGCCCGCGTGGCTGGTTCAACGCCGCCACCGGTTACGGCGCACTTGGCTTCGCACCGGGGGCCGCCATCGGTGCGGCCATCGCCGCCCCCGGCGTGCCCGTGGTCTGCCTGATCGGCGATGGCGGGTTGCAGTTCAGCCCCGGCGAGCTTCGCACCGCCGTCGACGAAAAGCTCCCCATCACCTACATCGTCTGGAACAACGCCGGCTTCCGCGAGATCGAGGATGCGCTGCGTCAGGCCAAAGTGGACAAGATCATCGGCTGCCACCCCTCGCCTTTGGACATGGCGCACTTCGCGATGGCCTGCGACATGGTCTTCGCCAGCGTGCCCCCCGACCCCGACCAGCTGGGAGAGCTCCTCATCACACCGCACGAAGGCCCGCGTTTCCTGGAAGTTCAGGTCCGCTGACGCTTCAGCATCGGTGCCAGGACGAAGACCAGCGCGACAAGGCAGGCCGCCCAGACAAAGGCGAACCGCAAACCGAAGGTGCCGGCAAGCACGCCCAGAAGCGGCGGTCCGACGAAATACCCGAAGTAGCCCAGCAAGGTCGCCCGCGCGACGGCCCGCGCCCGGGCCTCGTCCGGGCTCATCTGCCCGACCAGCGAGAACGCCGTCGGCGCCAGGACCGAGGCGCCGATGCCCATCACGAAGAACCCAATGTAGGCGACCAGCGGGCTTGCGGCCTGCGCCACGACCAGCGCGCCCGCCGCTGCAATCACCGCGCCGCTGCGCAGGATGGTGAACGCGTCCAGCCGACCGGCCAGCCACTGCCCGCCCAACCGCGCAAAGCCCATCGTCAGGGCCAGCATGGCCGGGCCAAGCGCCCCTTCCTCGGGACTGCCGCCAAGGGTCTTCTCGATGTGCAGGGCCGACCAGTTCTCGGCCGCGTTCTCGGTCATGAAGGCGATCAGCACAATCCCGCCGCCAAGCACTGGAACCAGCCCCAAGGGCACCGCGGTTCCGTCCCTGGGCTTGCGCAGCCCGTCGATCCGCCCATCGCGTTCGATGGTCAGCGTCGCGCAGAGAACCCCCACCGCCGCCATTGTCCCCATCACCCAGTCCGGCCCCCAGCCCGCCCCGCGCAGCACGCCGGTCAGGACCGCGCCGCCCGCATAGCCAAAGGAATAGGCCGCGTGGGCGAGGTTCATCAGGTGCAGACCGCGTTGGGTCTCGATTGCCGCCACGCGCGCGTTCATCAGCACATCCGTCAGCCCTGTCGCGGCCCCCGCACAGGCCATCGCCAGCGGAAAGAGCCACCACACCGAGGCCTGCCCCGGCAGCATGAAGGCCAGCGCCATCATCAGGACCGCCATCGGCAGCGCGGCCCGCCCCATCGCCGCTCCGAACGCCGGAGCCACCAGCATGGCGCTGATCGCGGCAATGGGCGTGCAGAAGATCAAGAGCCCCAGTTGCGCCTCGTCCACGGCCAGCATCAACTTCAGGTCCGGCAGGATCGCCGCAAAGGTCCCCCACAACACGCCCATCGCCGCAAAGGCCCCGATGGCGGGCCGGGCATGCGCCAGGGTGGGAAGAGAAATCATTGCGGCCGGCTCCAGGGAAAGAGAACGACAGCTATCCCGGCGACCCGGTTCCATCCAGCCCACAGGCGACGTCCCTGCCCCTAGAAAGCGACACCGGCGTCCAAGCGCCGCGATTCGCACGTAAAGGTTCACGCGTGCAGACTGCCGAGCGTAGGTCCGGAACCCAGACGGTTCGATATCCGTTCCAGATGCACTCCGGTCCGACAAAGCCCGGATTAATCCCCCGCTTTCAACGGGTTGACCGCGTCATCGACCCCCGTCGCGGCGGGCTTCAGGATTCTCTCCTTCATCGCCGGTTAACTCTGTGACATGTCGCCACCCACCGCGCCGAACTTCCCCCTTCCCTTCCCGCGCATTCTCCGTTAATGCCCCCCGGTCGCGCCATGCACCCTTGGAGGATGGCGGACTTATATTGGAGAGAACCTATGGCACGCGAGATCATCGATCTTACCGCCGAGGTACGGACGGGGACAGGCAAGGGGGCCGCCCGTCAAGCCCGTCGTGACGGCTACGTACCTGGCATCATCTATGGCGACGGCACCGAGCCGGTCGCGATCAAGATGAAATTCAACTACCTCCTGACCAAGCTGCGGCAGGGTCGCTTCCTGCAGTCGCTGTTCAACCTCAAGGTTGAAGGTCAGCCCGACGTGCACGTCGTGTGCCGTGGCGTCCAGCGCGACGTGGTCAAGGACATGCCGACGCATGTCGACTTCATGCGCATCCACGATGACAGCCGGATCGAGCTGTTCATCCACGTGGAATTCGTCAACCACGAAGCCTCGCCCGGGCTCAAGCGCGGCAGCACCCTGGTGGTCGTCCGCCAGGAGGTCGAGCTCGAGGTCACCGCCGGCGACATCCCCGATCACCTCACCGTGGACCTGACGGGCACCGAGGTCGGCGATGTGATCCACATCGACGACATCGAACTTCCGGCCGGCGCCAAGCCGACCATCGCCCGGAACTTCGTGATCGCCAACGTGGCCGCTCCGGCTGGCCTCGCTGCGGTCGAAGAAGAACCCGCCACCGCCTGACGGCACGTGACGATTGCTCTTGCACGGGGGGTCTTCGGGCCCCCCGTCTGCTTTCGGGGCAACGCTCGTCGATGACTTCGTCACTCCTCGCTGTGGCGCATCCCCCGCGACGAGAAGACGAAGTCGAACGAGGAGCAGTCCCTAGCCATCCGGCCAGAGCAGCGCCTCGGACATGTCCACAAGCAACTGGTCTGCTCGCGCCCTGACCGCCCCGGCATCGCCATGCAGTCCGCACTGTGCCGAAGCCGCCGCGTGGAAGACCTGTGCCATCAACGCCTCGGCCAGCACCTCTGGTGCGCGGGATGAACCAACCTCTCCCCGCGTCTGCATGCGTGCCACACCCTCGGCCAGCCGCTCGACCACCAGACAGATCAGCCGGTCCAGCCCCATCCCCGCGCCCGCAGGACCGCTGAACCGCGCAAGCAGCGCCACCGTTTCTACATCCGCCGCAAAAAGGCGATAGATCCGATCGAGGCTGCGCATCACCCCCTCGCGATCCTGCGGAGCCGTAAGCCCCGCAAGCTCTGCCCCCAGAGTTTCCGCCAGAAGCGCGGCCAGAAAATGATCCCGGTCGACGAAATGCGCAAAAAACGTCCCCTTTGCCGTCCCCGCGCGCTGCACCACATCTTCGGTCCGCAGCCCCGACAGCCCTGACGAAAGGATGATCTCCCGCCCGGCTGCCAGCAGCCGGTCCCGCGTCGCCAGCCTGCGCGCCTGTACTTTCCGCGTCACCGACAGCCCTCGCCAAATTTATTGACTATGGTCATTTTCTGCATAAAACTGACCCTAGTCATTTTATGGAGCCCCCATGTCCCGCCGCATCCTTGTCGTCGATCTGCACCCTGCCAGACTGTCACTCAGCGCCGCCCTTGCACAAGCCTATCGCGACGGGGCGCAGGCCGCGGGCCACGAGGTCCGCATCGCGCGGCTGTCCGAGATGTCCTTCGACCCCGACTTCGGCCAAGCCGGCTTCCGCAACGCCCCGGCGCTGGAGCCCGACCTTGAAGCCTTCCGCGAAGACCTGCTCTGGGCCGAACACGTCGTGCTGATCACGCCGATGTGGTGGGGAGGGTTGCCCGCCAAGGCCAAGGGTCTTTTCGACCGCACCTTCCTGCCAGGCTTCGCCTTTGACCCGCGCCAACGCCGCATGGGTCTGCCAATACCGCTCCTGTCCGGCCGCACCGCCCATTTCATGCTGACCTCCGACACCCCGTCCTGGGCCTTCTGGCTGATGTATGGTCGGGCGCTGAAACGGCAGGTCCAGCGCCAGATCCTGTCCTTCGTCGGCCTTAAGCCGGTCCGTCACACCCATTACTCCCCGGTCGAGCACAGCACCCCGCGGATTCGCGCCCGCTGGCTGGAGGACACCCGCCTACTCGGCGCCCGTGCCGCCTGATCGAAGGAAGACCAGCGTATCCTTCTTCGCCCCGTCGGCCGGCACAAAGCCCTGAGCTTCAAGTGCCGCGCTGATCCGTGCCACCCCCTCGGCGCCGTAGACCAAAGGATGCGTCTCGACCACCACCAGCCGCACGCCCGGCAGGGGCTGAACCAGGACGTCCAACTCGCCCCCCTCGATATCGCAGCAGATCACCGAGGGGGCGAACCTCGCCAGCAACTTCCCGATCGGCCGCGCCGGAACCTGGATGACGTTGGCATTTTCCGGCCAACCCTCCGGCCCCTTCAGCGCGCTGGCCCAGAAGGCCGGGCGCTGGCCGAACTCCACCTCGCCCTCGCCCACGCCCACCACCGCCCCGCGCACCACCTTGACGCCGGGAAACCCGTTCGCCGCCAGGTTCTTGCGCGCCAGCCTTACCGTCTCCGGCCCCGCCTCAACGCCCGCAACCGCCGCTTCCCCCAGCACCCTGGCCGCCACCGCACAGATGAACCCCAGCCCTGCGCCAAGGTCCAAAAGCCGGTCCCCCGGCCGCATGTGCAACAGCAGCGCGTCCACCTCGTGGTTCTCGTAGCGGCCCGATGACAGCGCCCGCTCCAGATTGCCCTTCAGCGCCGGCTCCGGCAGGTAAAGCGTCAGGCCGCGAAGGGTGAAGCTGCGCATCCAGGTCCCATTGGTTGTCTCGATCCCCCGCGAAAGCTATACCCCACCCAACGCGCATGGGGAGAGCAAAGGATGAAACTCTGGGTCGGCCTCGGCAATCCCGGCGCGAAATATCAAGGGAATCGGCACAACATCGGCTTCATGGCGCTGGATCGCATCGCCGCCGACCACGGCTTCACCCCCTGGCGCAAGGCCTTCCAGGGCCTCGTCAGCGAAGGCCGCCTCGGCTCCGAAAAGGTCGCCCTGCTGAAACCCGAGACCTTCATGAACCTCTCTGGCCAATCGGTGCAAGCCGCCGTCGCCTTCTGGAAACTCCCCCTCGCCGACCTGACCGTCTTCCATGACGAGCTTGATCTTGCCCCGGGCAAACTGCGCCTGAAACAGGGCGGTGGGCATGCAGGTCACAACGGCCTGAGGTCGATCCACGGCCACCTCGGCGACGCTTACGCCCGCGTCCGCCTTGGGATCGGCCACCCCGGCCACAAGGACGCCGTGGCGGCCTATGTGCTGCACGACTTCGCCAAGGCCGACGCCGACTGGCTGGAGGACCTCCTCCACGGCATCTCGGACGGGGCCGAGGCGCTGGCCGCAGGCGATGGCCAGAAGTTCATGAACGCCGTCGCCTTGCGCACCGCGCCGCCCCGATCTTCGACAACGAAGGAAAAGCCCGAACCGCCGGCGCCTGCCCCGCAACCGTCGGAAGACAGCCGCAGCCCGATGCAAAGGCTTCTGGACAAGTTCCGGTGACGGCTCCGCACCAGGCAGTCCGCGACGCTTTCATGGGACAGGCCCGGGCCGGAGCTGCTCTTGGCTCGCCCCTGATGGCGAAGCTGATGGCCGGTCTGGCCGCGGCGCTTCGCCCCGGAGACCCTGTCGCCGACCGGGTGCTGACCTGGGCCGGCGACCCCTCGTCGATGGGGGACGCCGTCCCTCTCCGGCTTGCCGCCGGGCTGCACGCCCTTGTCCTAAGCGGCACCGATCCAGACCTTGCTGCCGCCTACGCCGGCCCCCTGACTGACCCCACCGCCACAGCCCTTGCCGCCATCGCCCGCCACCCCGCCTTGCTCCTTGACTGGCTCGCATCCCCGCCCCAGACGAACGAGGTCCGCCGCTCCGCCGTTCTGATCGCCGCCGCGCATTGGCTGACCGCGCGCTATGGCTTGCCGCTGGTCCTTAGCGAACTCGGTGCCAGCGCAGGCCTCAACCTGCTCTGGGACCCCTACGCCATGACCGCCAAGGGCCAGACCTTCGGTCCCGCGGACGCCGCCCTCACCCTTACCCCCGACTGGACCGGCGCACTGCCCCCCAAGGCGACGCCCACGGTCCTTGACCGCCGGGGCGTCGACCTTAACCCCCTCGATCCCACGACCGACCGCCTGCGCCTTCTGGCCTATATCTGGGCCGACCAGACCGACCGCATCGCCCGGACCCGTACAGCACTGGACCTTGCCGCCCGGCTCCGCCCCCCGGTCGACCAGGCCGATGCCGCCGATTGGCTGGACAGCCGCCTGCAAACCCGCCATGACGGCGCCCTGCACCTCGTCTTCCACACCGTTGCCTGGCAATACTTCCCGACCGCCACGCGGACCCGCGCAAGCGCCGCGATGCAGTCCGCAGGCGAAACCACCCCCGTCGCCTGCCTGTCGATGGAAGCCGACGACCAATCCCCCGGCACCGCGCTGACCCTGACCCTCTGGCCACGAGGCGAAACCATCCCCCTCGGCCGCGCCGATTTCCACGGCCGCTGGGTCGCCTGGACCGCTCCCTCGGCATGACGCAAGACATGGCAAGGGTCCGGACCGAAAGCCCTTTCACCTGGCCACAAATCTCCCCGCCGGAGGCTCGCCCGAGCCCTTTGCGCGTCCTTCACGCGCAAAGGGCGAGACAAAAGGCGTGCGCAGCAAGGCGCTCAATCTGACAGCCGTCCCTGGCCGCGCGACACCAGCCCGGTCAAAGCCCGGCTGACCAGCGACGACACCGCCGGCCGCTCCAGTGCAACGAACGGCATCGGCCGACACAATTCCATCGCCGCCACCCCGACCCGGGCCGTCAGCGCGCCATTGACCACGCCTTCGCCGAACCGGCGCGACAGCTTCGACAGTACGCCGCCGCCCGCCACGGACCCGATCATGTCGTCAGTCAGCGCCAAGGCCCCCGCCGCCACCAAAGACCCGAACACCCGGCGGAGGAGCTTCAGGCTGCCAAAGCTCCCCGACCGCCCGCCATAGATCTCGGCAATCCGCCGGATCATCCGCAGGTTCGCCACCGCCGCCGTCGCCACATCCGCCAGCGCCAGCGGCACCAGTGCCGTCACCGTCGCGACCTGCCGTGCAGCAGCCTCGATCACCAGCCGCGCCTCGGCATCCAGGGTGGTCAGAAGCTCCCGCTCTGCCAGCGCCAAAAGCGCGTCGGCATCCATCACCTCAGCCTCGCGCTCCGCCAGCCGCGCCCGGCCCCAGGCGGTATCCCCGCGCGCGGCGTAAAGCGAAACCAGCCCAGAGGTCACGCGCCGCGCCGCCTTCAGGTCCGCCGCCGCCCGCGCCTCCGCCGCCCGGGCGCGCAAGCTGTCCAGCCGCCCCAGTCGCAGGAAGGCCCCCCATTCGCGCAGAGCCAAGACCAGCGCCGCCACCACAGCCACGACGACCAGCGCAAAGGCCGCCCATCCCAGCACCACATTCCGCGCCAGGAGCCCGGTGACAAAATCATAGGCCGCGACCGACAGGGCAAAGCAGAACAGGGCCGAGAACGCCCACCAGGCAAACCGCCCCAGCGCCGAACTCTTCTTCTGCGACAACACCGCCACCGCCAGCATCGCCTGCCCTTCGGGCAACGCATCGGGCACCGGGGGCGCGAGCGAGGGATCGACACCCTCCTCCATATCTTCCAGAAACGGCTTTGGCGGGCGGCTCATCAGCCTCTCCTCCAGATCATCCGGATGTCCGGCAGACGCTCATCATTGCACTGACCGTCAGTTCGTTCTGCTTCGGCAAACCCTTCACGCAGGTAGAAAGCGATGGCGCGGGTATTGGCCTGAAACGTCCAGAGGCTGACCTCCGGCTCAACCGGTTTCACCTCCTCCAGCAGCGCCCGGCCGATCCCCATTCCGCGCGCGGCCCGAGCGACATGAAGCGCCTGCACTCTGCCCCCTTGCCGCGCCAGAAATCCCACACGATCCTTGCCCCCTCGCGCGACGCGAACCGAATGTGTCCGCAGCAATCCCGCCAAGAAACCCTCGTCGTCTTCGCGGGTATGAAGATCCGGCATCCACTCCGTTTCGCGGGCCCAATCGCCCAAGATCTGCGCCAATGCGCCCACATCGGACCCATCGGCATCGGTAATGCTCCAGCTGCTCACAACTGGTCTCCGATCAGGAACTCGACCGCCCGGTCCAGCCGAATGTGCGGTGGACCCTCTCCAGGTCGCAAATTCAACCGTGCCGGGGCAAAGGTCATCAGGCTGTAATCCGCATCAAGCCAGGCCTCTGCCCCTTCCCGCGCGGGGGACAGCAGGCGCGAGGGGTCCGACGGCAGCGCGCCTGGATACATCAGCGCGGGCTTGCCGGTCGACTGCAGGATACCCCGCACCGCCGGAACCTCGACCCCGTCCCGCGTCACCACCTCTTCCACTGTCGCCCGAAGCGAGGCCAGCGACATCGCCTCGGTCCGCGCGCCCGAGAAGTCTGCGCGCTGCTTCGCCTCGGCCAGAAGCGACGCGGTGATCGCGGTCAGCGCCGGATGCTGTTCGTGGTGCAGATGGTCTGCCTTGGTGGCGGCAAACAGGATCCGCTCCACCCGGTGCGCCCCGAAAAGGCCCGACAGCCAGGTGTTCCGCCCCGGCCGGAAGCTGGACAAAACCTCGGCCATCACCCGCCGCAGGTCCTCGACCGCACGCGGCCCCTGGTGGATCGCGCCGAGGACATCGGCCAGCACGACCTGCCGGTCGATCCGGGCGAAATGGTCCCGGAAAAAGGGGCGTACGACGCGCACCTTGTAGGCCTCGTACCGGTTTTCCATCTCGCGCCAAAGGCTGTTCCGGCCGGTCGATGCGGGCTTCGGCAGGGGCGCAAAGGTCAGGACAGGAGACCCGGCAAGATCGCCGGGCAGAAGGAAGCGGCCCGGGGTCACGTCGACCCGGCCCAGGTCGCGGGCG
>JANOCQ010000163.1:0-4325 GCA_031412255.1 Paracoccaceae bacterium | reverse complement strand
CGTGAGTTTCGGGGCGCGCTGCGGCACCAGTTCTGGCCTCGCCGCCGGGTGGCACTGGGGAACTATCGCAAGATCATCCGCGACGGCATGCTTTCCCACACCGTCGGTAAGGTCATCTACCGCACCGGGCTCCCCAATCTGCTGCCGCGCCTTCATGCCGTCATGATCGACAAGGAGTTCGTGCCAACCCCCGACTGGCAGCCCGAGATGAAGCTTCTGCATTTCCATTCTCAGGACAAGGCAGCTTGGCTCGCCGCGATTCCGTTCCGGATGACCAAAGGTGCCTACCAGTTTCGCCCAGAACTTCAGGCCTTCCTCGCCGAGGCGACACCAGAAGAAATCGATCACTTCTACCGCCGGACCCAGATCCTGGCGACCGACCTGCGCGACGAACTCGTCCAGGAGGGACGGGTGATCCTCGCCGACCTCGGCTTGCGCCAGAAGGTCCAGGCGCTGCGGAACGGCGTGCTTTAACCGGCCACGTTGACCAGCATCAGCGCAGCACGGCGGAAGGTCGTCATGATCTCGCCGTGCTCTTTCTCGGCAACGCCCGTATCGGCCATCGCGCGGTCCATCACCGCCAACCAATCCTCGGCGTCCTGTCGCCGGATTTCCACGTGGGCATGGATTTCCCGCAGGTTCATGTGGCCGTGCAGCTCGTGGTAATAGCGCCGCCCACCGAAAAACCCGCACAGGAAGTAGAACTGCTCGGGCCGCACGTGCGACAACCCGTGGCCCATGAGATGCATCTCCATGATCGTGCGGCCCTGCGGCAGGGTCTCGATCAGGTCGTAGAAGTGGTTCACCAACAGATGAACCTGCTCTTCGCCCCCGATCCGGTTGATCATCGGCTCCATTGCATCCTCCTTTCCCCGATTTCTTCAAAGAAATCGAACCGAAGCCTTTGAAGGCTCCGAACCGGACTTTTCAAAAAGTCCGGGCGCTCAGCTCTGCGGCCGCGTCTTCTTTGGGTCGTAATGCGACAGGGGCACGATGACCGCTGGCAGCCGCTTCTGCTGGCCGTCCAGCTTGCCGACGTCCAGCGCAGTGCCCGCCTCGGAATGCGCCACGTCGACCCGCGCCAGCGCGATGTTCTTGCCGAGGATCGGCGAGCGGACTGAAGACGTCACCTCGCCTACCTGCGCGCGTCCCACATGCAGGCAGTCGCCGTGGCCGACATCAACGTTCGCGTCGATCTCCAGCCCAACGAACTTCCGCGACGGATGCTCCTTTCGCCGGATCAGTGCCTCGCGGCCCACGAAGTCGTCGGTCTTCGACTTCAAGGGCACCGTAAAGCCGATGCCGGCCTCGAACGGGTCGGTCTGATCGCTGAAATCATAGCCCGCGAAGATCAGCCCCGCTTCGATCCGCACCATGTCCAGCGCGGCCAGCCCCATCGGCTTCAGCCCCAGGTCGCCGCCATTGGCCCAGACCGCGTCGTAGACCGCCGCCCCGTCCTTCGGGTGGCAGAAGACCTCGAACCCCAACTCGCCGGTATACCCCGTCCGCGACACAACCACCGGCGCGCCCGACGGCCCGCCCAGGCGGCCCACCGTGAAGCGGAACCAGCCAAGCTCCTCGATCGTCGGCTGATGCGGAGCGGTCCAGATCATGCGCTTGATGATCTCGCGGCTGTTCGGGCCCTGAACCGCAAGGTTATGCAGCTGGTCCGTGGACGACCGCACCATCACCTGCAAGCCAAGCTTCTCGGCCTGCTCGCGGATCCAGTGCCCGCCATACTCATCTCCGCCGATCCAGCGGAAATTGTCGCGGCCCAGACGGAACGCGGTGCCATCGTCGATCATTCCGCCATGCTCATAGCACATCGCGGAATAGACGACTTGGCCCTGAGACAGCTTCTTCATGTCGCGGGTCAGCACCCACTGCATCAGCGCCTCGGCGTCCGGTCCCGTCACTTCCCATTTCCGCAGCGGCGACAGGTCCAGCACCACCGCAGCCTGCCGGCAGGCCCAGTATTCCTCCAACGCGCCGTTCTGCGAATAGACCTGCGGCAACCAGTAGCCCTTGTACTCCACCACGTTCCGGGTCTTTTCGCTGATCCGGGAGTGGAACGCAGTTTCCTTGGTCATCTTGGGCTCCGCATCGGGCGTGGGGCGATAGGCGATCGAGCGCGAGAAGGTCTCGGCCCCGGAATAGGTGCGCACGTGGATGTCGCTGAGGTACCAGCCATTCGCCGGCGAGGTGTCGTCCGGGCAGGCCGAGTTGACACAGACGATGTCGGTCAGCGCGCGAAACAGGACATAATCGCCGGGACGCGACCAAGGCTCGTCGCTGATCAGAACCCCATGTGAATCGATGTTCGTATTGAAGAACAGGTTCACCGCCATCCAGCCCGGCCGAGGGTCGACGCCATGCTTTGCAAGTGCGGCGTTGAAGTTGTCCGAACAGTTGACGTGCCCCGGATAGCCGATGTCATCGTAATACTTCGACGCACAGGCCATGGCGAACGCGTCGTGCCGACCCACTGTGTCCTGGACCACCTCGACCAGCGGCACCCAGTCCTGGTCGTAGTATTTCGAGTGCAGCCCTGGCATCGAATAGGCGTGGCCCATCAGCGTGCGGCTGGTCGTCACATCCAGCGCGTGCTGCAAACCCCTGTCCAGCTTCCGGGCATCGAAGCATTGGAAATCGGTGCATTGCCGACCATCCACGTCAAGAATCTGGATATAATCCCCTGCCTTGACGAAATAGCTTTCCGCCGTCGCCGACTTGACCCGAAGGTCCAGGATCGGGTCGGTGAGCGGATCAGGCAGGTCATAGTTCCGCACCAGACGCGGATTGGCCCGCTGGACAAGCAACGTCACCTGCGTGGCGGTATCCTGTGCCTCGGGGGCCATCGGCAGGCCGGGGGACGCCACAACCAGCCACCCGTCATCCAGTGCCACCAGCTCTTCCCGCGTCCCGGCCGGGGTGCCGGCATCAAAGAGCCGCACCGCACCCGCCTTCGCCAAGTCGATCCGGCGGCGCTCCAGGCCCATGCGCAGCCGCGCCAGACTTGCGTCGCTTTGGGCCAGCAATCCCTTCAGCCCCTCGGCTGTCGAACTGGCCGCCTTCCCCAGAATCGCCGCGTCGATCCGCCCGTCCTTGGTTGCTGCGATCACCTCCACCGGTTGGCCACCCTCGTCATTGACCAGCGTGAAGCGGTCACCGACCGACACCTGCAAAAGCAGCGCTCCGCCACCCGGAACGACATGCCTTTCCCGCCCCAGATGGCGTGAATGGCCCTGTGGAGACAGGATCCGGCTGGGCCGCGGCGGGCCGGGACGGACAGAAGGGTAGAGGGCATCCAGCATCGGCGCGCTTCCCATGTCAGATTGACCAGCAGAAAAGTAATTTGAATGACAGGAATACCGTTGCTTGCAGTCGCGTGCAAGTGGCCTGCATGATATGTGGCGAAAATCGACATTGCGAGAGGTGGTGATGGAATCCTTGCTGCTGGGTCTGACGGCTGCGCTGGTTTGGGGGATGCACGACTTTACCGTGCGCCGCGTGTCTGCTTTGGCCAGTGCCGCGGCCCTGTATCTGATGGTGCTGGGCTTCGGTGCGCTGTGGATTCTGCCCTTTGCACCCCTGTCCTCGGGTTGGTCGGCCTTCCACCCCGGGCTGACCGGTTTCACCATTGCGGCGGGACTTGTCTATGCGTTTGGCGTTTATGCGCTGTACCGCGCCTTCGCGATTGGCCCGGTCCGGCTGGTGGCACCAATCTGTGGCGCCTATCCCTTGCTGTCGGTAGGCCTTGCGCTCGCCCAGGGCCAGACAATCACGGCGCAGGTCTGGCTGGCCGCAGCGGCAGTGGTGGCCGGAGTCGGACTGGTGGCGCGCGGGGAAGGCGGGTCCGGGCAGAATGCCAGCCGTGTGGCCATCGCCTGGTCAGTGGCCGCAGCAACCGGATTCTTCGCCAGCTTCGGCATGCTGCACGCCGCAACCGAGCAGGCCGCACCCCTTCCGGTCGCCCTCGTTGCCCGCCTCGCAGGCTTCGCAGGGATTCTCGCGCTGGTGCTCTGGCAAAAGGTGGACCTACGGCCTGCCCTGCCACTTTGGCCAACTTTGGCGATGATGGCAGCGCTTGACCTCGGCGGCATGTTCGCGGTTACCGCAGCGGGCAGCTTTGATCGACCGGAGTTCGCCTCGGTCGCCTCGTCCTGCTTCGGGTTGGTGACCGTGCTGCTGGCGTGGCGCTTCTTGAACGAGCCGGTGCGTCCAGTTCAATGGGCCGGCATCGGGGTCGTGTTTGCGGGCGTCGCGGTCCTTTCACTGCAGGGCTGACCATCCTCACCTTGAAGGGCCGACTATTCGGCCGCTTC
>JANOCQ010000162.1:0-1652 GCA_031412255.1 Paracoccaceae bacterium | reverse complement strand
ATCATCAGGCCTGCCGGGGGCTCCTCGGCCACCCAGGGCGAGAAGCGCCCGGCCCAGCGACGCAACGTCAGAAGGAAGCGCGCCTCGGTCAGGGGATCGGCGGGTATGGTCAGCAGGGCAGGGCAGATCGCGGTCGCATCGCGCAGGGGTTGGCCCAACGAAAGACCCGCACCCTCGGCCTCGACCGAGACAGAGACCAGGACTTGTGCGCCGTTTCGGTCCCCCACGACGGCCAGCGGGACCGAGACCGTATCGGCGCGCTGCCGCTGAGCGCGTTCGGCCGCAAGGCGCGGGAACCAAAGGGAAAGGATGCGGCGTCCCGCCATCGTCCGACTCATGTGTTCATGATACGTTCACAGGATGCCACCCCACCGCGAGCCTGTCGAGTCCCGCACCACCGCAGATGACAAGTGCGTGAAAGCACAACGCTGCGGCTACCGCGACGGAATGCCGCGCCTATAGTGGCTGCGCTAGCCAACGAGGGAGCCAGTAAATGAAGTTCGTGAAAGCCGCAGTAATCGGCGCACTCCTTGTCGCAGGAGCGGCATATGCCGAAGGAGACCGCACCGACCCGAACGCCATCGCGCGCTCGGACCTGATGAAGACCATCGGGAAGAACACCGGTATCCTTGGTGGCATGGCAAAGGGCGAAACCGCTCATGACGCCGCTGCCGCCGAAGGTGCAAAAGCCGCGATCGTCGAGGCAGCCGCCAAGATCGAGGAAACCTTCAAGGAGCAGGGCGCAGCGGACCCGGCTTCGGAAGCCAAGCCGGAAATCTGGACCGAGTGGGACGATTTCCTGGCTGATGCCAAGGCACTGGGCGATGCAGCGGGTGCGATGGATGTCGCGTCGGCTGAATCGATCGGCGCCGGCATGGGGGCACTTGGCGGTGCCTGCAAGGATTGCCACACCGAATTCCGCGTGATGAAGCAGTAACCGCTGCCCCACGCCGAACCGAAAAGGCCCCGGTCCACGTGACCGGGGCCTTCTTTCTATCCGCACCAGACCCCGGTGATGGTGCCAGACGGGTCGATGTCGAGGTTCAGCCGGTCGGGGCGGTAATCCTCGGTCACCGGAGTGCCGGGATAGATCAGCCGGGTGCCACGCGGAAAGGACATTGCCGCCAGCGCCGCGTCGTCGCGCCCGACCAGATCCTGCATACCGGCCGCCCCGCAAGCGTTCTCCTCGGGCGCGGCCATGCAACCGGCAAGCCCGAAGGCAAGCAGTAGCGCCAGCCTAGCCACAGGTCACACGCTCGATCACGTCGCGGCGGTCCAGCCAGATGTTCAGCCGATTGGGGTTGAAGTCCATCGTCACCGCCATCCCGTACTGGATCACCCGCACGTCCTGACTGAAGCGCATACCGTCCAGCACATAGCCGGGCCGGCCGACCAGATATTGCAGATCATCCGCCCCACAGCTGGAAAGATTGTCGTCGGGCGGGACCGGAACCGGCTCCATCACGCAGGCCGACAAGGCAAGCGGGGCGCAAAGCAGCAGAGCAAACGCGTGTTTCATGGGTTTCATCCTTGAGGCGGGGAAGCAGAATCCCTCATTGCTTTACGCCGAACTTTGGCACAGGTTCCGAAAAATCGTCAGGGAGGGAATACCCGATGCGCACCCGTGCCGCCGTTGCCGTCGCCGCAGGCCA